>DATLWR010000023.1:0-9466 GCA_035576205.1 Mariprofundaceae bacterium
TGTCACCCACCTGATTGGCCATCCGCGTCTCGATCGCCGGCTGCTCATCAAGCAGGGCAACAGGGTGGTGCTGGACGAAAATGTACTGGAACTGCAGCAGGTGTGGGCCGAGACCAGTTATCGCTTGCAGGCGAGGCGCGACAATCCGGAGTGTGCCGACGAGGCGTTCGCGGCCATCGCCGAGGCGGCTGATCCGGGCCTGCACGCCAAGCCTTCCTTCGATCCAGCCGAGGATGTGGCGGCACCGTTCATTGCCACGGGCAAGCGGCCGCCGATGGCGGTGCTGCGCGAGCAGGGCGTCAACGGTCAGGTCGAGATGGCAGCGGCTTTCGACCGTGCCGGCTTCGACTGTGTGGACGTGCACATGTCCGACGTGATCGAGGGGCGCGTGAAGCTCGCCGGCTTCAAGGGGCTGGTCGCTTGCGGCGGTTTTTCGTTTGGCGATGTGCTCGGCGCCGGCCGCGGCTGGGCCAGTTCGATCCTGTTCAACGCGCGGGCGCGCGACGAGTTCGAGGCCTTCTTCAAGCGATCCGACAGTTTTGCGCTGGGTGTCTGCAACGGTTGCCAGATGATGAGCTCGCTTTCCGAGATCATTCCGGGGACGGGCCACTGGCCGCGCTTCCACCGCAACCGTTCCGAGCAGTTCGAGGCGCGGCTGCTGATGGCCGAGGTCGAGAAGAGCCCGTCGATCTTTTTCGCCGGCATGGAGGGCTCGCGCATGCCGCTGGTGGTGTCGCACGGCGAGGGCCGGGCAGTGTTCGCATCCGCGGCCGACGAGGCGAAGGCCTCAGCCTGCATCCGCTATCTCGGTGCCGACGGCAAGCCGGCTGCAACCTATCCGCACAACCCCAACGGTTCGCCGAACGCACTGGCTGGCGTGACTACGGCCGATGGACGCTTCACCATCATGATGCCTCATCCGGAGCGTTTGTTCCGCACGGTGCAATACTCCTGGCATCCGGATGGCTGGGGCGAGGACGGGCCGTGGCTGCGCATGTTCCGCAACGCGCGGGTGTGGGTCGGCTGAGGTTGTTGCTGCAAAGGCGCGAAACGGTTTTTTGACAGCCGCGCGTCACAGTTTTTTTTACTGGCTTTTTCACAAGATAACTGTGGCGGGCAGCAGGGAGTCTGGTTAGACTCCGCGCCCGTCTATGAGCAAGCAAACACGATTCGTTTTTGTCACAGGCGGAGTTGTCTCCTCACTGGGTAAAGGTATCGCCGCGGCAAGTCTCGCGGCGCTTTTTGAGGCACGGGGCCTGACGGTCACCATGCAGAAACTCGATCCCTATATCAACGTCGATCCGGGCACCATGAGCCCGTTCCAGCACGGCGAGGTGTTCGTTACTGACGACGGGGCCGAGACCGACCTCGATCTCGGTCACTACGAGCGCTTTACCCATGCGACGATGACCAAACGTTCCAATTTCACCACCGGCCGCATCTACGAGTCGGTGATTCGGCGTGAGCGACGCGGCGACTACCTGGGCGCCACCGTGCAGGTGATTCCTCATATCACTGATGCGATCAAGGATGCGATCCTGTCACTTCGTGTCGGAGAGCCCGATATCGCCATCGTCGAGATCGGCGGCACGGTGGGTGACATCGAGTCGCTGCCGTTCCTGGAGGCGATCCGCCAGATCCGTTTCGATCTCGGTGCCAAGAATGTCGCCTTCATCCACCTGACCCTGGTGCCCTACATCGCTTCGGCTGGCGAGATCAAGTCGAAGCCGACCCAACACTCGGTGCAGAAGTTGCGCGAGATCGGTATCCAGCCGGATGTGTTGCTGTGCCGTTCCGAGCGGCCGATCCCGAAGGCGCAGCGCGACAAGATCGCTCTGTTCTGCAATGTGCCGAAAGAGGCGGTGATCGAAGCGCCCGACGTCGATACCATCTACGGCGTACCACTGACATTGAGCAACGGCGGCCTCGAAACAGTGGTTCTGGAGCATTTCGGCCTGCAGGACGACAAGCCCGATCTCTCCGTCTGGGAAGGCATCTGTCGCCGCATCCGCGAGCCGAAGGATGTGGTGCGCATCGCCATGGTCGGCAAGTACGTCGAGTTGGCCGATGCCTACAAGTCCGTTAACGAGTCGCTGTTTCATGGCGGCATGGCCAACGGCGTGCGCGTGAAGATCGACTATGTCGATGCCGAGTCGCTGGAACGACAGGGCACCGGCCGTCTGGAAGGGGTGCAGGGTATCCTGGTGCCGGGCGGTTTCGGCGAGCGCGGCACGGAGGGCAAGATCCTCGCCATCCAGTATGCGCGCGAGAACAGGATTCCGTTCCTCGGCATTTGTCTGGGCATGCAGCTTGCCGTCATCGAATTCGCCCGCCATGTGGCCGGCATTGAAGATGCCACCAGCAGCGAATTCCATGCCGGTGCGGCCAATCCGGTGATCGCCCTGATGACCGAATGGGAGCAGGAGGGCGAGCGGGTGAAACGCAGCGGCAAGGACGATCTGGGCGGCACCATGCGTCTGGGCGCCTATCCGTGCCGGGTGATCGAGGGGACGGGCGCCTTCGCTGCCTACGGTCAGGCGGATATCTCCGAGCGCCATCGCCATCGCTACGAATTCAACAACACCTACCGCCAGCGGCTGGAAGAGGCCGGGCTGGTGGTTTCCGGCGAGCTGCCAGACGGTTCACTGGTCGAGATGATCGAGGTGAAGGACCACCCGTGGTTCGTCGCCTGTCAGTTCCATCCGGAGTTCAAGTCGAGGCCGTACGCGCCGCACCCGCTGTTTGCCGCCTTTGTCGGTGCCAGCAAGGTCGGGGCGAAGCTGGGATGAGCGGGCACGTCGTTCGCGTTGGCGATATCCGGATCGGCAACGAGCTGCCGCTTGTGCTGATGGCCGGCCCTTGTGTCATCGAGGGCGAGGCTTTCACGCTCGAGGTAGCGGCGGAGATTGCTGCCATCGCTGGCCGGGTCGGCATTCCGCTGATCTTCAAGTCCAGTTTCGACAAGGCCAATCGCACCAGTCTGGTCGGTTTCCGCGGTCCCGGCATGGACGAGGGGCTGCGTATCCTGAAGCGCGTCAAGGACGAGCTGGGGCTGCCGGTGATCACCGACATCCACGAGGCCGACCAGGTGGCGGCTGTGGCCGCTGTCGCTGACGTGCTGCAGACGCCGGCCTTTCTCTGCCGGCAGACCGATTTCATCAACGCTGTCGCTGCCGCCGGCAAGCCGGTGAACATCAAGAAGGGTCAGTTCCTGGCGCCCTGGGACATGAAGCATGTGCTGGAGAAAGCCCGGGCGACCGGCAATGCCGACATCATGCTTTGCGAGCGCGGGGCGAGTTTCGGCTATAACAATCTGGTTTCCGATATGCGTTCGCTGATGGTGATGCGCGAGTTCGGCGCACCCGTCGTCTTCGATGCCACGCACTCGGTGCAGCAGCCAGGCGGACTGGGCGGTGCCACCGGCGGTAACCGCGAGTACGTGCCGGGCCTGGCGCGTGCCGCCGTGGCGGTGGGTGTCGCAGCACTCTTCATGGAAGTGCATCCCGATCCGGACAAGGCGCTGTCCGATGGACCCAATTCACTGGCGCTGGCCGACCTCGAGGGGCTCTTGAGGCAACTCGTGCAGATCGACTACGTCGCCAAAAACAGTTAACTCGACAAGAGGAAAAAAGAGGGTGCCGGCGAGGGGCCGGTACCGGAAAGCAGGAGAAGGAAGAAAGTGAGTACTATCAAATCAGTTCATGCCCGGGAGATTTTCGATTCGCGCGGCAATCCGACCGTGGAAGTCGATGTGCGCCTGGCTAGTGGCGCGTTTGCACGTGCAGCGGTGCCGAGCGGCGCCTCGACCGGTTCGCGCGAGGCCGTGGAGCTGCGCGACGGCGGCAGCCGCCTGGGCGGCAAGGGTGTCAAGAAGGCCGTGGCCAACGTCAACGGCGAAATCGCCAAGGCCGTCATCGGCATGGATGCTGCAGATCAGGCAGGAATCGATCGCAAGCTGATTGCGCTGGATGGCACGCCGAACAAGGGGCGCTTGGGCGCCAACGCCATCCTCGGTGTTTCCATGGCCGTGGCGAAGGCGAACGCAGCCGAGAAGGGTGAATCGCTGTTTGTCTCGATGGGCGGCGCCGATGCGGCGTTGCTGCCGGTGCCGTGCATGAACGTCATCAACGGCGGTTCGCACGCCGATAACAGCATCGATTTCCAGGAGTACATGATCGTGCCGGCCGGTGCCTCATCGTTCGCCCAGTCGCTGGACATGGGTGCTGAGGTGTTTCACGCGCTGAAGTCGATCCTGAAGAAGGGCGGTCATATCACTGCCGTGGGCGACGAGGGCGGCTTCGCGCCGAATCTGGGCTCCAACGAAGAGGGTATCACGGTGATCCTCGAGGCGATCGAGAAGGTCGGCCTGAAGGCGGGTACGGACGTGGTGATCGCCTCCGACATGGCCGCCTCCGAGTTCTATCACGACGGTCACTACGTGCTGGCCGGCGAGGGCAACCGCAAGCTGGATTCGGCCGGCATGGTCGACCTGATCGAGTCGCTCTGCCGCCAGTACCCGATCGTCTCGGTCGAGGATGGTCTCGACGAGGGCGACTGGGATGGCTGGAAACTGCTGACCGAGCGCCTGAGTGGCAAGGTACAGCTGGTCGGCGACGACCTGTTCGTGACCAACCCGGCGATCCTCAAGGAAGGTATCGAGAAGGGCATCGCCAATGCGCTGCTCGTGAAGGTGAACCAGATCGGCACGCTGACCGAGACCGCCGAGGCGGTGAAGATGGCGCATGCTGCCGGCTACCGCTGCATGATGAGCCATCGCTCGGGCGAGACCGAGGACGCCACCATCGCGGATCTCGCGGTCGCTATGGCCACCGGCCAGATCAAGTCCGGTTCGGCATCGCGCTCCGACCGCATGGCCAAGTACAACCAGCTGCTGCGCATCGAGGAAGAGCTCGGCAGCCGTGCACGCTTCGCTGGCCATGGTGCGTTCCGGGGGAAGTAAGCCCTGAAACGTGCCATGCGCTGGGCTGGCATGTCGCTGGCACTGCTGGTGATCGGCTGGATGGTGTGGGATCTAGTGTTTTCCGATCACGGCTATCTGGTCTACCGTTCGGAAAAGGCCGAGTTGCAACAGCTCAGGGATGAGGTCGAGGCACTAAAGATCCGGCGTCAGAAACTGGGCGCCGAGATCCTGCGCCTCAGGAACGACCCGAAGGCACTGGAGGAGCTGGTGCACCGGGAGCTGGGCTACGTGTACCCCGACGAGTACATGCTGATCCTGCCGGAAGGGGAGAAAGATTCGGTGAAGAAGGCGACGAAATGAGCAGGGTGGTCACCCGCTTTGCACCCAGCCCCACCGGACTGCTGCACCTCGGCAATGTCCGTACCGCTTTGCTCAGCTGGCTCTATGCGCACAAGCATGGCGGCCGTTTCCTGCTCCGATTCGAGGACACCGATGCCGAGCGTTCGGAGGCGGAGTATATTGCCGCCATCCGGCAGGACCTGCTGTGGCTGGGGCTTGGCTGGGACGGCGAGGTGCTGTTCCAGTCAGCGCATGCCGACCGGCATCGGGAAGCGATGCGCAAGCTTGACGCCAAGGGCCTCGCTTATCGCTGTTTCTGTAGCGAAAACCAGCTGAATCTTGATCGCAAGCTTGCTGTATCGCGCGGCTTGCCGCCACGCTATGCCGGTCGCTGCCGACAGCTTTCCCGAGACGAGTCCGAGGCCCGGGCGGCCAGCGAGCCTTTCGTCTGGCGCCTGGCTATCCACGATGCCGCGGCATCCGGCGCCGATGTCGTGGTGCACGACCTGTTGCGCGGCGACGTGCAGTTCCTGTTACACGATCTCGACGACCCGGTCGTAGTGCGCTCGGATGGCAGCTTCACTTTTTTACTGCCCAATGCCGTCGACGATGCGCTGGACGGTATCACGCACGCCCTCCGGGGTGACGATCACCTGACCAATACCGCCTACCAGGTCTGGCTGCTGAAACATCTGGGTTTCGCGCCGCCGGTCTACCTGCATCATGGTCTGCTTTTGGGTTCCGACGGTGCCAAGCTCTCCAAGCGTACCGGCAGCCACAGTGTCGCTCAGCTCAGAGCTGCCGGTCTGTTCCCCGAGGCGCTGGTACAGGCGATGGCTCGTCTCGGCCATCCGAATATCCCCGAAGAGCTTTCCGGCCTGGATGAGTTGGCCGAAGCTTTCGATGCGTCGCGGCTCTCCACCTCACCGGTGCGCTGGCAGGACGATGCGATGTGGCGCTGGCATACGAAGATCCTGCACGCCACGCCACCCGCAACGCTGGCACCGCTGCTGGCGCCCCACCTGCCGCCTGCCGATGCCGAGCGACTGGAGGCGGTGGCCGGGCTGATCGTCGGTAATCTCGAGCGCGTGGAGCAGGCGATGGAATTTGGGCGCCTCATCGATGCGACCGTGCTCGATTCGGTGGAGAGCTACGAGGTCGGCCGCGAGGCCGGCTGGGATTTTTTCGACGGGGCACTGAAGCTCTGGCAGCAGCGCAGCGATGCCGACTGGAAGGCGTGGAGTGCTGCGGTGAGTACGGCGACCGGCTGCAAGGGCAAAGCGCTATTCCTGCCACTTCGGGCTGCTCTGACCGGTGTTCTGCATGGCCCTGATATGGGCAGCGTGGTCGCCTTTCTCGGACGTGAGGGCGTGGCCGAACGGCTGGAGGACATGCTGGCAAGGGTGGCAGCATGACATTGAAACTTTTCAACTCCCTGAGCCGACAGAAGGAATCGTTCGTGCCGCTTGAGCCCGGGCGCGTCGGGATGTACGTCTGCGGTGTGACCGTCTACGACCTCTGCCATGTCGGGCATGCTCGCGTCATGGTGGTATTCGACGTGATCTGCCGCTGGCTGAAGGCATCGGGGTATGACGTGACCTACGTGCGCAATTTCACCGACGTCGACGACAAGATCATCGCCCGCGCCAGCGAACGCGGTATCGGTATCGACCAGCTGACCGCCGAGATGATCGATGCCTTTTACGAGGATATGGATGCGCTTGGCTGCGAGCGGCCGACGCTGGAGCCCCGGGCCACGGCGCACATGGCCGAAATGGTGGCGATGATCGAGGCGCTGGTTGCCAAGGGTTACGCCTATGTGGCCCCGTCGGGGGATGTGCTCTACTCGGTACGCAAGTTCGCCCCCTATGGCCAGCTCTCCGGCAAGAATATCGACGAACTGGAGGCGGGCAGTCGTGTCGCTGTTGATGCCGAGAAGCACGATCCACTCGATTTCGTGCTGTGGAAGCGTGCCAAGCCAGGGGAGCCGGCCTGGAATTCGCCATGGGGCGAGGGTCGGCCAGGCTGGCATATCGAGTGTTCGGCGATGAGTTGCAAACATCTGGGCAACGCTTTCGATATCCACGGTGGCGGCATGGACCTCAAGTTCCCGCACCACGAGAACGAGATCGCGCAGGCGGTGGCAGCGACCGGCGAGGACTTCGCCCGCTACTGGTTGCACAATGGCTTCGTCAATATCAACGCCGAGAAGATGAGCAAGTCGCTGGGTAACTTCTTCACCATCCGTGAAGTGCTGGCCCGCTTCCATCCGGAGGTGCTGCGCATGTTTATCCTCGGTACCCACTACCGCTCGCCGCTCGATTTTTCCGATGCTGCGCTCGAGGCAGCCAAGGCAGCGCTCGATCGCCTCTACGAGACGAAACGGCGTTTGCCGCCGGTGGCGGCCGGCAAGATTCCGGCTGCCTTTGCGGCGGCGATGGACGACGATTTCAATACTTCGGAGGCGCTGGCTGTGCTGTTCGAGCTTTCGCGCGCCATTAACAAGGGGCTCGATGCTGGTACGGATATGAGTCGTGAAATCGGCAGCTTTCATGGTATGTGCGCGTTGCTCGGCATTGTGCAGATAGATGTCGATAGCTGGTTCCAGGGTGGCGATGCCGATGTGGCGCGCATCGAACAGCTGATCGCCGAGCGGGCCGAAGCGCGCAAGAATCGCGATTTTGCGCGTGCCGATGCGGTGCGCGATGAGCTTGCCGGCATGGGCATCGTGCTGGAAGATGGCCCCAATGGCACAATCTGGAAAAAGGCATGAATGAGGCTCGCGTCGGCGTCGTCGGGCTCGGCTATGTCGGCCTGCCGCTGGCTCTGGCCTTCGGCAGGAAATTTCCGACGTACGGATTCGATCTGGATGCCGGGAAGATCGAGGCCTACCGGCAGGGATGCGACCCGACCGGCGAGATGGAGCAAGAGAAGTTTGTCGCAGCGACCATGCTGCAGGTATCGACGGATCCTGCTGGACTGAAAGGATGCAACCGCATCGTCGTGGCCGTACCCACCCCTATCGACCACGCCCATCAACCGGATTTGACGCCAGTGGTGAAGGCGAGCGAGACGGTGGGACGTAACCTGTCGAAGGGCACCATCGTGATTTTCGAATCGACGGTCTATCCGGGTGTTACCGAAGAAATCTGCGTGCCGATCCTGGAGCGCGAGTCGGGTCTGAAATGCGGGCCGGATTTCAAGGTCGGCTATTCGCCGGAACGCATCAATCCGGGAGATCGGGTACATACGCTGGAAAACATCGTGAAGATTGTCTCTGGCCAGGATGCGGAGTCGCTTGCGGCCGTGGCTTGGCTCTACGAGCAGGTCATCGATGCGGGCGTGCATCGGGCAGCATCGATCAAGGTCGCTGAGGCTGCGAAGGTGATCGAGAATACGCAGCGCGATGTGAACATCGCACTGATCAACGAACTGGCATTGATCTTCCACAAGCTCGGTATCGACACCATGCAAGTGCTGGAGGCGGCAGGAACGAAATGGAATTTCCTGCCGTTCCGGCCAGGGCTGGTGGGCGGCCACTGCATCGGTGTCGATCCCTATTACCTGACGCACCGCGCCGAGATCGCCGGCTTCCGGCCGGAGGTAATCCAGGCGGCGCGGCGCATCAACGACGGCATGGGACGCTGGCTCGCCGAGCAGACGGTGGTGCAGATAATCCGTGCCGGTTGCAAGCCGCAGGGCGCACGTGTTGCGGTACTCGGTCTGACCTTCAAGGAGAACTGCGCCGATCTGCGCAATACCAAGGTGGTCGACACCATCCGCGAACTGCAGAGTCTCGGTATCGAGGTAAGCGTGCACGACCCGGTCGCTTCGGCGGAGGAGGCGGCGTACGAGTACGGCTTGTCGTTGTGCGACTGGGATGCGCTGCACGACATGGATGCGGTGATCGTGGCCGTCGCCCATGAGGCATTCAGGAAGCTGGATACCGCAACGCTTGCTGGTATCTGCCGGGCGGGGGCGCCGGTGCTGGATGTGAAGTCGATTCTCGATGTGGATAAACTCCGGCAGGCGGGATTGCGGCTTTGGCGGCTGTGACAGTGAAATCAGGGTTTCGAGGTTATTGATGTCGGTTCGTAAGGGTTTCTGTTTGTGGTTCACCGGCCTGTCGGGTGCCGGCAAGAGTACGGTCAGCGGCGCGGTTCACCATGCCCTGCAGCAGCGCGGCATCACCAATGTCGAGCTGCT
>DATLWR010000024.1:0-6093 GCA_035576205.1 Mariprofundaceae bacterium
TTATCCATGATGATAAAATAGATGTCGGGTTTTGAATCGAACAATTCCTGAAAATCGCGGCCTGCGTATAGCATTTCAAAACTGCCGTTTGAGTCCGTGGTGGCAGTTGCGAGCAAATCGTCGAAGAGGAAATCCTTGTCGTAAGCACGTACTAACAGTCCGGAAAGTGGGCACTTGCTCTCTCGTTCAATCACCTTGCCTCGAATTTTGAATTCTAGTTTCATGATGTTTATCCCCTCTTAAGTGAAAATAAATACAATATATGTAGTTACCATATTGACACTCCGTCGAGTTCCAGGGTGCCCGAGAAGTTCAACAATATTGCGCGCTGTTGCATTAAGTGGCCTTAAGGTGTTATTTCTGGAGATAGCATAGAAATTAGTTAATCAGCCGATTAGTTTTTGTATATCCCATAAATATGTGAGTTGATTAATAAACTTGAGGTAATTCAGGAATATCGTTTGATATGAAAGCAGTGAGGGAGATTTGTCGAGGGGAATTAATGAGGTCAGATTCGATTGATTTGAATGACGGCTATTGGTTGGAAGTAGACAGATGAGCAGGGGCAAGGGAGGAATTCGGAAATAAAAAAGCCCGGCATTGCCGGGCTTTTTATCGGGTGAGCGGGTTGCTCAGGCGATTTCCATCAGGCACTCGTCCGGATTGACGTTGTCGCCCTCGCTGGCGTAGATCGCCTTGATGGTGCCGGCCACCGGGGCGTGCACCGGGTTCTCCATCTTCATCGCCTCGACGACCAGTACTGTGGAGCCAGCCTCGACCGTGTCGCCGACCTCGACGTTGATGGCGACGATACGGCCCGGCATCGGCGTGGTGACGTGGTTGTCGCTCTTCGCCTTCGGGCGGCGCGAATCCTTCGAGGCCTTGCGGGCGTCGATGACGCCTTCCTGGGTAGGCACCACTTCGGTCAGCGTCTCGACGATCACTTCCTCGAGCACGTTGTCGACCTTCACGTAGAACGGCCGGCGATCCTCGCTCTTGTGGCCGGAGCCCTCGATCTTGATGTGGTACTCCTCACCGTGGATGGTGATGTTGAACTCGGTCGGCGCCAGTGCCGGGGCGGCAACGGCGGCCGGGGTCGCCTCGGCCGGGGTCTCCAACGGCTCCGGCTTGAACTTGCCGCTCTCGCGCTCCTTGAAGTACTCCAGTGCCACGGCCGGGAACAGCGCATAGGAGAGGATATCCTCGACCGACTTCGCCTTGTCGCTGGCTTCGCGGGTCAGTGCATCCAGCTCAGGCTGCAGCAGGTCGGCCGGACGCAGCTCGATCGGCTCCTCGTCGCCCAGCGCCAGCTTGCGCACCTCTTCGTTGACCTCGCCGAGCGGCTTGCCGTACATGCCCTTCAGGTACGCCTTGGTCTCATTGGTGATGACCTTGTACTTCTTGCCGGAGACGACGTTCAGAACCGCCTGCGTGCCGACGATCTGGCTGGTCGGCGTGACCAGCGGCGGGTAGCCGAAATCCTTGCGCACGCGCGGGATCTCCTCGAGCACCTGGTCCATCTTGTCCAGCGCACCCTGTTCGCGCAGCTGGTTGGCGAGATTCGAGATCATGCCGCCGGGGATCTGATTGACGAAGACGCGGGTGTCCACGCCGGTGAAATCGGACTCGAAGCGCTTGTACTTCTTGCGCACCTCGCGGAAGCGGGCGGCGATCTCCTGCAGCTTGATCAGGTCGAGGCCGGTGTCGTGCTCGGTGCCGGCGAAGGCGGCGACCATCGCCTCGGTCGCCGGGTGGCTGGTGCCGCCGGCCAGCGGGCTGATGGCGGTGTCGATGATGTCGCAGCCGGCGTTGACCGCTTCCCACTGCACCATCTCGGCGACACCGGCGGTGGCGTGCGAATGCAGGTGCAGCGGCACCTTGACGGCCTTCTTCAGCGCCTTGACCAGCTCGCGGGTGGCGGTGGGGGTCAGTAAACCCGCCATGTCCTTGATGGCGACAGTGGCGCAGCCCATATCCTCGAACTGCCTGCCGAGATCGACGAAGTGCTCCAGCGTGTGCACGGGGCTGACGGTATAGCTGATCGCACCCTCGGCATGCTTACCATTCTTTTTTACCTGCGCGACGGCGGTGCGCACGTTGCGCAGGTCGTTCATCGCATCGAAGATGCGGAAGACATCGACGCCGTTGGCGGCGGCCATGTCGACGAACTTCTTCACGACGTCGTCGGCATAGTGGCGGTAGCCGAGCAGGTTCTGGCCGCGCAGCAGCATCTGGATCGGCGTGTTCGGCAGCGCCTTCTTCAGCTCGCGCAGGCGTACCCACGGGTCTTCCTTCAGGAAACGCAGGCAGGTGTCGAAGGTGGCGCCGCCCCAGGCCTCGATCGACCAGTAGCCGATGGCATCGAGCTCGCTGCAGATCGGCAGCATGTCGTCGAGCCGCATGCGGGTCGCCAGCAGCGACTGGTGGCCGTCGCGGAGTGCCAGTTCGGTGATCGCCAGTTTCTTCTTCGTCTTGCTCATGCTTTCTATCCTTTATGTCCTTACAGGCCGGCGTGGGCGGCAATGGCGACGGCAACGGCCGCCGCGATGTCCTCGCGCGGATCGAACGGGATGATCTCCAGAAGCTCCGGATGGTCGGCCAGGAAGCCGGTGTGGAACTCGCCCGCCTGGAACTCCGGCGAGGCCGCAATCTTGCGGTAGAAGGGCAGCGTGGTGCGCACGCCGCGGATGTCGTACTCGTTCAGCGCGCGCATGGCCCGGGCCACGGTGCGTTCCCAGGTCGGGCCCCAGATGGTCAGCTTGGCACACATCGAGTCGTAGTAGGGCGGGATGCGGTAGCCCGGATAGACGCAGCCGTCGACGCGCACGCCCGGACCGCCCGGCGAGAAGTAGCGGCTGATCTCGCCAGGTGTCGGCAGGAAGTTGTTCTGCGGATCCTCGGCGTTGACGCGGAACTCGATGGCGAAGCCCTTGAAGGAGAGATCCTTCTGAGTGAAGGCGAGCTTGCGGCCGGCCGCCACCATGATCTGCTGCGCGACGATGTCGATGCCGGTGATCGCCTCGGTGATCGGATGCTCCACCTGCAGGCGGGTGTTCATCTCCATGAACCAGAAGTTGCGATCCTTGTCGACGAGGAACTCGACGGTGCCGGCATTGACGTAGTTCACCGCCTTGGCGGCCTTCACGGCGATGGCACCCATCTGTTCGCGCAGTTCCGGCGTCAGGAAGTTGGAGGGCGCGATCTCGATCAGTTTCTGGTTGCGGCGCTGGATTGAGCAGTCGCGCTCGAACAGGTGCACGCAGTTGCCGTGCGAATCGGCAAGGATCTGGAACTCGATGTGGTGCGGCTCGACGATGCACTTCTCCATGAACAGCTCGTCGTTGCCGAACGCCGCCAGCGCCTCGCGCTGGGTGATCACGTAGTTTTCCTTCAGCTGCTTGTCGTTGTCGCAGCGACGGATACCGCGGCCGCCGCCGCCGGCCGCCGCCTTCAGCATTACCGGGTAGCCCATGCCGTTGGCGAGCTTCAGCGCCTCGTCGACGCTGGAGAGCGACGACTTCGAGCCGGGGATCACCGGCACACCGGCGGCGATCATCGCGTCACGGGCGCGGGTCTTGCTGCCCATATCCTCGATGGCATCGGGAGAGGGGCCGATGTAGGTGATGCCAGCCTTGGCGATCTCGCGCGCGAAGTCAGCGTTTTCGGAGAGGAAACCGTAGCCCGGATGGATGGCGTCGCAGTTGGTCTTCACGGCGATGTCGACGATGCGGTGGATGTTGAGGTAGCTCTTCACCGGATCGGGTCCGATCATCACCGCACGGTCCGCCTTCTTGACGTGCAGGGAGTGGGAGTCGGCCTCGGAATAGATGGCGACCGTCTCGATGCCGAGCTCGCGGCACGAACGGATGATGCGGATGGCGCATTCACCGCGGTTGGCAATCAGAATGCGTTTGAACAAGGGCGGACTCCTTCTCGTTTCAGGCGAGCGCGCATGCTAGCGGCAGCTTCTGCCGGGAACAATTGCGGAACAAATTGTACGCATGGATCGAGTACGTGTGAGGGGAGGTGCTTGCATGCCGGGCGGGAGGCCGCAAGTATCCGGTGGGCCTGCGACATGCAGGCAGCGTAAGGGAGATGTGGTTTATGGGTCTGGGAACATCCGAGTTGATTTTGATTCTGGTGATCGTGCTGGTGCTGTTCGGCGCCCGCAAACTGCCGGAAATCGGGGCGGGTCTGGCCAAGGGGATCAAGAGTTTCCGCCAGAATATGGCCGATGACGACAAGTCCAGGAAGAAGGACGACGAAGACAAGGCCGCCTGAGGCCCGCGATGCCTGATATCGGCCTGTTCGAACTGATCCTCATCGGTGCGGTGGCGTTTCTGGTGCTGGGGCCCGAGCGCCTGCCGGAATTCTTCGCCCAGATCGGTCGTGCCGTGCGCCGTGCCCGTGGCTGGGCCGCCGAAATCAGGCAGCAGATCAATGTCGAAACCGAACCGCTACGCTCGCCGGCCACCGAGGTCCGCGCCGAGGTGCAAGATATCATCGATGCGGGTCTGAGCACGGCCGCGGCGGAAGCGTCTGTTGCCGAGAAGCCGGCCGCCGAGAAGCCCGCCAGACGGAAACCGGCAGCGAGAAAGCCGGCCGCCAGCAAAGCGAAGTCCAAGGATTCGGGCGAATCGAAACCGGCACCGCGCAAGCGGGCACCGCGTAAAAAGGCCGAACCGAAGCCGGATAGCGGGAAGGACGCGTGAGCGAGCCGCAAACCGGGCCGGGGCCGATCGCCGGCGGTATCCTGCCGCATTTGCTGGAACTCCGGCGCCGGCTGCTGGTGGCGGGTATTGCCTACCTGATCGGCGTGATGGTGCTGATGAACTATTCCGCCGCCATCTTCGACTTTATCTCCCTGCCGCTGCGCGAGGCCTTGCCGCCCGGCACGCCGCTGGTCTTTCTGAACGCGCCGGATGTCTTCTTCACCTACCTGAAGATCTCGCTGGTATTGAGCCTGTTCGTGACCGCCCCGATTACCCTCTACCAGATCTGGGCCTTCGTGGCGCCCGGGCTGTACAAGCACGAGCGGCACGTTTTCCTCGGCTATTTCGGAGCCAGCATCGGCCTGCTGTTCGCCGGCGCCGCCTTTGCCTTCTATCTGGTCTTCCCGCTGGTGTTCAAGTTTTTCATCGGCTTCTCGACCGCCCATATCGTCGCCATGCCGGCAGTGAAGGAATACCTGTCGCTGGTGTTGAAGCTGCTGTTCGCCTTCGGCCTCTCCTTCGAGATTCCCATTATCATGATGATCCTGGTGCGGCTGGGTCTGGTGGATGCGGACGGACTTGCCGCCAAGCGCCGCTATGTGGTGGTCTGGGCCTTCATCTTGGCGGCGATCCTGACGCCGCCCGACGTCGTGTCGCAGACGTTGCTGGCGATCCCGATGCTGCTGCTCTACGAGGCCGGACTGCTGATGGCCCGCTTCAGGCGCCCGACGGCTGCCGGGGATTCCACCGACGCCGCTTAAGCAATGGCCATGAGGCCTACTGCGGGTCGCTGGATTGCAGCGGCTTCAGATCGTCCGGGATCGTGTAATCGGGATATCTGAGCCGGAATGCCTTCAGGCTTTCGGCGGCCTCCCTGAGCCGGCCCGCCTGTTGCATTTTCCGGATCTCCGCCAGCCACTCCAGCGGTGGTTGCGGTGCCGCCGCTGCGGCGGACTCCGCCGGAGCCGCGACGCGGGCAGCCTTGTCCGCCGACAGGGTATCCGCAGCCCGTTGCTGTTCGGGGCTTGCCGGCATGGATTCGTTCAGCTGCGAGCGGGCTTTCATCTCGGCCTTGGCAGCCGGACGGGCGACTTCCTTCTCCCGTGTGACCGCTCCGGCAGCCGGGGCCGGTGCTTCGAAATTGCGGGCCGGTTCGGGGGCCATGATCTTCGGCTGCTGCTGCATCTGGATCACTACCGTCACGGCCAGCAGCACCACCGCGGTCGAGGCAATGGGCAGCAACCATGCCCTGAGACGGAATCCCGGCTTGGGCTCCACGCTGTGGCGGGCTTCGCGCAGGATGGCTGAATCCAGCCGCATGGGCGGTTCCTCGATGCGGCTCTGCCGGTAGAGGCGGGAGATATCGTCGTGTTCGTCGTTC
>DATLWR010000025.1:0-9865 GCA_035576205.1 Mariprofundaceae bacterium
AATCAGCCGTTGCGCCGTCTTCTTGCCGATGCCGGGGGTGCGGGCGATGGCCGTTTCGTCGCCGCCATCGATGGCGGCCAGCAGTTCATCGGCCGGCATGCCGGACATCAGGTTGAGCGCCATGCGGGCGCCGATGCCGGAGACCGTATTGAGCTTGCGGAACAGGGCGCGTTCGCGGCGGCTGGCGAAGCCGAACAAAGTGATCTGGTCCTCGCGGACATGGGTGTGGACGTGCAGTTCGGCTTTATCTCCCTGTTTCAGTTTGCATAGTGTCTGCAGGCTGACCGAGAGTTCGTAGCCGACGCCGGAGGTTTCCAGTACGACGATGCCGGCAGGATCGAGATCGCGGACGGTGCCGGAAAGCCAGCCGATCATCGCGTCGTACCCTTGTTACGGATCATCGGGGCATGATGCGCATGACAGATGGCCACCGCAAGCGCGTCGGCGGCATCCTCGGCCAGCGGCTCGGGCGGATGCAGCAGCAGGCGCACCATGTGCTGCACCTGCGTTTTTTCGGCACGGCCGAAGCCGACGACAGCCTGCTTGACCTCGCTGGGGGAGTAGGGGGCAACCCGCAGTCCGCCGTTGGTGCAGGCGGCGATCAGGGCGCCGCGCGCCTGACCGAGTTTCAGCGCCGAAGCGGTATTCTTGCCGACGAATACCTCCTCGATGGCGGCGGCTTGCGGCTGGTAGTCGCGGATGATTTCGCTGAGGCGACTGAACAGTTGCAGCAGGCGCAGGTCGAAGTCGCCGGTGCCGCAGCGGATCACCTCATGGTGCACATGGCGAAGGCGATTACCCTCGATGTCGACGATGCCGACACCGGTTTTCTGCGAGCCGGGATCGACGCCGAGCAGCCGCATCAGTTTTGAATCCGTTCCATCTCCTTATTGGAGACATCGAAGTTATCGTTAGATCTGCCGTTCAAGCAGGCCGCGACGGTGATTTCAGGGATTTGGCGGGTAAAAATCCTGGCACGTTTGGCATCCTGGGCACCCTTGCGGTGCTGGATGCTGGCCCATTTGCTGTGTCCTGCCATGCGTATCTCCAGAGAAAAAGCGGGGAAG
The DNA here is from genome assembly GCA_035576205.1 of Mariprofundaceae bacterium. Classification (GTDB taxonomy): domain Bacteria; phylum Pseudomonadota; class Zetaproteobacteria; order Mariprofundales; family Mariprofundaceae; genus DATLWR01. Next base: position 1,068 of record DATLWR010000025.1, read on the forward strand.
TGATTAATGTCGCCAACCTTAGCACCATTTGCCGGGTGCGTCAGTGGCGGTGACCGGCCTAGAAGCGTTCGGCGAGCGTGGTCATGACCTTCGAGGTGAGTTTCATCAGCCCCTTGATCGGATCGGGAAGTTTCGCAGCACCCAAAGCCTCGGCGAGATCGGCATGGCCCTGTTCGTCCACCTTCATCTGCTCGACGATGGCCCGGCTGCGCTGGTCGTCGGCCGGCAGTCGCTCCAGATGGCTGTCGAGATGCCGTACCACCTGCTTCTCCGTTTCGGCGAGGAAGCCAAGGTTCCAGCGGTCGCCGGCAATACCGGCGGTCATACCAATGGCAAACGAACCGGCATACCAGAAGGGATCCAGCAGTGAAGGTTTTGCGCCAAGCTCTTTCAGGCGGTTGCGGCACCAGTTCAGGTGATCGGCCTCCTCGATGGAGGCCTGATGCAGTCTTTGCGACAGCGAGGGGTCGCGGGCGGTCAGGCTCTGGCCCTGATAGAGGGCCTGCGCCGCCATTTCCCCGGCATGGTTGACGCGCATCAATCCGGCAGCCATTCGCTTCTGTTCGGCATTCAGGCCCGCAGTCTCGGTGGCGGAGCCGGCCGGGTAGGGGCGAGAACTTTTCTGTTCGCAGAAGATGTTGTTCAGGGCGCGGTCCAGCTCACCGATAATGCGATCGGCCAGATTCTGGTGGCGAAATCCCTGCTCCGAGTTATTCCCGGAATTGCTCCCCGAACTTTTCCCCATACGGCTCCCCATGCCCGGCAAGCATACGAGGCGCCGGATTAAGTGCAAGTCGACCCATCCACCGGTACGTTTGGTGGAAGTTGTTGTCTGGCAAAGGGTTCGGGAATGTGTCCACAGAATCTGTGGATAACTTTGTGGATGACTGACCGCTTAGGCCGTGATTGCAGGGTTGGTTTTCGGGGCTGGTATTAATGATTAAATTTTGAGCATGTAATTTATTTTATTAAAATCAAAGTTTTATGAAAATATTCTTATGTTAAACATAGTTTAGTTTCGGCATCTTGACGTTCTTCGTGCAAGACGGCAAAAAAGTGAATGATTGATGTCAGGCGCTTGACAAAAGGCAGTTTTTGGCAGCTGCCTCGCCGCGCTGGATCGCGGTTTCGATCGTGGCCGGGAGATCGCCGGATCGCGGTGCTTCACAGGCATCGATCACTCCCTTGGGCAGGTTGGCGGGCTGCAGCGAAGATGCCACCCTGGCGGTGGCTCGTTGTTCGGTAATGATCCGGTGATGTCTCGGAGAGGCATGAGCCGGCCAGCGGCCGATCATGGCCAGTTCCTTCGCGACCTGTCCGACAAGGTCGGGATGATCCCCGTCGTGCGCACTGATGACGGCACAGAAATGGCCGGGATTTGCCGACGGTATCTGCTGTCGGATATCGAAGAACCATTGGCCGAGCGTGCCGATGCCACCGACGAAGGGGGCCGGCAGGCTGAGGTTCGTGTCATCGAACCATAGGTGGATATTGGTGATCGGCCGGGTTTCGCCGGCATGCCGGATGCCCAGCAGCAGATCGCGGGCGTGTGCAGGGATCGCCAGTACCACGCTGTCGGCTCGCAGGGTTGTACCGTCGCGGAATGTCAGGATCGGTCGCCCCGCCTCGCTTTTCAGGCTTGCGACACGGCTGCGCAGCCGGATGTCGACGCCCGATTGGCGGGCCCGATGTTCAAGCGGTGCGATCAATGCCTCGGAGAGCGGCTTGTTGAACCAGCCAAGACGGGCGCTCTGGTGGCCGGCAAAGCTCTCCTTCAATACGCGTGCAAAGGAGCGGGCATCGGCGGTTTCGATCGCTTCGTTCATGGCACCGAGGCAGAGCGGTTCCAGCAGGTCGCGTTGTAGGCTGGCAGGGATGTGCAGGCCCGCCAGCCATGCCGCGACGGTCTGCCGGGTGGGCGGATGCAAGGCCATGGCGAACAGGCTGCCGGCACTTTTCAATGAATGCCCCGGAAGGTGGGTGATGGCGATGGGGAGAGCCAGCAGCAGTGGCAACAGGCGTGAGGGTTGCAGCCTGAAATGGCCACGCCGTTCATCCCAGAGCGGCAGGGTGAGTGAGGGCTGCCAGGTGACGTTGCCGGCTGCACCGCAATCACTCAGCAGTCGTCGTGTACTGTTGTAAGCGCCGATCAGCAGATGCGGCCCGTTATCCGTCAACTCGCCGGAGGCAGGTTCAAGATACGAGCGGGTGCGGCCGCCGAGCTGTGGGGCGGCTTCCAGCAGGCTGACGCGAGCACCTGCCTCGGTGAGCCGGATGGCGGCGGTCAGGCCGCTGAGGCCGCCTCCGATGATGACAACATGCCTGCCAGGCAATGGCTTCAGAAGTCGAGACGAACCGGGATCGACTTGCCGGCCGCCGCGCGCTTTTCGTGTCGCCAGGCTCGCCAGGCGATCCAGATCTTGCGCAGCGGCGAGATATGGGCCGAACCGTGCCAGACGTCGTATCCGATCATCTTGAGACGCGCAAGCTGCGCGTGGTAAATGGCCGCCATCAGCAGTGACGGGCGCAGGCTGGCGCGATCCTCGTCAGGCAGATATTCGAGCGCTTTCCGGTAAGCCTCCTCGGCCTGGTCGGTATAGTGCTGCAAGAGCCGCCGCATGTCGTCCGACATGCCGTCGCGGAAATCCTGGTCGCGCACATTGAAGCGGATGCGGTCCTCCTGCGGAATGTAGATGCGGCTGTTTGCGGCATCCTGGGCAATGTCACGCAGGATGTTGGTCAGCTGCAGTGCCTCGCCAAGGTGGGTGGCGAAGGTGCGGGACTGGCGGGAGCGGTAGCCGAAGATCTCGATCGACAGCAGGCCGACAGCGCCGGCGACGCGGTAACAGTAGAGGGAGAGGTCGGCGCGTTTGAGGATCGGCTGCCGGTTGATGTCCATCAGCATGCCGTCGATGATCTCGGCGAACAGTTCCTCGTCGAGGCTGAAGTGATGTCGTGCCCAGTCGAGTTCCTGACCGACCGGATGCCGAGGCTTGCCGGCAAAGGTATTGGCAATTTCGTCGCGCCAGAAGGCGAGCTTGCCGAGTGCGACCTGGCGGTCGGGGATTTCATCGGCGATATCGTCGACCTCGCGGCAGAATGCATACAGCGCCATCATGGCGCGGCGCTTCTCCTCGGGCAGGAACAGGAAGGCGTAAAAGAATGACGAGCCGGAGCCACGGGTGCGCTGTTCGCAATACTGTGCCGGCGTCATGCTGCGACCGCCCTCTGCCTGGGAGGTAGCAGGGTGGCCAGCAGGATGGCCGGCCCCATGCTCGCCCACGTTGCCTTTGACAGGGTCGGGCGCGTGCTGAGCGGCAGATGCGAACGCTCGACCTCGCGCAGGATGCGGCGGCCACCGTACAGGGTAGCGGCAATCTGCAGCCGGAATCGCCACGGCAGGTAACCGAGCAACAGGTCGCCCTGGTCGAACAGCTGCCGGGTATGGGAAATCGCCCGTGCCAGTACCGGGCGCAGGGCTTCGTCGGTGACATTGCCCTGCAGCAGGTCGGACGGTTGCAGCTGGGCTTCGGCAAGCCAGTCAGCCGGCAGGTAGCAACGTCCCTTCGGCAGGTCGATGGAGAGATCCTGCCAGAAATTGGCCAGTTGCAGACCGGTACAGATGGCGTCGCTCGCCTGCCGCGCCGCCGGGTCGTCGATGCCGTGCAGGGCGAGCATCAGCCGGCCGACCGGATTGGCCGAGTGGCGGCAGTAAAAGTGCAGTTCGTCGACCGAGGCGTAGCTGTCGATGTTGACGTCCATGCGGAAGGCGACAAGCAGGTCGTGCAGTGCTTCGGCTGGCAGGTTGAAACGGCGCACGGCATCACCCAGAGCCATAAAGACCGGCTGTTCCACTTCCCCCTGCAGGCTGCGTTCGAGCAGGGTTTCCCAGGCATCGAGCTTTTTCAGCCGTGTTGCCGGGTCTGCGTCACCCTCGTCGGCGATGTCGTCGGCATGGCGGGCAAAGGCGTAGATCGCCGCCACCGCCGGCCTGAGTTCGGGGCGGATCAACAGCGAGGCGGTCGGGAAATTTTCGTAATGCTGCCGTGCGGTCTGCAGGCAATGCTGATAAGCTGCGGCCACGTTTTGCGGCATGGTCTCCTGCATCATGCCGGCATGTTGGCGAGGGGCGCAGCTCGGGGCAAGCGTTCATCGCGACGGGAGGTTGGGTGAACGGATCTCGGCAGCAGCGGCTAAGGGTGGTAATTGTCGGTGGCGGTATCATCGGTTGCCTGACGGCCTGGTACCTGGCTCGGCGTGGAGCAGCCGTCACGGTACTGGAGCGCGGGCGCGCCGGTATGGAGTCCTCGTGGGCCGGTGCAGGTATCCTCTGCCCGATTCATCCGTGGCTCTATCCCGATGCCTTTACCGAGCTGGTTGAAGCCAGTCTCGCGCTTTACCCTGAATTGAGCGCTGAACTCCATCATCTTACGGGCATCAGTACTGAATGGTGCCGTTCCGGTCTGCTGATTCCTGAATTCGCCGAGGATCGGGTGAGTCATCGCGAAGCGGCGCTCGCCTGGTCGGCCCGTTTTGAATGGCAGGTGGAAAGCCTCGATGCATCGGCGCTGCATCTGGCCGAACCGCTGCTGTCGAAAGCTGCCGAAGGCGGTTTGCTGTGGCCCGATGTCGGCCAGGTCCGCAATCCGCGGCTGCTGCAGGCGGTGCGGGTGGCGATGCTGCAGGCCGGTGTGGAGCTGCGTGAAGGTGCCGACGTGGTCGGGCCGTTGGAAGAGAACGGCCGCGTCTGCGGTGTGTTGCTGGCGGGCGGCGGAAGGCTGCAGGCCGAGCAGGTGTTGCTGGCGGCTGGCAGCTGGAGCGGCGAACTGGCCGGACAGTTCGGGCTGAAGCTGCCTGTCGAGCCGGTGAAGGGGCAGATCGTGCTGCTGAAAACCATGCCCGGGACCGTCCGCCATATCATCAAGCACGATGACGCCTATTTCGTGCCGCGTACCGACGGACGCGTGCTGGTCGGTGCCAGCATGGAGCGGGTCGGTTTTGCCCGCGGCACGACGGATGCGGTGGTGGATTCGCTGCTGGCGGCTGCTTACCGCATCGTGCCTGCCTTGCAACAAGCCGAAATCGAGCGGCAGTGGATGGGCTTTCGGCCGGGCAGTCCCGACGGACTGCCGTATCTCGGGCCGGTTCCCGGCAAACCGGGCCTGTGGGTGGCGAGCGGCCATTACCGTAACGGCGTGGCGCTGGCGCCGATCACCGCCGAGCTGATGAGCGGCTGGATGCTTGGCGAGGTGCCGAAGATGGAGCTGTCAGCCTTCCGTATCGGTCGCCCACTGCAGGCATCGGGAGATCTCGGTTTGCCAGACAAAGGTGATTGATTCTCCGGCCTGTTTGTCACGACGAGGTCACTTGCTTTTCCCCCTGCGGGGCCTATGATTCGCTGCGTTGAAAAGTGAGCCGCGGCTCGCTTTTTTGTTTTTCTGGGGGTAGTTGAACCCAAATGGAAGCGCGGATCCGCTCGCTGGTCGAGCCTATTGCACGTGAGCTTGGTGTGGAGGTGCTGCAGGTCAATCTCGGCAGCGGTGGCCACAGCCAGATGCTGCGCGTGGTGATCGACAAGCGCGGCGGTGTCGACTCCGACACGCTGGAACGGATCAGTCGCGGGCTGTCGTTGCAGCTCGATGCCGAGGACCTGATCGCCGGCCAGTATCGCCTGGAGATCAGTTCGCCGGGGCTGAGCTGGCCGTTGACGACGGCGGCTGATTTCGCCCGTTACGAAGGTGAATGGGTGAAGGTGATGTTCCCGGACGGCGACAGTCTCGAAGGCACCAACCTGGGGCCGGTCGAGGGCGGTTTTCGCCTGCAGGACGCAGATGGCGAGCATACGTTTGCCATGGCTGAGGTTGCCAAGGTGACGCGTGCCATCAACTGGAAGGCTGTTTCCGGAAAGAAGAAGAAATAATAACGCATGCGAGAGAGTGAAAGCGTATGAACGTACAGTTGTTGCAGGTAGCTGACGCGGTGGCGCGGGAAAAGTCCGTCGATCGCGAACTGGTGATTGAAGCAATGGAACAGGCGATCAAGACGGCGGCTCGCCGGACCTATGCGGGCAAGCATGTGGAAGCCGAAATGAACCGTCAGACCGGCGAGATGAAGCTGTTTCATGTGCGTACGGTGGTCGAGGAGGTCGAGGACGAGCTCAACGAGCTGACCCTGGAAGAGGGCAAGAAGCTTGATGCCAATGCCGAGATCGGCACCGAATTCCAGGAGTCGCTGCCACCGATCGAACTGGGCCGCATTGCCGCCCAGACCGCCAAGCAGGTGATCAACCAGAAGATCCGTGAGGCCGAGCGCGAGCGCGTGGTCGCCGAGTACGAGCCGCGCGTCGGCGAGCTGATCACCGGTATCGTCAAGCGTGTGGAGCGCGGCAATGTGTATGTCGACCTCGGCCGTGGCGAGGCGGTGATGTACCGCGAGGATCTGCTGCCGCGCGAGACCTTCCGCCAGGGCGATCGTGTTCGCGCCTACCTGCGCGAAGTGCGCAACCAGCCGAAGGGTCCGCTGGTGTTCCTGTCGCGTGCTGATGCCGGCATGGTGCTGAAGCTGTTCGAGCAGGAAGTGCCGGAGATTCAGGACGGTATCGTCGCGATCCAGGCGATCGCCCGCGATCCGGGCTCGCGCTCCAAGATCGCTGTGATCTCCACGGATCCGGCCGTTGATCCGGTCGGCGCCTGCGTCGGCATGCGCGGCGCGCGCGTGCAGGCAGTGGTCAACGAGCTGCACGGCGAAAAAATCGACATTATCGAGTGGACCGATGATCCGGCTACCTTCGTGGTCAATGCACTGGCACCGGCCGAGATCGAGCGCGTGCTGGTCGACGAGGCGCGCAACACGATCGAGGTGGCGGCCAACGAGGAGAATCTCGCCATCGCCATCGGCCGCCGCGGCCAGAACGTGCGTCTGGCTTCCGAACTCTCCGGCTGGAACATCGAGATCATGAGCACCGGCGAAGAGCGCGAGCGTCGCCAGGAGGAGATCGGCAAGGCGCGTCAGGCTTTCATCGACGGTCTCGATATCGACGAGGATTTTGCCAATCTGCTGGTCAACGAGGGCTTTATCGGCCTGGAGGACCTGGCCTACTGCGCGCTGGAGGAGATCACCTCCATCGAGGGGCTCGACGAAGGTATCGCGCAGGAACTGCAGAAGCGGGCCCGCAACGTGTTGCTGGACCGTGCGCTGGCGCAGGGCGAGAGCGAGGAAAATGCCGTATCCCTGCTCGACATCAAGGGTATGACGCGCGAAATCGCCGAACAGCTGGCGGCACGCGACATGGTGACAGCCGAAGCTCTGGCGGATGCCGCGGTCGACGAGATCGAGGACATCGAGGGGCTGGGCCGCGAGCAGGCCGAGGCGCTGATTCTGGCAGCGCGCGAGGCGTGTGGCTGGTTTGACGAGTGAGCATGCCGAGGCAGGCAGGGAGCCGCTGCGGCGCTGCCTGATCTGCCGGCAGTCACTGCCGAAACAGCTGATGCTGCGGCTGGTGGTGGATGCGGCAGGCGAGGTCTGGCCTGATCTGCTGCAGAAAGCTCCGGGGCGAGGGGTCTACCATTGCCTCGGCGACGATTGTCTGAAGCAGACGAACGACAAGCGGTTGCAGGCGCTGCGCAAGGACTTCCCGCAGGCTGTCATCCGCTGGGAGTCGTTGCGCGAACGATTGTTGTCGCTGCTGTCGCAACAGATGCAGGGCATGATCGAACGGCAGCGCATGCGGGCGGCGGTCGGCAGGGATGCGGTGATGCACCGGATGTGGAATAATGCGCCACTGTTGATTTTGCTGGCTGAAGATGCCGGCGAGGCGCTACAGCGGCAGATCCGCGATGCCGCAGGCAAGCGGCAGGCGGCAGGCCAGCCGACTATGCTGGCCAATGTGCTTTCCGTCGACTGGCTGGGTGGTGCGCTGCATCGCGAGCAGGTGGCGGTTGTCGGGCTGGAAGGTTCGGCGACGACTGAGAAACTAGAACGATATTGCGCCTGGTATGGGCGTTTGAAGGGAATCGGGGTAAGATAAGAATATGGCGAAGCGAATCCTCGACTTGGCGAAAGAACTGAATGTTGACCCGGCTGAAATCCAGCGCGCGGCCGTCCGCTGCAATATTGCAGTCAGCGGACCCACGGCCACGCTGACAGTGGAGGAACAGGGCAAGATTCGGGCTGCACTGAAGCCGGCGAACAAACCGGCTGCCGGCGCTTCGTCGGGTAAGACATTGACGCTGAACCGGCCGATCGCCGCAGGGCAAGGCCATGGCAGCACCGTCGAGGGACGCGGTCGCACCGTCGAAGTGGCAGTCCGCCGTCGCCGTGTGGTGACGCCAGGTAGCCGTCCGGCTCCGACTGCCGAACCGACAGCTCCGGAACCTGTCGCAGCTGCGACCACTCCGGCTGCCGCACCCGCAGCTCCGGCCACTCCGGCTGCCGCACCCGCAGCTCCGGCCGTTTCGCCGGCCCAGCGCGCCGCACAGGCCGTCGAACAGAAAAAACAGGCTGCCGCGCAGGAACCCCAGGTTCGTGAGCATGCTCCGCGCCGCGAAGGATTCGGCGGCGAACGTCGCCCGGAGCGCCGTCCGGAAGGCCGCCCGGCCTCTGGCCCGACAAGAGGCGCTCATGGTGGCGGCCAGGGCCAGAGTCAGGGCCAACAGGCACCGCAGTCGCACGGGCCGCGTACCACGATCCGTCGCAAACTGACGCCGGCGCAGATTGCCGCCCAGCGTGCGCCGTCCTCTTCACTGAAGGAGATCGAGGCCAGGATCAGCGACGAGCGCGCCGAGCGCCGCCGCACCGGT
>DATLWR010000026.1:0-3826 GCA_035576205.1 Mariprofundaceae bacterium
CGCCCTTTCCATGTTGGTGGCGCCTCAGGGACTTGAACCCCGGACACGCGGATTATGATTCCGCTGCTCTAACCAACTGAGCTAAGGCGCCGTCGAGGAGATGCGCATTGTATGAACGGCCGCCCACCCGTCAATGCCCGATCCATCCGGTCTTCGCCTTGCTGCCGGGACTTTGATATGGTTGCCCGCTCGTGCCATCATCGCGAACCAGTCTGACTGAGGGGACCACGTTGAACGCTTCCGATAACAACCCGACGACACCGATGCGCATTCTTTCCGGCATGCGGCCGACCGGCAAACTGCATCTCGGCCACTTCAAGGGGGTGCTGGAGAACTGGCTGCAGCTGCAGCACGACAACCAGTGCTATTTCTTCGCCGCCGACTGGCATGCGCTGACCACCGACTATGCCAACCCGGAGATCGTCAAGAACACCATCTGGGACATGCTGCTCGACTGGCTGGCCGTCGGCATCGACCCGGAAAAAGCCGTCATCTTCATCCAGTCCGAGGTGCCGGAGCACGCCGAGCTGCACCTGCTGTTCTCCTTCATGACGCCGCTGCCGTGGCTGGAGCGCGTGCCGACCTACAAGGACCAGATCGAGCAGTTGCGCGAGAAGGATCTCGGCACCTACGGCTTCCTCGGCTACCCGCTGCTGCAGTCGGCCGACATCCTGATCTACATGGCCGATGCCGTGCCGGTCGGCGAGGATCAGGTGCCGCACATCGAGCTGACCCGCGAGGTGGCGCGCCGATTCAACTTCCTCTACCGCAAGCCGGACCAGCCGCTGTTCCCGGAGCCGAAGGCGCTCTTGATGCCAGCCTCCAAGCTGCCGGGTCTGGATGGCCGCAAGATGAGCAAGTCCTACGGCAACACCATCGAGATTTCCGAGGATTGGGCTACTACCGAGAAGAAGGTGAAGACCATGCCGACGGATCCGGCGCGCGTGAAACGCACCGATCCCGGCAACCCTGAGAAGTGTCCGGTATGGGATTTCCACAAGGTCTACTCGACCGCGGAGGAGCGTGCCTGGGTGCAGGAAGGCTGCACGACCGCCGGCATCGGCTGCATCGAGTGCAAGACGTGCATGCTCAGGCACATGGAAGAAGAGCTGCAGCCGATCCGCGACCGCCGCATCGCACTGGCCAAGAACATGGACGACGTACGCGACATCGTGAAGACGGGCAACGAGAAGGCCCGCCATGCCGCCGGCCGTACCATGGAGAAGGTGCGCAAGACGCTGAAGATGGGTTACCGCGTATGAGCGAGGCTCTGCAGTCTGCAGAGCCCCCAGTTCAGGGCAATCCGTCTGATCAGCATCAGACAGCGCACCCCAACCTGCCGCCGGTGCATCTCGATGCCTTCGAGGGTCCGCTCGACGTATTGCTGCACCTGATCCGCAGCCAGAAGCTCGACATCTTCGACATCCCCATCGCGCTGATCACCGCACAATACATGGAGATCATCGAGGGGCAGGCCGCACTCGATCTGGAAGTGGCTGGCGATTACCTGGTCATGGCCAGCACGCTGATGCAGCTCAAATCACGGCTCCTGTTGCCGCGCCCGCAGCTCGACGACGAGGGCAACGAGATCGATCCGCGCCAGGAACTGGTCGCCCAGCTGATCGCTTACGAGCAGTACCGCGTGCTGGCCGAGGAGATGGATACCCTGCCGCGCGCCGGCCGCGACGTGTTCGTGCGCAGCATCTTTCCGGAATCCGACGAGGTGGAACGGCCACTGCCGGAAGCCGATCTCGATGCCCTGTTGCTCGCCTTCCGCAGCGTGCTCAAGCGCGTCGGCGGTGAGGTACGCCACCAGATTTTCACCGAGACGATCAGCGTGCGCGAACAGATGGCCTTCGTGCTGGAGCGTTTGAAGGCCGGCGGCATGCAGCTCGATGAGTTGCTTCAGGGCTACCCCGGTCGCGAGGCACTGGTCACCACCGTGCTCGCCATCCTGGAGCTGTGGCGCCAGCACCTGATCACCGTCGTGCAGAGCGAGTGCTACGGCTCCATCACGTTGCTGCCGCAGACCGCGGAGGATGACGCATGAGCCTGGCCCTGCCCCTCTTACATCAAATCGAAGCCCTGATCCTCGCCAGCGACGAACCTTTGAGCCTGCAGCGGTTGCGCGACCTCACCGGTGCCGAAACCACCGATATCCGCACCGCCGCCGCCGAAATCGAGAGTTTTTACGCCGACCGCGGCATCCGCCTGGTGCAGGTGGGTGGCGGCTGGCAGTTCCGCACCGCCCCCGAGTTTGCCGAGGTGGTGCAGGGGCTGTGGCAGACCCGCGCGCCGAAGCTCTCCCGATCCACGCTGGAGACGCTGGCCATCATCGCCTACCGGCAACCGACGACGCGCGCCGAGATCGAGGCGCTGCGTGGCGTCAAAACCTCCAGCAATATCGTCGCCGGCCTGCAGGAGCGTGGCTGGATCAAGGTGGTCGGCCGCAAGGAAGTGCCGGGTCGCCCGCACCTGTTCGGTACCACCAAGCAATTCCTGACCGATTTCGGCCTCAATTCCCTGCGTGACCTGCCCGACTCGTCGCAACTGCTGGACGAGGACGAAATCCAGCAGATCATTACCGACAACCAGACCGAAGAGAGCGAGCTCAAGGATGCAGAAGCCCAGACAACCGAAAGCAGCAACGAAGTCTACGACGACGAAGCCGAAGCCTGACAAGGCAAAGGCCCCGACCTCGGCCGCCGGCAGCGAACGTATCAACCGTTACCTGGCGCGCTGCGGTCTCTGCTCGCGCCGCGAGGCAGACCGCTGGATCGCTGCCGGGCGCATCTCGATCAACGACAACAGGATCACCGAACCCGGCGTGCAGATCGGCCCGAAGGATGTCGTGGCTGTGGACGGCAAGCCGGTGTCGCGCGTCGAGTCGTTCACCTACATCCTCTACCACAAGCCCAGGGGACTGCTCTGTGCCCGCCACGATCCCAAGGGAAGGCCGCTGATCTACGACAAGCTCGACGTCGCCGCCAATGTACAGAATGTCGGTCGGCTCGACATGGACACCGAGGGCCTGCTGCTCTTGACCGACGACGGCGACCTGACCCGTGCACTCACCAACCCGCGCAATGAACTGCCGCGCGAATACCGGGTGCGGGTCGGCGGCCGTCTTGAACTCGAAACGCTGGAGAAGCTGCGTCACGGCGGTCTCGATATCGGCAAGGGCGAGAAGAGCGCACCGTGGGAGGTCTCCGTCGATTCGGAGACCGGGGGCCACACCTGGCTTACCGTCATCATCAAGCGCGGCCGCTGGCGCGAAGTGCGCCGTACACTGGAGGCGGCCGGCCACCCGGTTCGCCGGCTGATCCGCACCCGCTTCGGCAGCCTGAAACTGGAGCCCGACATGCCGGTCGGTTCGTGGATTCGCCTCAATGCCGCCGAGGTGCGCCGGCTGAAAGCGAGCGTCGCCGGCCGTTGAGCCGCAGTTGAACGCAAACCGGGCCCGGCAGACCTTCGAGCAGCTGCTGGCCACCTACGGGCCGCAGGCGTGGTGGCCGGCGGATTCTCCCTTCGAGGTGATGGTCGGTGCCCTGCTCACCCAGAATACCAACTGGCGCAACGTCGAGAAGGCGATCGCCAACCTCAAGGGCTCCGACATGCTCGATGCACGGCGCATCCTGGATTGCGAACGGGAACGACTTGAGGAACTGATGCGGCCGGCCGGTTTCTTTCGCCAGAAGGCCGAGCGCCTGCAGATTCTCTGCGCTTTCTACCTGGCACACGGTGGCGAAGCCGGACTGGCAAAGCGATCGCTCAAGGAACTACGCCACGAGTTGCTGGCACTGAAAGGCGTGGGACCTGAGACCGC
>DATLWR010000027.1:0-25841 GCA_035576205.1 Mariprofundaceae bacterium
TTCAGCGCAGCGTAGGCATTGTTCAGCCCGTCATAGCCGTAGAGCGAATCGTTGTCCTCGCGGGTGAATCCATCCGGGCCGTTGTCCACATCGAGCATGATGGCATCGAAGCCGCCCTTGTGTTCGCGCATCACCTTGCCGACATCCTGCTCCAGCACATCCACACGTTCGTCATTCAGCGGAAAGCCGGCGAGCTTGCCCAGGTGTTCGCGATTCCAGCGCACCACCGAGGGTGCGAGTTCGGAGACAGTCACCCTGGCCTGCGGGCCGGAGTGGGTGAGGGCGGCGCGCAGGGTGAAGCCCATGCCGAGGCCGCCCACCAGCAGGCGGGCCGGCTTCTTCGGATTCAGGTGCGCGCAGGCGAGCTCCGCCAGCACGTCTTCCGAATTGTGCAGGCGGCTGTTCATCAGCTCGCCCTGCTGATCGACACGGATCGAGAACTCGTCGCCGCGCTGGTAGAGGCGCAGGACCGCGCCGTGTTCGGTGACGCTGTCGAGCAGGGTGTAGGGGATCATGGCTGTGCCTCGGTCTGATAGTCGAACCTATCCATGATGCGCCGGAAGCCGGCATCGGGCTCGGCGCGGATGCAGACGCTTTCGCCGCTGACAGGATGCCGGAAGGAAAGTTCGTGGGCGGCCAGCAACAGGCGATGACAGTCCAGCTGCTCGCGGAAAAAGGCGTTGTGCTTGCCGTCGCCGTGCGTGGTGTCGCCGACGATGGGGTGGAAGATGTGCTTCATGTGGCGGCGAATCTGGTGCTTGCGGCCGGTGAGCGGCGACACCCGCAACAGCGAATAGCGCGCCGTGGCATAGCGGCCGACCGCATGCGGCAGTTCCATGGTGCCGAGCCGCCGGTATTCGGTGACGGCGGTTTGCGCCGGCTTGTCCTGATCGGCATTGGCATCGCTGAGTTTGTCCAGCTCTTCCCGGAGCGGGTAGTCGATGGTTTCCGTTTCCCGGGTATGGCCGCGCACGACGGCGAGATACGACTTCTGCGTCTCGCGCTCGGCAAAACGATCGGACATCAGGCGGGCGCTGTGCGGATCGAGTGCGAACAGCAGCACGCCGGAGGTCGGCTTGTCGAGGCGGTGCACCGGCCAGACCCTTTGGCCGAGCTGATCGCGCAGCATCTGGATGGCGAAGCGCGTTTCGTGCCGGTCGATCGCCGAGCGGTGAACCAAAAGGCCGGCCGGCTTGTGGATCGCCACCAGCCAGTCGTCCCGATAGACGACCGGCAGCTCCTCCGAAACTGTTGCCGGGATCAGCCGAGCAGCGGTGCCAGCCACTTCTCGGCTTCGGCGACCGTCATTCCTTTGCGCCCGGCGTAATCCTCCACCTGGTCGCGGTCGATGCGGCTGATGGAAGTAGTGGGCGGCCGGGTGGGCGAAGTAGAGACCGGAAACGGCGGCTGCGGGCGTCATCGCGAAGCTCTCGGTGAGCCCCATGCCGATGTTTCGCTGCACATCCAGCAGCTTCCACAGCGTCTCCTTCTCGGTGTGGTCCGGTGTCGCCGGATAACCGGAAGCCGGGCGGATACCTTGGTACTTCTCGCGGATCAGATCTTCATTCGAGAGATTCTCGTCCGCTGCATAGCCCCACAGCTCCTTGCGCACCTTTTCGTGCATATACTCGGCCAGCGCCTCGGCGAGACGGTCGGCCAGTACCTTGATCATGATGGCGGTGTAGTCGTCGTGTTTGGCGGAGAATTCGGCCGCCTTCTCGTCGGCGCCGAAGATACCGACGGCGAAACCGCCGATATGATCGTTTTCAGGCGCAATGAAGTCGGCGATGGAGAGGTTGGCGCGTGAATCCTTCTTGTCCTGCTGCTGGCGCAAGAAGTGGAAGCGGGCGGTCTCCTTGCCGGTTGAAGGATCGTCGACGACGACGCTGTCATCATCGGTGGCATGCGCCGGGAAGAGGCCGACGACGGCGCGGGCTTCCAGCCAGTTGTTGGCGATGATCGCATCGAGCCACTCTTGCGCATCGGCGAACAGCTTCTTCGCCTCCTCGCCCTTGTGCGGATCATCGAGAATGCGCGGATAGGCGCCGTTCAGCTCCCAGGCGCCGAAGAAGGGCGACCAGTCGATGTAGTCGCGCAGTTCGGAGAGCGGGAGGTTTTTGAATACCTGCGTGCCGAGCTGTTTCGGTGAGGCCGGCACGGCAGCGATGTCGAGCTTCGTACGGTTGGCGCGGGCCGCCTCGATGCTGAGGAAATCCTGCCCCTTGCCGCGACCCTCGTGCAGTTCGCGAACTTTCCGGTACTCCTCTTTCAGATCGGCGACGAACTTCGCACGGTTGGCCTCGGAGATCAGATTCTGCGCCACGCCGACGGCGCGCGAGGCGTCCTTCACCCATACCACCGGCTCGTCGTACTCCGGCTCGATCTTCACCGCCGTGTGCGCCTTGCTGGTGGTCGCGCCACCGAGCATGATGGGGATGGTGAAGCCAAGACGTTTCATCTCCTTGGCGATGTGCACCATCTCGTCGAGCGACGGGGTGATCAGGCCCGACAAACCAATGATGTCGACGTCGTGTTTCCTGGCCTCTTCCAGAATGGTGGCGGCTGGCACCATCACGCCGAGGTCGATGACCTCGAAGTTATTACATTGAAGAACAACGCCGACGATGTTCTTGCCGATGTCGTGCACGTCGCCCTTGACGGTCGCCATCAGCACCTTGCCGTTGGAGGAGCCGCCGCCGGCTTTCTCCGCCTCGATGAAGGGGAGCAGCACCGCCACGGCCTTTTTCATCACGCGCGCCGATTTGACCACCTGTGGCAGGAACATCTTGCCGGCGCCGAACAGGTCGCCGACGACGTTCATGCCGGCCATCAGCGGCCCCTCGATCACCTCGATCGGGCGGGCGTACTGCTGGCGCGCCTCTTCGACGTCGGCCTCCACATGGGCGTCGATGCCCTTGACCAGCGCATGCTCCAGCCGTTTCTCGACCGGCAGGCTGCGCCATTCGTCGTCGACCTTTTTCGCCTGTGCCCCGTCGCCGCGGTAGTTGTCGGCGATCTCTAGCAGCCGGTCGGTGGCGTCCTCCCGGCGGTTGAGGATCACGTCCTCGACACGCTCCTTAAGTTCCGCAGGCAGCTCGTCGTAAACTGCCAGCTGACCTGCATTGACGATGCCCATGTCCATGCCCTTGCCGATGGCGTGGTAGAGGAAGACGGAGTGGATCGCCTCACGCACCGGGTTGTTGCCGCGGAACGAGAACGAGACGTTGGAGACGCCGCCGGAGACCATGGCGTGAGGCAGGTGCTGCTTGATCCAGCCGGTCGCCTCGATGAAATCGACGGCGTAGTTGTTGTGTTCCTCGATGCCGGTGGCGACGGCGAAAATGTTCGGGTCGAAGATGATGTCGGCCGGGTTGAAGCCGACCTCGTCGACCAGGATGCGGTAGCTCTTCTCGCATATCTCGGTCTTGCGGGCGAAGGTGTCGGCCTGCCCGGCCTCGTCGAAGGCCATCACCACGACGGCGGCGCCGTACTGCTTGAGCAGCTTCGCATGCCGGACGAAGGCCTCCTTGCCCTCCTTGAGCGAGATCGAGTTGACGATCCCCTTGCCCTGGATGCATTTCAGGCCTGCCTCGATGATCTCCCATTTCGAGGAGTCGATCATCACCGGCACCTTGGAGATGTCGGGCTCCGAGGCGATCAGGTTCAGGAAGGTGACCATCGCGGCTTTGCCGTCGAGCATTGCCTCGTCCATGTTGACGTCGATGATCTGGGCGCCGTTCTCCACCTGCTCGCGGCAGATGTCGAGTGCGGTGGCGTATTCGCCGTTCATGATCAGGCGCTTGAAGACCGCCGAGCCGGTGACGTTGGCGCGCTCGCCGACGTTGACGAACAGCGAGGACTCGCCGATATGCAGCGGCTCCAGTCCCGACAGGCGGCACTCGACGGGGAGATTCGGCAGCCTGCGCGGCGCAATGCCCGCCACGGCCCTGGCAATGGCGCGGATATGGTCGGGGCCGGTGCCGCAGCAGCCGCCGATGATGTTCAGGAATCCGGATTCGGCCCAGCCGCGGATCTCGTCGGCCATCTGTTCCGGGGTCTCGTCGTAACCGCCGAAGGCATTCGGCAGGCCCGCATTGGGGTGCGCATTGATATGGCAGGGGACGCAACCGGAGAGCTCCTCGACGTACTGGCGTAGCTCCGCAGCTCCCAGCGCACAGTTCAGGCCGAAGGAGATCGGCTCGGCATGCGCCAGCGAGTCATAGAAGGCGGTGGCCGTCTGGCCCGAGAGGGTGCGGCCGGAGGCATCGGTGATGGTGCCGGAGATCATGATGGGCAGTGAAATGCCCGAAACATCGAAATACTGCTTCACGGCGAACACTGCCGCCTTGGCATTCAGCGTATCGAACACCGTTTCGATCAGGATGATGTCGGCGCCGCCGTCGACGAGGCCCTTGGTCGCCTCGGTGTAGGTGGTGACCAGTTCGTCGAAGGTGATGTTGCGGTAGCCCGGGTCGTTGACGTCCGGCGAGATCGAGCAGGTGCGCGATGTCGGACCGAGCACGCCGGCCACGAAGCGGGGCTTGTCGGCGGTGGTCGCCGCATCGGCTGCCTCGCGGGCGAGCCTGGCGCCGGCGACATTCAGCTCGTAGACCAGCTCCTGCATGTGGTAGTCGGCCATCGATACCGAGTTGGCGTTGAAGGTGTTGGTTTCGAGGATGTCGGCGCCGGCCTCGAGGTATTTGTCGTGGATTTCCCGGATGATCTGCGGCTGGGTCAGGGAGAGCAGGTCGTTGTTGCCCTTCAGGTCCGAAGCCCAGTCGGCAAAGCGTTCGCCGCGGTAATCCGCCTCATTGAGCTTGTAACCCTGGATCATGGTTCCCATGGCGCCGTCGAGGATCAGGATTTTCTCGGCCAGCAGCCTGTGCAGCAGGGCGGTGCGGTGAGGATGGCGGTCAGCGGCGTCGGTCATGGAGCTTCCTGTGGGGGCAAGATTTTACGGGAGGCGCAGGATAACATGCAGGTGCGGTCAAAAGAACCGCAAGGCATGGCCGGCGGAACTCCCGCCGGCGTATGTAAGAAGATATCCTATTTCCATTGCGCGAAGTTTACCCTTACATTCCCATGCTTGCTTGCTTAATGTTTTCGGCCCCGTTGGGATGGGGGGAGGCTAACTTGCTAGGGATGGTAAGGTGGAAAGGGATATGAAGACTCGGGTATTGATCGTCGACGATCACAAGGTGGTGCGTCAGGGGCTGAGCGTACTGGTCAACAGTATCGAAGGGTTCGAGGTCGTCGGTGAGGCGGAGTGCGGCGAGAACGGCTATCGAAGTTATTTCGATTGCCGCCCCGATATCGTGCTGCTCGACCTGAAGATGCCGGGCGAGGGCGGCTTGGGCATGTTGCGTCGCCTGCTGGCCCGTGATCCGAAGGCCCGCGTCATCATGCTGACCATGTACAGCGATGTCGTTTTCCCCAAGCGCGTCCTCGAAATGGGTGCCAGGGGCTATCTGACCAAGGGCGTCGGACTGGAAGTGCTGAAGGAAGCGCTGTACACCGTCATGGCCGGCAAGAGTTTCGTCGAACCGGAACTGGCACAGCAGATGGTGGCCTCGGGCGATCAGGAGGCCAACAATCCCGCCAATATCCTGACACCGCGCGAATTCGAGGTGTTCGAGATGCTGGCCCGCGGCGACAGCGTACATCAGATCGCCGATCAGCTGCACCTGAGCCCGAAAACGGTCAATGTCCATCGCGGCAATGTGCTGAAGAAGCTGAAGGTGGCCAATCCGGTGCATCTCGCTCACATTGCCTTCCAGCACGGCGTATTGATCGATCAATAAGATCGATTGACGCCATTCGGCGTGTCCATTCGGCGTGCACATTTCTTCCTGTCGCGCCGCATGCTTTGGCGGCATTGCATTCGTAGCGGTCGCAGGGGAGAAATCGGCCTTATGCGTATCCTGCATCCCGCCCTGCTGCTTAGCTGGTGCCTGCTGATCTTCTGGCTCTCCTCGCGACCGGTTATTCCCACACCGTTGCTGTTCGAACATCAGGACAAGCTGTTTCATGCCGCCAGCTATGCCGTCATGGGCTGGCTGTTCTGGCGCTGGGGGCAGGCGGCACCTGCCTGGCCGGCAAGCCGGACAGTGGCTCTGGGCCTGCTGTTTTGCAGCCTTTACGGGGCGAGCGACGAATGGCACCAGTCGTTCGTGCCGGCCCGCGATGCCAGTACGGGCGACTGGCTGGCGGACACTCTGGGAGCCGTACTGATGTTTGCTGTCCTGCATTGGCGAGCCGTGGCGGCCGTGCGGGCCAGGGGCTAACCTAGGACGGATGGAAAAACACTTCCCGGAGGGCAGGTTGAATCACGGCTGGCCGATACTGACCACCGAGCAGATGCGCTGGTCCGATACCTATACGATCAATGCGCTGGGCATTGCCGGTGAGATTCTGATGGCGGCGGCCGGCGACAGGGTCGTCGAGACCGCCATGCAGCTGGTTCCGGAAGGTCCGGTCTGCGTCGTGGCGGGGCCGGGCAACAACGGCGGCGACGGTTTCGTCGCAGCCGGCCGTCTGCAGGCGATGCAACGGCCCGTTGTGTTGCTGCTGGTCGGCCGGCTGGAGCAGTTGCGCGGCGATGCCGCAACCGTTGCGCGCCGCGCCGGTGAGGCCGGGGTGCCCATCATCGAGGTGGTCGACGAAGCTGGTCTGCAGGCGGCCGCTGAGCAGCTGGCGGCCGCCGGACTGATCATCGATGCGATGTTCGGCACAGGTCTCGGCCGTGCTCTCGATGGGCTGCCACGGGAGATGGTCGACCGGATCAATGCGGCGGGACGGCCGGTGCTGGCAGTCGACATCGCCAGCGGCATCCATGGCGATACCGGTGAGGTTTTCGGGGCTGCCGTGCGGGCGACGTGGACGCTGCCGATCGCCGCCTGCAAATGGGGGCATTGGCTGGGCGATGGGTATGGTTGTGCCGGCCGGGTGCTGGCACCGGCGGCCATCGGTATTCCTGCCGATATCATCCGTGAAGCGTGGGAGGTGGTGCCCGGCGGCTACCGCTCGGCACTGGTGATGCCGGCCGATCTGCCTGGCAGGTTCTGGCAGCCGCGGCGGCGGCAGTCGCACAAGGGGATGTTCGGCCACGTCTGGATATTCGGCGGTTCGGAGGGTTTCGCCGGCGCCCCACGGCTGGCGGCGCACGGTGCCTTTGCGGCCGGAGCCGGGCTGGTCAGCATCGCCTGTCCGGAAAGTGTCTGGCAGGCGATGACCGCCTCGGAGCTGGATGCGATGGTGCATCCCGACAGTACCGAGGCATGGAAAAAGGCCAACGTCATCGTGGCCGGCCCGGGCTGGGGCAAGGCCGGGATGGAAAAGCTTCCCGAGCTGATCGCGGCGGACTGTTCGCTGGTGGTCGATGCCGACGGTCTGAACCTGCTGGCGGGCAGCGAAACGCTCGCATCGGCCATGGCCAGGCGATCGGCGCTGAGCGTGCTGACGCCGCATCCGGGTGAGGCTGGCCGTCTGCTGGGCATGCCGACGGCTGCCGTGCAGCACGACCGCCGGACCGCTGCCCTCGACCTCGCCCGCTGTTTTCGCGCCTGGGTGGTACTGAAAGGGGCCGGCAGTCTCGTGGTTTCGCCGGCCGGCGATATCTGGCTTTGTCCGTTCGGTTCGCCGAATCTGGCACAGGCCGGGACCGGCGACGTGCTGGCCGGCATGATCGGTGCGGTGCTGGCCCGCGGTCTGCCACCGGAAATGGCCATACCCGCTGCGGTCGCCCTGCATGCCATGGCCGGTGAGGCCGACGACTGGTTTATGGCCAGCGGCCTGGCCGGCAAGGTAGCCCAGAGGCGCCGCGAACTGGAGAACCGTGGCATTCATGCTGCAGGCCCGGAACAGTGATGGACGCCGTCCGATCCGGCTGCTATAAACCGAGCCTATGAAGGCTGGTGGAACAGATGTCTGAAATGCCAATGTCGTCGCGACCTTCATCACCGAGACTTTCCATCTATCGCTGGCTGCCAGGCATGCTGGCAAGCATTGGCCACCGCGCTACCGGCCTGGTACTTGTCCTGTTCGTACCACTCTATCTCTGGTTGCTGCACGGCATGACCGGTAGTCCCGACAGTTTCACCGAAACCTACAACTGGCTGCATTCGCTGCTCGGCAAGGTCTGCCTGTGGCTCGGCGGTACCGCCTACGCCTACCATTTCATGAACGGTATCCGCTTCCTGCTGCTCGACATCGGCTGGGGCGAGGGGCGAGCCGTGATGCGCAATTCCGCACGGCTGGTGCTGGCTCTCGCCGCCCTGGTCTCGCTGCTGCTGGCGGTGATCCTGTGAAGCTGGTCAAGAATCCGGGCGCGGCCGGCAACGGTTTCGACGACTGGTACTGGCAGCGGCTCTCCGCCGTCGTGCTGGCGGTGTTGCTGCCGCTGCCGTTCTTCCTGCTGGCAGCGGTCTACAGCGGCAGCGTCGATCAGCTCGGCCTGCTCGATATCCTCGACAGTTTCATGTCGCGCCTGCTGCACACGCTGCTGATCATGGCCATGATCATGCACGCCTACATGGGGTTGAAGATCATCATCGAGGATTACCTGCACCAGATCGGCTGGCGGGTGCTGCTGATCGGCGGCATGCTGGTCGCCATGGCCGGCATCGGCATCTGGTGGCTGGCATTGATCTGGGCCTGGGGCGGCTGATGGCGGAGGCGGTTTAATGGCATATCTCTCCTCGGACAGGGTGACCCATCACTTTCATGACGTGGTGATTGTCGGTGCCGGGGGTGCCGGCATGCGCTGTGCCCTGCAGCTCGCCGATGCCGGCCACCGCGTGGCGGTGGTCAGCAAGGTGCTGCCGACCCGTTCGCACACCGTCGCCGCGCAGGGCGGCATCAACGCCTCGCTCGGCAATGTCGTCTCCGACAACTGGCAGTGGCACATGTACGACACGGTCAAGGGTTCCGACTACCTCGGCGACCAGGATGCCATCGAATACATGTGCCGTGCCGCACCGCAGCTGGTACGTGAGCTGGAGCATCAGGGGGTGCCGTTCTCGCGACTCGACAACGGCACGATCTACCAGCGGCCGTTCGGCGGCCAGTCGCGCGATTTCGGCAAGGGCGGTCAGGCTTCGCGCACCTGCGCGGCCGCCGATCGCACCGGCCACGCCATCCTGCACACCATGTACCAGCAGAATCTCAGGGCCGGCACCCATTTCTACGAGGAGTTTTTCGCTCTCGACCTGATTACCGACGACGACGGCTGTCACGGAGTCATGGCCTGGGATATTGCCAGGGGGGCCTACCATCTCTTCCAGGCCAAGGCGGTGATCCTGGCGACGGGAGGTGCCGGCCGCGTCTTCCGTACCACCACCAATGCCCATATCTGCACCGGCGACGGTGGAGCGCTGGCGCTCGATGCCGGCCTGCCGCTGGAGGATATGGAGTTCTTCCAGTTTCACCCGACCGGCATCGCGCACGTCGGGCCGCTGATCACCGAAGGTGTGCGTGGCGAGGGCGGCTACCTGATCAACGCCGATGGTGAGCGTTTCATGGAGCGCTACGCGCCGACGGCCAAGGATCTGGCCAGCCGCGACGTCGTCTCCCGCGCCATGGCGATGGAGATTCGCGAGGGGCGCGGTTGTGGCCCGAACAAGGATTATGTGCTGCTCAAGCTCGACCATCTGGGCGAGGAACTGATCATGCAGCGGCTGCCGACCATCCACGAGCTGGCGCTGCGCTTTGCCGGTGTCGATTGCACCAAGGAGCCGATCCCGGTGCAGCCGACCATGCACTACACCATGGGGGGTATCCCGACCAACCGCTTCGGCGAGGTGGTGCATGCCAAGGGACGCAACAAGGAAACGGTGATGCCCGGCCTGTATGCGATCGGAGAGGCCGCCTGCGTTTCCGTGCACGGTGCCAACCGGCTGGGCGGCAATTCGCTGCTGGAGATCGTCGTTTTCGGCCGCGCCTGCGGTAACCAGGTGCTCAAGCGGCTGCGCGAGCACCGCTATCACACGACACTGTCTCCCGATTGCTGGGAGCCCGGTGTGGCGCGCGTCGAGCGCTGGCTGGAGGGTGCCGGCAAGGGCGACGGCATACGCGTCTCGCATCTCAGGCAGCAGATGCAGCTCTTGATGCAGGATCATTTCAGCGTCTACCGCACCGAGGAGGTGATGGCCGAAGGGGTGGAGAAGCTCGAGGAACTCGTTGCCCGGCTTCCCGTGGCCTCGATCGACGACGGTCACCGCATCTTCAATACCGAGCTGGTCGAAGCGATGGAGCTGGAGAACCTGATGGCGCTGGCACGCGTCACTGCGGCCGGTGCACTGGCGCGCAAGGAGTCGCGCGGCGCCCATGCCCGCGACGACTACCCGGCGCGTGATGACGACAAATGGCTGAAGCACACGCTGGCCAGCATCAGCCGCGGCAAGGTGAAGCTCGATTACAAACCGGTGCGCATACAGCCGATGACGGTCGAGTCGTTCCCGCCGAAGCCGAGGGTGTATTAAATGAACGGCCTCAGAGCATCCTGCCTTCGGCCTTTTGGCATGCTTGCTAAAGCCGCCCATCCATGGGCGGAGGGGGCGACATGTCTGAAATGATTCGCCTTGAAGTCTACCGCTTCGATCCGGAATCGGGCGACAAGCCGTACATGCAGCCCTTCGAGGTGCCGGTCACCAAGCCGGGCATGAAGCTGCTCGATGCGCTGAACCACATCAAATGGGAACTCGACGGCACGCTTACTTACCGTCGTTCCTGTGGCGAGGGGGCATGCGGTTCTGACGGCCTGAACATCAACGGTGTCAACGGTCTGGCCTGCATCACGCCGATCGCAGGACTCAGGCAGCCGATCGCCGTACGGCCGTTGCCGGGCATGCCGGTGATTCGCGATCTGGTGGTCGACATGGAGCACTTCTTCGACCAGTACCGGCAAGTGCAGCCGTGGCTGAAGCGTTTCACGCCGATGCCCGAGCACGAGATCCTGCAGTCGCCCGAACAGCGTACCCGCATCGACGGCTCCTACGAGTGCATCCTCTGCGCCTGCTGCACCACCTCCTGCCCGTCATGGTGGTGGAATGGCGACCGCTTCCTGGGCCCGGCAGCGCTCCTGCACGCCAACCGCTGGATCGAGGATTCGCGCGACGAGGCGATGGGCGAGCGCCTCGGGCAGCTCGAGGACGCCTTCCGGCTCTACCGCTGCCACCAGATCATGAACTGCATGGAGTCCTGTCCGAAGGAGCTGAACCCGACAGCGGCCATCAACAACATCAAGCGCAAGATCCTGGCCCGCAAGTCCTGAATAATATGACCGAAACAGCGTTGACGGATACCGAGCTGGCCATACGCCGCCTGCGCTACCGTCTCAACCGGCAGGGCATGCTGGAGCTGGACGCCTGGCTCGGGCCGTTGCTGGAGGCCGATTTCAGCCAGCCGGACGTGCGGGCGGCCACCGAGGCATTGCTGAATTGCGAACCTCCCGAACTGCAGCGGCTGCTGCATGGCGAAACGCCGCTGCCGGAAATCCTGAAACCGTGGCTGTCGCGATGACAAGGGTGATCGGTTTGTTGTTGCTGATGCTGACCGGCGGTTGTGTGGCTACCGCCGTGCTGGCACCTGCGCCGGCACCGGTATCCGCATCGGGCAAGAGAATTTCTCCCGTTTCGGCGCTGGTGTTCGAGCCGGCCGAACTGGATATGGGCAGCGTGCGCGAGGGGACATCTGCCAAAGCGGTGCTGCGGCTACGCAACTCCGGTCAGCAGATGCTGGAGATCGCCGATGTGCAGGCCTCCTGCGGTTGCACGACCGCCGTGCCGCAGGAGCGGGTACTGATGCCCGGCGATTTCACGCTGCTGAATGTCACGATCGATACCTTCGCCAAGCAGGAGAACGTGAAGAAATGGGTGCAGGTGACCGATTCGTTCGGCCGTGTTTCCCGCGCCACCCTGCATCTGCGGGTGATTCCGAATCCGCACATGGCGCTCTCCGGGCGCAGCATTTTCGACAAGCCCTGCGCCTCCTGCCATGCCGATCCGGCACGCGGCAAGCAGACGGGCGCTGCTATCTATGCGGCGGTCTGCGCCATGTGCCATGGTGGAAAGGGGCAGGGGGCCTATGCGCCGAAGCTTGCCGGACACCGGGATGCCGGTGTTCTCAGGACCTTGGTCGCCAACGGTACCGGCGGCCAGTACATGCCGGGTTTTGCCCGCCATAATGGCGGTCCGCTCGATGCGCAGCAGATTTCCGCACTTTCGGCATGGCTTGTTTCGCTGGACGACTAGGATTTGTACCGTTATAAATTCCGGCCTCAAATTTTCGGAGGTTTCCCACGTGAAAAAAGATATCGTCATTGCACCATCCATTCTGTCGGCCGATTTCGCCGATCTGGGCCGCGAAGTGCGTGCCATTGACGAGGGCGGTTGCGACTGGATCCATTTCGACGTCATGGACGGCTCCTTCGTGCCGCCGATCACCATCGGCGACAACGTCTGCAAGGCGATCCGTCCGCACACCAAGAAGCCGATCGATGTGCACCTGATGGTCAACCATCCGGATACCCAGATCGAGGCGTTCGCCAAGGCCGGTGCCGATATCATCACCGTACACCAGGAGGCCTGCATTCACCTGGAACGCACGCTGCAGTACATCCGTTCGCTGGGTAAAAAGGCGGGCGTCAGCCTGAATCCGGCCACACCGGTCTCGACCATCCAGCATGTTTTGCACTGTGTCGACCTCGTGCTGCTGATGAGCGTGAATCCGGGCTACGGCGGCCAGAAATATATCCATGCCGTCACGCCGAAGATCGCCGAGTGCCGCAGGATGCTCGACGAGGCGGGCAGCGACGCCTGGCTGGAAGTCGACGGCGGCGTCAATGTCGACACCATTGCCGAGGTTTCCGCGGCCGGTGCCGATGCCATCGTGGCCGGCTCCGCCGTTTACAACAAGCCGGATTACGCTGCGGCGATCCGCGAACTGCGCGAACTGGCGCAGAGGGCGTAATAGCTGCACCTGTGCCGCAATGGCGATGGGTGCTAATTTTGTTCGCGTTTGGGCACAGTCGGGCGTAATAGGTGCACTGAAGGCGCAAAGCTTGCAGGGTTGACCTGTTGAAATCCGGCTGATAGTCATCACCGTTCGACGTTTGTCGGAACAATTCGAAGGAGGGGGGAATAAGCTCATGACAGGGGGAAGAAGCTTATGACGGATCAAGCAGATCAGTCCCGACGTAATTTTCTTTATGTTGCTGCTGGTGGTTTGGGGGCCGTTGCCGCGGGTGCGGCGGTGGTGCCGTTCGTCGCCAGTATGTTGCCGGCCGCCGATACGCTGGCCGCATCCAAGACCGAGTTCGATGTCGGTACCGTTGCCGCGGGCCAGCTGGTGGTAATCCAGTGGCAGGGCAAGCCGGTGTTCGTCACGAACCGCACGCCGGAGTTCCTCAAGGAGGTCGACGGCCACGACGATATGCTGAAGGATCCTGATTCCCGGCATATCCCGGAAGTCTCGGCGGCCTGGATGGATACCCCGGAGAAGCGCAAGTACCGCTCCATCAAGCCGGAATACCTTGTCGTGGTGGCCAGCTGCACCCATCTGGGCTGCATCCCGCTCTACAAGCCGACGGCCGGCCGCAAGGACTGGGGCGATTCTGTGCCGGAGAATTGGCCGGGTGGCTGGCACTGTCCGTGCCACGGTTCGCTGTACGACATCTCCGCACGCGTGATCAAGGGCTCGCCGGCTCCGGATAACCTGCATCTGATGCCATACAAATATCTCACCGAAACCAAAGTGTTGATCGGTTAAGCCAGGGGGGAGGGGAAAAAGTGTTACAGAAAATGATGCAAACACGTTTGTTCGGCTGGGTGGACGAACGATTGGGGCTCGGTGACATCATCCGGTCGCAAATGACCGAATACCCGGTGCCGAAGAACCTGAACTACATGTGGAACTTCGGCTCGCTGGCGCTGCTCGTCCTGACGCTCCAGATTCTGACCGGCATCTTCCTGGCGATGTACTACAAGCCGTCGGCCGAATTGACCTACGGCCACTACACGGTCGCCTTCGATTCCGTCGAGCGCATCATGCGCGACGTGAACTTCGGCTGGCTGATCCGCTACATGCACGCGGTCGGCGCTTCCGCCTTCTTCGTCGTGGTCTACATGCACATCGGCCGTGGTCTCTACTATGGTTCCTACAAGGGCCCGCGCGAGCTGTTGTGGATCATCGGCGTGGTCATCCTGCTGATCATGCAGGGCGCGGCGTTCTTCGGCTATCTGTTGCCGTGGGGCCAGATGTCCTTCTGGGGCGCGACCGTGATCACCAACCTGTTCGGCGCCGTACCGGTGATCGGCGACTTCCTGAGCCAGTTGCTGCGCGGCGGCTTCTCGGTGGGTGATCCGACCCTGAACCGCTTCTTCTCGCTGCACTACCTGTTCCCGCTGTTGCTGGCGGCCATCGTCGGCGGCCACATCCATGCGCTGCATACGGTGCATTCGAACAATCCGGAAGGCATCGATGTTCACAAGGAAAGCGAACTGATCAACTTCCATCCGTACTACACGGTGAAGGATGCCTTCGGCGTCGGTATCTTCCTGCTGTTCTACTGCTACGTGATCTTTTTCCACCCGCAGATGAACGGTTTCTTCATCGAGGTGGACAACTACGTGCCGGCCAACAACCTGCAGACACCGCCGCACATTGCGCCGGTATGGTATCTGACCCCGTGGTACACCATCCTGCGCTCTTTCGAGAGCAAGCTGCTGGGTGTGATTGCCATGGGCGCCTCGCTGGCCATCCTGTTCGTGCTGCCGTTCCTGGATCGCTCCAAGGTTCGTTCAGCCCGTTACCGTCCGGTCTATCGCCAGATGGTCATCCTGTTCTTCATCGACGTGATTACGCTCGGTTACTGCGGTCACTCCGCACCGACGCCGGCGCTGAAGCTGGTTGGCCAGATTGCGACGGCCTATTACTTCCTCTTCTTTGTATCGCTGCTGTTTGTGCACAAATTCGAGAAGACGAAGCCGCTGCCGGAGGGGATCTGATATGAACTTGAAGCGATTTTATTCGATACTTGTCGTTGCCGCTTTCGTGCTGCCGTCCATGGCCAGTGCGTCGGAGGAGGGCGTGGAGCTCAAGCACGCCAACATCAACGTTGCCGACAAGGAGCAGATCAACCGCGGCCTGGATGTGTTCACCAACATCTGCATGGGTTGCCATTCGGCCAAGTACGTCACCTACAAGGACCTGATGGACTATCCGGAGATCGGCATCAGCCGTGAGAAGGTCGACCAGCTGCGTAACGACAAGCCGCTCACGGCCGGCCTGATCACCGACCTGAGCCCGGAAGACGCGACCGTTTCCTACGGCAAGGTGCCGCCGGATCTGTCGGTCATTGCCAATGCTCGCCGCGGTGGTGCGAACTACATCTACTCGGTGCTGACCGGCTTCGAGCACGATCCCAACGGCAAGATCCCGGATGGAAACTACAACAAGTACTTCCCGGGTAACCGCATTGCCATGCCGGATCCGCTCGGTTATCTGGACCACGATCCGGCCGAAACGGCGAATCTGGAGAAGCAGGCGCAGGATGTGGCCGCATTCCTGACCTTCATCTCCGATCCGCACCAGAACCAGCGCCGTGCCATCGGCGTGTACGTGATGGGATTCCTGCTCGTGCTGACGCTGGTGCTCTACCTGCTCAAGCGCGAGGTCTGGAAAGACGTCAAGCATTGATCGGCTGATCCTCTGGAAGAAGCCCGCCGGCCCCGTGCCGGCGGGCTTTTTTCATGCGGTTTCCTTGACCGTACGGGGGGGGCTTCGTACACTCGGCGCGGCCTGCAAGGGCCGCCTTTCAGGGATCGATTCACTCCGGAGTAACATCATCATCCATGCGTGAGTTCCAGAAGATTCAGCGTCTGCCGCCGTACGTATTCGGCGTCGTCAACAAGCTCAAGATGGAGCTTCGGCATGCCGGCAACGACATCATCGATCTCGGCATGGGCAATCCGGATCAGCCCACACCCCAGCATATCGTCGACAAACTGGTCGAGGCCGCACAGGACGGCCGCAACCACCGCTATTCTGTATCGCGCGGCATCCCGGGGCTCCGGCGCGCCATCTGTGCCTGGTACAAGCGCAAGTTCGACGTCGATCTCGATCCGGAATACGAGGCCATCGCCACCATCGGTTCGAAAGAGGGGCTGGCGCATCTGGCCGTGGCCATCACGAGCCCCGGCGACCTGATCCTGTCGCCGAACCCGGCCTACCCGATCCATCCCTACGGCTTCATCATCGCCGGTGCCGATATCCGGCACGTGCCGATGGGACCGGGCATCGACTATTTCGAGGAGCTGACCAAGGCGGTGCGCGACTCCTGGCCACGGCCGAAGATCCTGGTGGTCAATTTCCCGTCCAATCCGACCGCGCAGGTGGTCAATCTCGACTTCTACGAGAAGGTGGTCGACTTCGCGCGTGAGAACAAGCTGATCGTCATCTCCGACATCGCTTACGCCGAGATCACCTTCGACGACTACAAGTGCCCGTCGATCCTGCAGGTGCCGGGTGCGAAAGAGGTCGCGGTCGAGTTCTATTCGCTCTCCAAGAGCTACAAGATGGCCGGTTGGCGCATCGGCTTCATGGTCGGCAACCAGGAGATCGTGGGGGCACTCGCCAAGATCAAGTCCTATCTCGACTACGGCACCTTCCAGCCGCTGCAGATCGCGGCCTGCGCGGCACTCAACGGACCGCAGGACTGTGTCGATGAGATCCGTGCCATGTACCAGTCCCGCCGTAACGTGCTGATCGACGGCCTGCACAAGATGGGCTGGATGGCCGAGAAACCCAAAGCCAGCATGTTCATCTGGGCCGAGATTCCCGACGAGTTCAAGGAACTCGGTTCGCTGGAGTTCACCAAGCGCATGCTGGTCGACGCCGGCGTGGCGGTGAGTCCGGGCATCGGCTTCGGTTCCTACGGCGACCATTACGTGCGCATCGCCATGATCGAGAACGAACACCGCACCAGGCAGGCCCTGCGCAATATCAAGACCTTCCTGAACGCCGGAGCCTGAGATGAGCGAATTGAGAGTCGGCCTGCTGGGCCTCGGAACGATCGGTACGGGGGTGGCCCGCATCCTGATCGAGCAGCAGGCATTGATCGCCCAGCGGCTGGGCAAGCCGGTGAAGCTGGTGGCGGCCTGCGACAAGGATATCAAACGCGACCGCGGCCTCGATTTTTCCGGCGTGCGCCTCTCCGACGATGCCAACGCGCTGGTCACTGCCGACGATGTCGATGTGATCGTCGAACTGATCGGCGGCTACGAGCCGGCACGCAGTTTCGTGAAGACGGCGCTGGAGCACGGCAAGCACGTGGTGACCGCCAACAAGGCGCTGATCGCCAAGCACGGCGAGGAGTTGTTCCCGCTCGCCGCCGACAAGGGGCTGCAGATCGGCTTCGAGGCGGCGGTCGGCGGCGGTATTCCGTGCATGAAAGCGCTGCGCGAGGGGCTGGCGGCCAATGCCATCCTGTCGATCTACGGCATCCTCAACGGCACCTGCAACTACATCCTGACCAGGATGGAGAACGAAGGGGCCGCCTTCGCCGACGTGCTGAAGCAGGCACAGACGCTGGGCTATGCCGAGGCGGACCCTACTTTCGATGTCGAAGGCATCGATACGGCGCACAAGCTCTCCATACTGGCCGCCATGGCCTTCGGCTCGAAGATCAAGTTCGACGAGGTTTTCACCGAGGGCATCAGCCGCATCAAGCTGGACGACATCGCCTCGGCGCACGAACTCGGTTATCGCATCAAACTTCTCGGCATCGCCAAGCCGCATCACGACGAGCAGGGTGACCGTGTGGAGATGCATGTGCACCCGACACTGGTGCCGCTGACCGCGCAGCTGGCGCAGGTCTCCGATTCCTACAACGCCGTGCAGATCACCGGCGACTATGTCGGTCATACGATGTTCTTCGGCCGCGGGGCAGGGGAGCGTCCGACCGCCTCGGCGGTGGTCGCCGACATCATGGATATCGCCAGCGGCCATCCGCATGGCATTGCGCACCTGGCGCCGCCGATGGGCTTCGTGCAGCACACCCGCCGCGAGCTGGCGACATTGCCGATGGCCGACGTGGTCTGCGAGTACTACCTGCGGCTGATGGTGAAGGACGAGCCGGGCGTCATCGCCGCCGTCACCTCGATCCTCGCCGATCACCGCATCAGCATCGAGGCAGTGCTGCAGAAGGAGCGGCATGCCACGCAGCTGGTGCCGATCATCATGCTCACCCACGAGACGACGGAAGGAAACATGCAGGCGGCGATCAGCCGCATTACCGCGCTGGAGACGGTGGACGAGCAGGATGTGCTGCTGCTGCGCAAGGAAGAGTTTGGGGCTTGAGGTAAACAGAAATGCCACGCTATGAAGGAATCATCAACCGCTACCGGGCGTTCCTGCCGATCGGCAAGGACGACGCGGTCATCACGCTCTACGAGGGCGACACGCCGCTGCACGAGTCTTTGAACCTGCGCAACGCCATCAATCCGGAGCTGAACATCTTCCTGAAGTTCGAGGGCCTGAACCCGACCGGTTCGTTCAAGGATCGCGGCATGACCATGGCGGTGACGCAGGCGTACAACGCCGGCTCCCGCAAGGTGATCTGCGCCTCCACCGGCAACACTTCCGCGGCTGCCGCCGCCTATGCCGCCAACTGCGGTATGGAAGCCTACGTGCTGATCCCGGACGGCAAGATCGCGCTCGGCAAGCTTTCGCAGGGCATGCGCTACGGCGCCAAGGTGATCCAGATCCGCGGCAACTTCGACGATGCGTTGCAGATCGTGCGCGACGTTTCGGCCGACGGCTCGATCTCGCTGGTCAATTCGGTCAACCCGTACCGTCTCGAGGGGCAGAAGACCGCCGCCTTCGAGATCGTCGACGAGCTCGGTTTCGCGCCGGACTACCATGCGCTGCCGGTCGGCAATGCCGGCAACATCACCGCCTACTGGATGGGCTACCGCGAGTACCACGAGAAGCGGATCAGCAAGAACCTGCCGAAGATGCTCGGCTTCCAGGCCGCCGGCTCCGCACCGATCGTCCTGGGCCATCCGATCGACAATCCGGAGACCATTGCTACCGCCATCCGCATCGGCAAGCCGGCCTCCTGGAAGCAGGCGGAGGCTGCACGCGACGAGTCGGGCGGCCGTATCGATGCGGTGACCGACGAGGAGATCCTCGAGGCCTACAACATGCTGGCCTGCCTGGAAGGCGTTTTCTGCGAGCCGGCTTCGGCAGCCTCGGTCGCCGGCATCATCAAGCTCAACAAGACCGGTTACTTCAAGCCGGGCGACAAGATCGTCTGCACGCTGACCGGCAACGGCCTCAAGGACCCGGACACCGCCATGAAGGGTGTGCCGAGCCCGGTCACCATCGATGCGACGGAGTCGGCGGTCCGCAAGCTGCTGGAGTCCTGACCGGCCGCCGATCCGATGCTCATCGTCACCAATGGTCTGGTGCAGACGCCGGATGGCCTGAAACTTCATCCACTGCTCGAACCGCTGCGCGGCGATCTGCTGTGGCGCTCGCGTTCATGGTATGCGGCTCCCGCGCATACGCCGCTCTCCTTCACGGCCTGGCTTGCCGGCCGTTCGCCTGCTGCACTGCTTGCTTCCGGGCTGAATCTCCCCGACAGCGTGCAGCAGTGCTGGGTCGCCTCGCCGTTCCATGCGCAGCTGATGCGGGACCGCCTGCAGGTCATGCCGGAGGGGATTTTTCCATGGCGCGCGGACGATGCCGCAGCTCTCGCGGCACTGCTGAATCCGCTGCTCGCCGAAGAGGGAATGTCGCTGCATGCAGCCGGTCCGGCCATGATTCTCGCCTGCGACAAGGCCATCGACGCATCACCGGCATCCTTTGCCGAGGTGTCGGGCAACCTGTTGCCGAACCGTCATCCAGACGGGGTTGATGGCGGGCGCCTGATGCGGCTGGTCGCCGAACTGCAGATGTATCTCTACCGCAATCCGCTGCTGGATCGCCGCTCCCGTGGCGAGCCGGACGTGCGCGGCATCTGGCTGTGGGGACGCTGTTCAAGGGACGAACTGTCGTCGGCACCGATGCCTGTCGTGGCCACCCGCTCTCCATCCCTGTCGTTGGTCGTGGACGGGCGCAATGCGAAGCTGATGGTCACCGAGGTCGAGCACCTTGGCGAAATGCTCAACCCTCACACAGGACTTTCCGACGATGTGCTGGTGATGGGCGAAGGCCATGCCTTGTGGCTGCGGCAAACGCCGTTTGTTGCGATGCTGGCACGCCTCGGCCGCAAGCGTGAGGCTGCATTGCCGGTACGGTTGCCGCTGGGGCCGGCCGAGCTGCTGCAGGCGGTGCGGGCGCACTGGTGAATCTGCCCGGCAGTATTACCGTCAAGGGCAGCCGGCTGGTCTGGCGTCATGGCCCCCTGCAGGCCGCCGATCCGTTGTCGGCCTGGCAGGGGCTGCTGGCCAACCGGGGTTTAAGCGAATCCGACAGCTTTTTCACGCCGCGCCTGGCCGATCTGCCCGATCCCGATTCGATGCAGGAGATGCCGAAGGCGGCGGATCGCGTGGCGCACGCCATCCTGCACGGCGAACCAATCCACATCTTCGGCGATTTTGATTGCGACGGCGTCTCCGGCACGGCGGTGCTATACGAAGCGCTCGCTGCCGCAGGTGCAACGGTCACCTCGTCGATCCCGCACCGCGCCGACGACGGCCACGGCATCGGGGTGGAGCCGGTCCGCGAGGCAGTGGCGGCCGGCGCGAAGCTCGGCATCAGCGTCGATACCGGCACCACCTGCTTCGAGGCCTGTGCCGAGGCGAAACGGCTCGGCTTCGACCTCATCGTCACCGACCATCACCTTCCCGACCGCGAACTTCCCGAGGCGTTTGCGCTGCTCAATCCGTCGCGCGACGACTGCGGCTTCGCCGAGCGCCTGCTGTGCGGTACCGGTGTCGCCTTCTTCCTGCTGGTGGCGACCTGGAAGCGGCTGAAGGAGGCGGGGAGATCGCCAGCCTTCAACCTGCGCACGCTGCTCGACCGCGTGGCGGTGGCTACCGTCGCCGACGTCATGCAGCTCAAGGGCGTGAACCGTATCCTCGTTTACCACGGTTTGGCTCAGCTGGGCAGCCAGCCCTCCACCGGCATGGCGGCGCTGCTCGATGTCGCCCGCGTCAAATCGGCGATCACTACCGAGACGATCGGTTTCCATATCGCGCCGCGCATCAATGCGGCCGGCCGCATGCGCCATGGTGAGGAGGCGATGCGGCTGCTCGCCAGCCACGAGCGGGCCGAGGCGGCGCGGCTGGCCGCTGTACTCGACGACAGCAACAAGACGCGCCGGCAGGTGGAGGCGGAGGTATTCAAAGAGGCCGAGGCGAAGCTGAACGGTGCCGAGGTCCTCGCCGTCTACGACGAGGCCTGGCATGCCGGCGTGGTGGGTCTCGCCGCCGGGCGCCTGGCGCGCAAACATCACCGTCCGGCGGCGGTCGGCTTCGTTACGCCGGAGTCGAATATCCGCGTCTCGCTGCGCGGTCGCCCCGGCTACCACATCGGTGAGCTGTTGAACGCCTGCAGCGCCACGCTGGAGGGTTTCGGCGGCCATGCCGGGGCTGGCGGCGGTACGGTGCGGCCGGATCGCTGGGAGGATTTCGTGGCGGCTTTTGGGACAGCTGTCGCGGCACAGGGGAGAGATGCCGGCCGGCATCGCGAGCTGGCCGTCGACGGTATTCTTGGCCTCGATGCACTGCATGCGGGGCTCGCCGAGCGTTTAAGTCGCTTCGAACCGATCGGGCAGGGGAATCCCGCCTGCCAGTGGCTGCTGCAGGACGTGCAGATCGTCGACCGGCGCGACATGAAGGGCGGTGTGGTGCGGCTGAAGCTGATGCAGCCGGGCAGCCAGGCCGGATTCGCCGATGCCGTCGTGTTCGGCGTCGGTGCGCTGGATGAGGCTTTGCAGCCGGGTGCCACGATCTCGCCGGTCGGCCAGTTGAAGCTGGATGACTGGCGCGGCAACGGCGCCGTGCAGTTCGTCATCGAGGATGCGCTGGCCGTCTAGTAACCGCCCCCGGCAGGTTCCTGCCGGAGTTTCGTTATCCGATCTGCGAGCCGCAGCGCATGAAGGTCACCGTCCGGCCAATCCCCTGAGCATAGGTGGTCGGCCTGAAGAAGCGCGCCTCGAACTTGCTGCTGTCGAAGATGTAGGGGTGATCGAGCTGGTAGAGCATCTCCATGCTCTCCCGCACCAGCGGGTTGAACAGGCCGACCAGTCGCAGCATCCACGGCTTCAGCAGCCGGTAGTCGGCTTCGGTGTCCAGAGCCTTCGCCACCAGCTCGATGAACTCGCGGCCGGTGGGCGGATTGGCGGCGGTGGGCAAGTGCCACGTCTTGCCGAAGGCGTCATCCGCATTGCCCAAAAGCGCCACGGCCCGCGCAGCATCGGGCGTGAAGGTCATCGAGTGGGGGAGTCTGTCGTCGCACAGCCAGGCCGCCTTCTTTCCCTGCTGCAGCTTGTCGAACACCATCGGTTGTACGAAGGTGTTGAAGGTGCCGGGGCCGTAGAAATCGGCCGAGCGGGCGATCAGCGCCTCGATCTCGCCGTGCGCCACGGCATTCATCAGCCGCTCCGCGATCCGTGTCCGCACTTCGCCTTTCTTGCTGCACGGGTTGAAGGGTGTCTCTTCGGTCATCGGGCCGTCGACGAGGCCGTAGGGGTAGACGTTGTCGAAGAAGACCAGCTTGCAGCCGTGGCGCTTACAAGCGGCGATGGCGTTTTCCATGATCAGCGGCCACTGCTCCTGCCAGACGCGGATGTCGTATTGCAGGCCGGCGACCAGATAGGCGACCTTGCTGCCGGCGAGTGCTTTCTCCACCTCGGCCGCATCGGTGAGATCGGCGGTGACGCACTCCTCGTCGCCGTGCACCGGCTTCGGATGCCGGCTGACAAGCCGGATCGCCTCCGCATATTGCCGCAGCTCCAGTGCTAGCCCGCGGCCGATGACGCCGCCGGCTCCCAGGATGGTGTGCATGGTCATCGGCCCGTGAAATCCTGGGATTGCCTGTTCATCTCGCCTCCCGCTATCAAATCCATGATTTGGAAGCTGCAAGACAAATGTGTCCGAATTGTGACGTTACGTGCGCCGGCTTCCGCATCGGTTCGGTTAAGGGGCTTTGGCATAGGGAGGAAGTTTGCATTTCTGCACCATCATGACATAAACATAAAACAGCTAACTTCTTTAGTAAGTCATTGTCATGTATCATGGTAAGATAGGCCGCTGGTTTAATGTTCTATTGAGAAACTTCTTCCATATGGGCAATCCACGTGTCGTTTCCTGTTATTGTGGAAGCCAGTTCAAACTTTTTCCCATCACTTACAATGATGCTTCCTTGGCCAACACCGAATATTTCCTGAAGTTGCCCATTTTCATCACGAAATACAGCTCTTGCTTCAAGGTCGTAATTGTGCCGTCCTATGTTAGGGACCGTAATGCGGATTTTTGAATTGGGATATTGTTCATTCACTGTTAGCGTCCCTACCTCTTTCCCATCGATAAGAACACGAACTTGTTCGCTAACTTGGCCTTGCCCCAGGTTGTCCGATAGCCAAAAAGTTGACGAGCCTTGGACACTCGGAGGAGCGGGGTTTGTATTATTGTTCGTGGAAGAAGTTGACATTCCTATCCCTAGAACAATAAGGATTGTGCCAATAATGCCGGCAAGCATACGTGCCCAACCACCAATTTTAGGGATTTTGACTTCCTTTACCTCAAATCCTCCGCCAAGAACTGAAGTCAAGACCAATAAGCCGCCAAGTATGAGAATAAACGTATCTGAACCCATGATGATTCCTTGAATTGTCTAATATCGTTGCGGGTGGGTGTTGGTATTGTGCATGCCCCTCCCTTCAGAATTAGTAGTTAAGTTTGGTTAATTAGATTGGTCAAGCTGACAGGGCGGAGCGTCATGGCTTGATTTGAACGGCAGGAGCGGTACCTTGCGGTTCCCCGAAAACGGGCGTTTTTTGCTGGAGTGAACGATGAGCATTGAAGATCAGATTGCAGGTTTCCGGACCCGGGCCGAGGATTTCTCGGACCGCCTGAATGCGCTGCGGAGGTCTCTTTGACGTCGACGGCAAGGAAGACGAACTCCGCGAGCTGAACGCCCGCATCGAAGACCCGACCCTCTGGAACAACCCGGAAGCCGCCCAGAAGCTGATGCAGGAGCGCACGCGGCTGGAACGCGTGCTGAAGAGCTACGGCGGTGCGGCCGGCGAGCTGGATGACGCCACCACGCTGTTCGAGATGGGTGC
Source organism: Mariprofundaceae bacterium (assembly GCA_035576205.1). GTDB lineage: Bacteria > Pseudomonadota > Zetaproteobacteria > Mariprofundales > Mariprofundaceae > DATLWR01. The sequence goes on from DATLWR010000027.1 coordinate 24,290, forward strand.
CGAAGAGGGCGACCGCGATTCGCAAATCGAGGCGGTCGGTACGCTGAACAAGGTCGAGGAGCAGATCGAGAAGCTGGAACTGGCGCAGATGCTGGGTGGCGAGAACGATGCCGAATCGGCCTTCCTGGACATCAACGCCGGCTCCGGTGGTACCGAGGCGCAGGACTGGGCCGAGATGCTGCTGCGCATGTACCTGCGCTGGGCCGAGAAGCACGGCTTCAAGACCGAGCTGATGGAGTGCACCGCCGGTGAAGAGGCGGGCATCAAGTCGGCGACCGTATCGATCAAGGGCGAGTACGCCTTCGGCTACCTGAAGGCGGAGATCGGTGTGCACCGGCTGGTGCGTAAGTCGCCGTTCGACTCCGGCAACCGCCGCCACACCTCATTCTCGTCGGTGTTCGTCTATCCCGACATCGAGCGCGAGATCGAGATCGACATCAACGAGGCCGATGTGCGCGTCGATACCTACCGCGCCTCGGGCGCCGGCGGCCAGCACGTGAACCGGACCGATTCGGCCGTGCGATTGACCCATTTGCCGACTGGTATCGTCGTGCAGTGCCAGAACGACCGCTCGCAGCACAAGAACCGCGCCACCGCCTGGAAGATGCTGCAGGCGCGCCTCTACGAGCACGAAGTGGAGAAGCGCAACGCCGAGAAGCAGGCGCTGGAGGACACCAAGTCCGATATCGGCTGGGGCCATCAGATCCGCTCCTACGTGCTCGACCAGTCGCGCATCAAGGACCTGCGCACCGGCATGGAGACCGGCAACACGCAGGCCTTCCTGGACGGCGACATCGACGCCTTCATTCATGCCCAGCTGATGGGCCAGAAACGCGGCGATACGGATGAATGAAGTACGCTAGGATTATTTCCTAACCTATTGTTATCTAAGAAAAAATCCGAAAAAACTTTATTTTAGTGTGACTTAACGCTACCATGCGCGACCTTTTCCGCGTCGCCGGAACGGATAATCGGAGGAATTGAATGATCAAGCTCTACTCGGACGGCCGCAGTCCGCACTCGCATCAGACCCGCATCGTATTGGCCGAAAAGGAGTTGCCGGTCGATGTCGTCGAACTGGAGCCTGAAAGCCTGCCGGCCGATTTCCTGCAGCTGAATCCCTACGGCAAGCTGCCGACGGTGGTGGATCGCGACATCGTGTTCTTCGAGCCGGCCGTCGTGAACGAGTATCTGGACGAGCGCTATCCGCACCCGCCGCTGAAGCCGGGTTCGCCGGCCGAGCGCGCCCAGATGCGCCTGGCGGTGATGCAGTTCGAATCCGAGCTCTATCCGATGTTCGACAACCTGAACAACAAGGCGAAGAAGGCCGAGGCGGCCAAGAAGCTGAAGGATTACCTGAAGTCGCTGGATACCTACCTAGCGCGCCAAGAGTATTTCATCGGCGAGCAGTACTCGCTGGCCGACATCGCGCTGGCACCGATCCTGTGGCGCCTGTCGCCGTCCGGCATCGATACCGCCAAGTTCGGTAACCTCGAGGCCTACATGGATCGCCTGTTCGAGCGTCCGGCCTTCGAAAGATCACTTTCCGAAT
>DATLWR010000028.1:0-6801 GCA_035576205.1 Mariprofundaceae bacterium
TATACTTATATTAGGTTGTCACGCCTTAATACATGCCAAATTACCTGATTAATTGTCCCGAGTAGCTCATTGAAAAGACCTTCTGTAACAACATCACCTGATTTGACTGGAAAATGACTCCAATGCGTTTTTATACCCGCACGATGACAATATTGTTCAGCTACATCGTACATTTCATTTAAGAGTTGTGCTGTAAGAGGAGATTCAGCACGTACAGGGGTAAAGGTTATATCAACATAACCAAGAAAGTCTTGAAGTGCTATCAATGTTTCTTGCATTTTTTGCAAATCAATAACACGAACAGGCATTTCAGCTCGGACGGCGGGCAGCAAGAGACTATGAAGACGATCTCTATTTAATGAATCCTCTTCAACATTTATTTCAGGAACAACAACTGTTAATAGCTCGTGTAACCCATGAGAATAGTTTGATCTGAAGTCTGCATATTTCTTATCGCGAAGCAGCATAGGGATTTCACATTCTTCCTTTAATATAGGAAGTACAAAAACGCATTTTTCATATAGTTCGCGCGTTAACCCAGAGCCCAACTCCTTTTGTACCCAAGAAGAAGATATAGAACTATTCGAAAGCACAATTGCTAACCACGAGCTTTCTTGAATGCCAGACGATATCTTTTGAGTAATTGAGTCACCAACTTTTATTTCCCATTCGTCAAACCAGACATTTACAAAATTGTTTTTTAGATCCAATGCCAATCTCCTTACAAAGCCTTTATCCTGAGAAGAGTGGCAAATGAAAACCGGTTTTGAGGAGCTATTATTCATACCCTTTACTTTATGATTCTCACCCTATGTTTGCTATAGCCAGCAGAGAAAATTGCCGCTTGGACGCATATCAGCCCTGACGAACCACCTGCTTACAAGGTGCTGGTCGGCTACGGCCAAAAGCTGGCACTCGGAGTCGTCTCAGGATAAAGGGGTACACTACTTTTTTTGAATGACCGCTTTTGGCCGAAAGAAGACATTATCTAAACCTTAACCCACCTGCTCCCGCCGACGCTGTTCGTCGATGCGGCGGATCGCCTCGCCGATCGATGGGTGTTTTTCGATAATGGCCTGCAGCGTCTGTTTTTTCAGCTGGTAGAGCTGGCAGGCGGTCACCGTTTTCACCGTCGCGGTGCGCGGCTCATCGTGCAGCAACGCCATTTCGCCGAAATAGTCGCCGGCCATCAGCGAACCGAGCGCCTGCGAGCCGCCCTCCTCCGTTGCGCGCGTCACCCGCACCACGCCGCGGGCGATCAGGTAGAGCGAGTGGCCGACGTCGCCCTGCCGGATGATCTCCTCGTTTTCCGCCAGCGTCAGAGAACTCACCTCGCCGGCCAGCGTTTCGATCTCGTCGTTGCCGAGTTCCCGGAACAGCGGCACCTGCCTGAGCAGCCGGACCGGATCGGCGTGGAGCTTGCTGACCGACTGGCCGCGCAAGGCGACCAGCCGGCGGGCGATCTCCGCCTCGATCTCCTCGGCCTTGCCTTTGGAAAGGACACCGCGCCGCGCCTGCTCGCCGATCACCTCCATCTCGGCCAGCAATCCCAGCCGGCGGCCGAAGCGCTCCTGCATCGAGGTGACGAATTCCGGGAACTGCTCGCTCATGTGGTCCAGCTGCCTGCCCGCCTGCTCGTGCCAGTGGCGGTACTGGCCGAGCACGTGCTGATAGACATCGTCGGGGATCGACTCCAGCTCCTTCAGCTGCTGCAGGTAGCGGATCACGAAATCGCTGCCCTGGAAGTGGCCCCACTGCTCCTCGTAATGGCGGATCACCTGCCGCATGCGCAGGAATTCGCCCAGGCGGCCCAGCAGCGGCAGCCGGTCGAAGGAACGGTAGAGCCGGATGGCATGGTGCGGCGAACGGATCGATTCGGGATCGCCGTGATAGCGGATGGCATCGACCTGCCGGCCCAGCACCAGCATCAGCTCGCGGTAGGCCCCCTCCGACAGGTGCCCCTTGCCGTACATGTCCGTATAGATGCCGCCCTCCTCGGCAAAGGCGTGCAGGTAGAGCAGGTGCAGCTCCTGCTTCGGGTCGAGGCCGGCACTGCGCAGCGTCCGGATGGCGTCGCGGGCGGCGCGGATCTCCCGCTCGTACTCCTGCTGCAGCCGGCGCGCGATGCGGCTGGAGAAGAGGCCGCCGGCCTGCAGCTCCGGCAGCCGTTCGTAGGCACGCCGCTTGGCGGTCAGGTCGCGCTCCAGATTCGCCACCTGGTCGGCCAGCGTCGGCACGTGCAACCGCAGGAAACGCACCAGCGGCTCGATGGTCAGGCCCTGGACCAGAAGCGTGAACAGCACCGCCCCCATCACCAGCGCCACGAAGGTGTCCGAATAAGCGAAGGCCGGCAGGCTCAGCACGATGGCCAGCGCAATGGCACCGCGCAGGCCGCCCCAGAACATCACCGCCTGGTAGGCGAGGCTGATGGGGCTGGCGCCCGGCAGCCTGCCGACCAGCGGCATCAGCCCGAACACCAGCACGGCGCGCGCCGCCAGCATGGCCACCACCACCCACGGCAACAGGTCGAGCGATCCCCACAGCGCCGACAGGTCGACCCGTAACCCGACCATCAGGAAGATCAGCGCCGTGGCGAAAAAGGCCAGCAGGCCGAGGAAGTATTCCAGCGAGGCGCGCACCGAGGCGGAGATCTTCGCGCGGCCCCAGCCGCCCATCGTCAGCCCCGCCCCCATCGTCGCCATCACACCGCTGACGTGGAACACCTCCTCGGCGAGCAGGAAGGCGACGTAGGCGAGGGCCGTGACCAGCGTGATCTCGACCAGCGGCTCCGACTCCAGCATGCCGATCAGCATGCCTGTGAACAGCCCCAGCAGGATGCCGAGCACGAGGCCGCCGGCGAACAGCGCGAAAAAGTCGACGATGCCGGCGCCGATGGTGCCGGCCGAGACCGTGCCGGCCGCCACCACGCCGACCAGGATGCGCGCCAGCACGATGGAGGTGGCGTCGTTGAACAGGCTTTCGCCCTCCACGAGGATCGAGAGCTGCTGCGGCGCACCGATGCGGGCGAACAGCGCGATCACCGCCACCGGATCGGTGGCGCTGAGGATGGCGCCGAGCAGCAGCGCCGCATCGAGCGGCAGCGGCGTGGCCAGCCACAGGATGAGGCCGATCAGCGCCGTGGAGAGCACGAGGCCGGGCACGGCCAGCGTCAGGATCGGGCCGAGGTTGCGGCGCAGGCTGCGGGCATCGAGGTTGAAGGTCGATTCGAAGATCAGCGTCGGCAGGAAGACGAAGAGGATCAGCTCGGGCGAGATCTCCAGCCGCTTCAGGAGGCCGAGCTCGTGCGGGTACTCGCCGATCAGCCACGACAGCACGATGCCGATCAGCACCAGGATCACCGTGAACGGCAGCCGGATGCGCTTGCTGAGCACGAGGATGGCGACGGCGATCAGCAGCAGGCTGACCGTGCCCCCGACGATTTCGGCATGCGTGAGCGGATGCATCTGTGGCTTGCCACCTCCCCGCATCTACTCTAGCCGACCTTGCCCGCTTTCGCTCCCCGCCGCAGATGACGATATCGCATGCCGGCCCGGCGATTGCCAGCCGCCGAAGAGGGGCCTATCTTCGTTGTACGCACGGGGAAAGAGGAGTCGCACATGTCGGGGTGGCTGTACTGGCTGGTCGGCGGAGGGCTACTGCTTTACGCCATCATCATCTACAACGGTTTCGTGTCGCTGCGTGCCAGGGCCGAGGCGGCCTGGTCGGACATCGACGTGCAGCTCAAGCGCCGCCACAACCTGATCCCCAACCTCGTCGATACCGTCAAGGCCTACGCCACCCACGAACGGCAGACGCTGGAGCAGGTCACCCGGGCGCGCCAGCAGGCCATCGCCACGCAGGGCATCGCCAGCCTGGGGCCGGCCGAGGCGCAGCTTTCCGGTGCGCTGCAGCACCTGTTCGCAGTGGTCGAGGCCTATCCGGACCTGAAGGCGAACGGCAACTTCCTCGACCTGCAGCGGCAGCTCGTCGAGACCGAGGAGGCCATCCAGAACGCCCGCCGCTACTACAACGCCGTCGTGCGCGACTACAACACGAAGGTGGGCTCGTTTCCCGACCTGCTCGTCGCCCGCCCGCTGGCCTTCGGGCTGCGCGACTACTTCCAGCTCGATTCGGCCGACGAGCGACGCGTGCCGGAGGTCGCCCTGTGAAGCGCCTGGCGCTTGCCGCCATCCTGCTGCTCGGCGGGCTGCCGGCGATGGCAGCGGCCGAATCCATCGACGAATTTCTCGCCCATGTCGACGTGCATGCCGACGGCACGCTCGCTGTCGCCGAAACGATCCGCTACGACTTCGGCCACCTGCAGAAACACGGCATCTACCGCGACATCCCGCGCAAGATATTCACGCCGCTCGGTATCCGGGATATCGGCCTCGGCGATTTCGAGGTCGAGATGGACGGCAGGCCGGTGCGCTGGGTCGAGGAGTCGGTCTCCGGCGATGCCGGGCCACTGCTGCGCCTCAAGATCGGCGATCCGGAGCGGACCGTCAGCGCCGTCCACACCTACGATATCCGCTATCGCGTGGCGCTGGGCGTGCTGGCCGCCAGCAGCGGTCGCGACGCGATCCGCTGGAACGTCACCGGCACCGGCTGGCCGGTACCCATCGCCTCGGCTTCGGTGACCGTATCGCTGCCGCCGCAGCTCTCGCAGGACGATATCGAGGCGGCGACCTATACCGGCCGCTACGGCAGCACCGGCACCACGGCGAGCTACGACTGGCCGGATACGCAGACCTTCGCCGCCACAGCCGAGAACCTCGCCGACCACGAAGGGCTGACCTTCGAACTCGCCTATCCGGCCGGCCTGCTCGGCCAGACGACGCAGCTCTCCGGGCTGCCCCGGCTGCAGGCGACCCTCGCCGCCTTCTGGCACTGGCCGGTACTGATCGCCGGTGCCGTATTCCTGTTCGGCTACTGGTGGCGTAACGGCCGCGATCCGGCCACCGGACCGCTGATGGTCGGCTACGAACCGCCGGAGGGGCTGGATGCCGCGCAGGTCGGCCTGTTGCGCGACCAGCGTGTCGACGGCATCGACATCGGCGGCGCCGTGCTGGAGCTGGCCCGCGACGGCTACCTGACCATCGAGCACGAAGCGAAGCAGTTTCTCGGCCTGAAACCGGCAAAGATCACGCTGCGCAAGGTGGCCGGCCGGAAAACGGCGGATCTGCCGGCATACAAGGAACAGCTGCTGCAGGCGCTGTTCGACGACGGCAATTCTCTCGAAATCGGCGCCACCCTCGGTGCCAGCCGCGGCCGGCAGATTCGCGAGGACATCGAGAAGGCCAAGGACATGCTCTATGACTGGTCGGCCGAACAGGGCTTCATGCAGGAGAACCCGAAGAAGGTGCGCCGCCGTTTCGCCCTATTCAGTTCGCTGGCCATCCTGCCGCTGCTGCTGCTGGCCGGCTGGAACAGCCTCGAACGTTTCGGCGCCGATATCTTCGGCCCGCTGCTCTTCGCCAGCGTCTTCATGTCGGTCGGTGCCGGTGTGCTGTTCTCCGGCCGCGGCGGTGTCCGCTTTACCGGTGCGGTGTGGCTGCTGATCAGCGGCGGCATGCTGAGCATGATGTTCAGCCAGATGGGCCTGCACGCCGAATCGCTGCTGCACCTGCCGATCCTGGCGATCATCCTGCTGTGGGCGCTGGCGCTGGGCTTCAGCCGCTGGATGCCGATACGCACCGGCAAGGGCACACGCGCCTATGGCCGCATCCTCGGCTACCGGGAATTCATGCGGCGCGTCGACCAGGACCGGCTGGAGCGCTATATCCGCGACAATCCGGCCTATCTCGAACGCACCCTGCCTTACGCCGTGGCGATGGGCGTCGTCGAGCAGTGGGTGAAGCGCTTCGAGAACCTGCCGGTCGCACCGCCCGTCTGGTATCACGGCGACATCGCCAATTTCAGCAGCTTCTCGACCTCCTTCTCCAGCGGCATGGGTTCGGTCGGGGCATCGAGCAGCGGTGGCAGCAGCGGCGGTGGCGGCTTCTCCGGCGGCGGTGGCGGCGGCGGTGGCGGCGGTTCCTGGTAGCCCCGGCGCGGCATGAAATTCCTCTGCGACGAGATGCTCTGCCGGCTCGGGCGCTGGCTGCGCGCCGCCGGCTACGACACGCTCATCGCCGAAGCCGGCCAGCCGGACCGGCAACTCCTCGAACTGGCGCTACGAGAGTCGCGCATCCTGCTGACGCGCGACCGCAAGCTGGCCGAGTTCCGGCATGCCGACAGATGCGTCGAGATCATCGTCGGCGACCGGATCGATGCGCAGGTGCAGGAGCTTAGCCGCCGGCATGCCATCGACTGGCTCTTCGCCCCCTTCTCCCGCTGCCTCGTCTGCAACCGGCCGCTCGTGCCCGCCGACCCGGTGCGCCTGGCCGAGGTGCCGCCGTTCAGCCGCGAGCAGGCCACAGTGTTGCTCACCTGCTCCGGCTGCGGCCGACTGTTCTGGGACGGCAGCCATGTGCGGCGCATGCGTGCCAGGCTTAGTGATTGGCAGCAACGTCGACCCTGAACCAATGGCCAGCTTCCAATACGTAGATTGCAGGAGTAAATTGCTTTGCCGACCTAGGAGGCAGGATGCCGATAACCTATGCGATCGACCCGGAGAAAGGCATCGTGACCACCACGATAACCGGTGTCTTGTCATTCGACGAGTGCACCGAACACCATCGCAGACTGGGTGCCGATCCGGCATTCGACCCCTCCTATGGCGAGCTGATGGACGGCGGCGGCGTCGAGCGTGTCGCCCTTCTTTCCACCGCCGTGTTCAGCCTGTCGAACACCTGCCCA
>DATLWR010000029.1:0-3421 GCA_035576205.1 Mariprofundaceae bacterium
GATCGCCTGCCATGCCTCCGGCAACAGGCCGGCCAGCGTCGCTAACGTGAAACCGCTGAGGAATACCGCGATATCGCGGCGGATACCGGTGTGCTCCGGCCGCAACCGTGCCTGCCAGCCGCTCTTCAGGCCGGCAAACAATGCCATCACGCCGAGACTCAACGTACCTAGCATGAAAGGGGCGCCGAGGATGGCGCCAAGGCCGACCTCACGATTGATCTCCACAGCCGCACCCCCGGCCAGGATCGCCACCAGCGGCACGATGGTCTCAGGCATGGCCGTACCCACGGCGGCGAAAATCGAGCCGGTCACCCCTTCCGAGACGCCGAGCTTCTCGCCCAGATACTCAAGCGCATTGGTAAACAGCTGTGCGGCGAGGAATACGACTACCAGCGCGGCCAGCAACAACAATAGCGATTCGCCCATGCAAGGCCTCTCATCGGTGAATATCTCGTCGAGAGTCCAGCATGCCTGTTCTCAGACCGGCCATCGGCTCCCGACAAAAAAGCCTGCGGCAGTCGCCGCAGGCCGGAATGAAAAACGAACGCCGCCTCTTACTTATGCGACGAGGTCATGTACTGGAGAATCATGGCATGTTCCTCGTTCATCGTGCGGATCACCTTGCCGGCATAGACCAGCATATAGGCGAGGAACGCATAGACGATCTCCGGTTCGCTCTGCATCAGCTCCGAGGTATCGGCTCGCCTGAGCTTGTAGACCACGCAATCCTCCAGCGCCACAACGGTCGCGCTCGCAGACTCACCGGTCAGAAAGGTCATTTCACCGAACAGAGCCCCTTCGCGCGCCGTGGAGATGCGGATTTCCTGACCACCGCTCTCTGCCCTGATCTCGGCCGACCCGGAACGCAGCAAATAAAGCACGCCACCTTGCTGCCCCTGAGTCAGAATCTTTTCACCCTTGGCGCACTGCTTCTCGACCAGCAGATTGCCGAGCTTGTTGCGCTCGTCGGCATCCAGCTTTCTCAGCAGAATCTTCTCTTCAAGCCAGGTATAATCGATCGCCACGACTTCCTCCCGCAAGGTTTTGCACGGCTCATACAAACGGATTGGACGACAACTTGCAAGCCTCTTGACCACCATCCGGCACTGGCCGAAGCAGCCGCTTCCTGATGCAATACGCCGATGCAAGCCGCGAGTTCCCCGATGGACAAGACGAAAGCACATCTGACCCTGGCACTGCCGGCGCCGGCTCCAGGCTGCACATGGATTCACGCCTGTTCGGTCGGCGAGGTCGGTTCGATCATCCCGCTGGTAAACCGCCTGCTTGAGCATGGCGAACGCGTGCATCTGACTGTCGTTACCCGCACCGGTTTCGAGCACGCCCACCGCCTGCTCGGCGAACGAATCAGCCCCCCCGTCACCGTCTCCTATCTGCCATGGGACCTGCCCGGCCTGATGTTGCGCTTTATCCGTCACCTGCAGCCACGTCTGCTACTGCTCACCGAAACGGAGTTCTGGCCCGGCATGCTGAAGGCCTGCCATAAACTCGGCATCCCGATCATCGGCCTCAACACCCGCATCTCCGATCGCTCGTTTCCGCGCTATCTCGCCAGCCGCAGCCTATGGCGCCGCTGGCTGGCGCCGGTGACGGAGTTTCTCGCCCAGAGCGAACTCGATGCCGAACGTCTGACGGCCATCGGTGTGCCGGCCGACCGCATCCGGGTCGCTGGCAATCTTAAATATGCCATCCAGCCGCCGGCCGTCGACGCTGACCAATTGCGCCGACGGCTCGATCCGTCTGGCAGCCGGCCGATCCTGTTGATCGCCAGCACCCATGAGGACGAGGAGCGGAGATTGCTCACCATGTTGCCGGCCTGGCGGACCGCCTGCCCGGACCTGTTGCCCGTTTTCGTGCCGCGCCATCCCGAACGCTTCGCGGCAGTCGCCGATCTGCTCGCCAATGCCGGGCTGCGACCGGCCCGCTGGTCGGCCGGCAGCGCCCCCCACGCCGACATTGTACTGATCGATGCGATGGGTGTGCTGGCCGGCCTCTATACAATCGCCGATCTGGTGATCATCGGCGGCTCGCTGGCCAATATCGGCGGCCACAACCCACTGGAGGCGGCGGTCTGCGGCCGCGGCGTGGTGACCGGGCCGCACATCCAGAACTTCCGCGCCGTCATGACCGACCTGCAGCGCTGCGGCGGCGCCATCGCAGCGCGGGACGACTCCGAGCTGCAGGCAGCGGTGTTGCGGCTTCTGCAGCATCCGGACGAACTCGCCCACCTGCATGCCGAGGCGGCCCGATTCATGCAGCAGCAGGAGGATGTACTGGAACGGACCTGGCAACACATCCGCTCACGACTGGAAGCCGATGCCTGACCTGCACCAGTGGCTGGAAACGCTGTGGTGGACCAAGCAGCCTCCACTGCCGCTGCGTCTGCTTTCCCGCCTCTACTACGCCATCAGCCGGCGACATCTCAGACAGCGCGCGGCGAGAGCCGTGGAACCACCACTGCCGCTGATCTCGGTCGGCAATATCACCGCCGGGGGCAGCGGCAAGACCCCGTTCGTCATCTGGCTGGCCGCTGAGCTCAGGCTGCACGGCTATGCGCCGGTCATCCTCTGCCGCGGTGACGGCGGCGCGAGCGGCGAACCGACCCTGATTGCCGCCCATCATCCAGCCGGCGAAGTCGGCGACGAGGCAAGACTCCTGTTCGAGCGCTCCGGTTGCCCGGTCATTGCCGGCCGCGACCGTCTCAAGGCCAGCCGGATGGCGGCCGGGCTCGGCAACGTCATCATCCTCGACGACGGCTTCCAGTATCGGCAACTGGGGCGCTGCTGCGATATCGTGCTGATTCCGGCCGAAGGGGTCGGCAACGGCCAACTGATCCCTGCCGGCCCCTTGCGTGAGCCGATCGAGGCGCTGAAACGTGCCGACATCATCGTCCGTACCGGCAACGACGATGCCCGCCCATTGCAACAGGAGAAGCCCGAGTGGCACTGGCAGACCCGTACCGCCGGCCTGCGGGACGCCATGCATACCGGTGCCGGCGTACCCACCGTCTGTATGGCTGCCACCGGCATCGCCCGCCCCAAGCGATTCCTGGATGATCTGCATGCTTCCGGACTGATCGTCGATCAATCCCGTCTGTTTCCGGATCACTACCGGTTCGGTCGCGAGGATGTCGCGACCTTGTTGGCCGCCAGCCTGCCCGTCGTCGTCACCGGCAAGGATGCGGTCAAGCTCGCCCCGCTGTGGCCGGCCGATGTGCCGCTGTGGATCCTTGAGCAGGAACCTGTGGAAGCAATGGATCTGTTGGAAAATATCCTCGACCGCCTGCCGGAGCTGGGCAGCTGATCCTGTTTCCACCCCTATTTGCCCAAAGGCGCCCGTCCTTTTAGGCTTAAGCCCGGATTTGAATCAACGGAGAACCCCATGATTGACCAGGCCCTGCTCG
>DATLWR010000030.1:0-3745 GCA_035576205.1 Mariprofundaceae bacterium
TGTCCGTACCCCCGTGACGCCGGACAGGGGCCTGTATCATTCCAAGCGTCTGCTGGCTTTTGCCGCGCCGCCGGGAGGCCTGTTTCCGGCGGCGCCGCTGGTCGAATCCTGGGCGGATGCCTTGCAGAAGGGTTACGTCGATGAGTCGACGACTGCCGGGGTGACAAGTTACGCCAATGCGACGGCGCGCACGCTGGTGATCAAGGGCGATGTAAATCTGGCCGCCGGGAAGCCGTACCACATCGATGACATCCGCTTTTCCGGCACGCTGAAGCTGGCCAGCGGTCAGCTGCAACTGGTTCGCGTCGAGGCCAAGAAGGTGCAGGTCGATACCTTTTCCACGGACAGGCCGGTGCTGACCGCAGCCGGTTGCCTGTTCGAAAGCCTGTCCGTCGGTGCCGGCCCGGCGCAACTGGACAGCTGCACGGTGCTGGATATCGCGACGCTGGTCGAGGTACAGGCGGTCGACTGCATCTTCATGGCATGGGCCGCTACGAATCCGGATCTGCGCGGCACGTTCCACCACTGCCGGATTCCTGCTGATGATTTGCCGCAGGCGGATATCCAGCAATGCACGCGGGACGATCCGAAACTGTTCGCAACCGCCGTCAATTTCGATACGGCTCACAACGAGCCTGAGTACAACGGTGCAGGCGTGTTGCGTCCGGACAGTCCGGCAACGGTTTATGCCGGTGCCTCCGACGGCGGCGAACTGGGGTATTTCCACGGCGGCAGGCAGGACCGGCCGGTACGCATCGAGAAGCCCAAAAGCTTCACATTCGTGCTGCCGGCGGCTGGAGGCTATCCGCTCGAGGACGTGCTGTTCGGCGGGGAGATTACGGTTTCGGCAGGCCGCCTGCGTTTGCGCCGTTCGGCGGCGAAGCGTGTCTCCATCGAAACCGGCGTGCTTTCGGACGGAGGAGAGTTCATCCCCTCGCTCGATGCGGTGGATTGCCTGTTCGAGGCCCTGGATTATCCCGGCAACAGCAAGAAGGGCGGGCTCGTGCGGCTGGAATATTGCACGGTTCTGGGGGACGCCATGTGCTGGCATCTGCAGGCCAGCGATTGCATTTTTGCCGGCGACATCACGGGGCTGGAGAAGGTGAAGAATCCGTCCAAGGGGAGTCCGCCGCCAGCCGTCAACTGCGTGCGCTATTCGGCCGTGCGCTATTCGATTCTTGATAATGACACCAAAACAAGCCTGAACCTGAAAGAGGGGCGGACGAACACCAATACCTGGCTGGCGCCGCTCTTCCAGGTGTTCGAGTTCTGCCTGCCGCAGGGCGGCAGCGAGGTCCGGCCGGCGCAGTTCGGCGAGGCAGGCTGCGGCGTACTGGGCCTGCAGACGGCGGCCGCCATCCGCTTCGGCGCCGAGGACGGCGGCGAAATGGGAGCCGGGCATCACCTGCTCTACAGCCTGAAGGCAAAGGCGGTGCTGACGAAAATGCAGGAATTCCTGCCGCTGGGGATCGAGCCGGTACTGATCTACGACCCGCGGCTGCTGCATTTGCCGCCACGTTCGGTTTGAGACAGTTCGCGAGAGGATCAAGGGAGAGGATGAAATGAAAAGCGAAATTTCCAGGGACAGCTACAAGCCGGAGAAACGCTATTCGGGCGTCTACCAGCAGCAGGGACGCATGCTCACCGATGCCGACTGGAACGAGCTGGTCGAAATCCTGAAGGGGCGGCTGAACGAGGCCCTGAAGGATGTCGTCGGCTCGAAGGAGGGCTGTTTCGGTGGCACGCCGCGCCACCGGGCGCTGCGGATCGTCGAGGACGCCGGGAGCTGGAAGATCCAGCCGGGCCATATCCATGTGGATGGCCGGGCGGCGGAGGTTCCGGGTGCAGACCTCATGGCCTATGACGCCCAGCCCGACTTCCCGGCTGCACCGGACTTGCCGGTCGCTCCGGCTGACGACTATGTCCTGTATGCCGATGTCTGGGAGCGGCCGGTCACGTATCTCGAAAACGACTATCTGCGCGATGTCGCCCTGCACGGCGCCGATACCTGCACGCGCAAGCAGACGATGTGTCAGGTCAAGTGGTGTCCGGCAGGCAAGGATCCGGAGGATGAAAAGCAGAATCCGCGCAAGGGCGACGCGCCGCTGACGGTGACGCTGAAGCAGCAGACGCAGCAGAAGGATCCGTGCGATCCGTGTGCGGAGGAGGTGCAGGTCGAATCCCGGATCGGCAACTACCTGTTCCGGGTCGAGGTGCACGACGTCAAGGTCGATGCGAACGATCCGACCAATCCGGTCGAAATCACCCTGAAATGGTCCGGCGAGAACGGCGCCGAGCAGTTCGCGGCCAAGAAGAAGGCCGATATGCCGGATGCATTCGTGACGGATGGATTCGTTTACGAGTTCTTCGACGAGATCAGCGAGAAGCATCTCGGCGTGCATTTCACCGGCAGCGGCAATTTCCCGAAGCGGTGGGATTTGATCAAGGGAGATACCTATCCCCCCACCCCGACCGCAAGCTTTGTCCGCCGCTGGGACGGCTACTGCATCCTGAACAAAAGCGGCAACTGGAAGGTGGGCCAGAACGATCAGTATGACGTGAACTCATCCCAGCCAGCGAGCATCAGTGGCAATACGCTGACGGTCGATCTCGATCGATCGTTGACGCTGGAGCTGACGCTGGAGCTGAATCATGTCTTCGTCGCCGGCGACTACTGGCTGGTCGAGGTTCGTGAAAATGCGATCGATGCCAATCAGACCGCAATTCTTCTGGATAAGGGCCAGCCGCACGGCATCGGGCACCGTTATCTGACGCTGGGGAAGGTGGCCGGAGGTGTGCTTCAGCCGAATCCCGAAGCCGACCGCAAGTATGCCTTCCCGCCCCTGACCGAAATGACACGCATCTTTTCCGCGGGCGGCGACGGGCAGGAGGCGATGCCGGGGCAGCAATTGCCGCAGCCCCTGCGCGTGGGCGTGGCCAACGGGGAATGGCCGGTATCGGGCGCAAAGGTGCGGTTTTCGCTCGAATCCGGCGACGGAGCGCTCTCCATCTCCGATTCGCCATTCACTGCCGCTCCCTTGCCGCTGGCAATCGATTCGGCAGACGGCTTGGCCCAGTGCTATTGGCAGCTGGGCGACGGGATCAGCCCGCACGCCAAGGCACAGTGCGTGAAAGCCGAATTGCTCGGCGCGGATGGCAATCCGATTCCGCATCCGCCGATCTATTTCTATGCCAATCTCAGCACTGCGGATCAGGTGGCTTATCAAAATCCCACGTGCGCCCAATCTCCATCGGTCAACAGTTTGCTCGGCAATGATCTCGGAACGGCGTGGCCGGATCTGGATGGCGACGGACATGTCACCGTCAAGGATGTGCTGGACGCCTTGCTGTGCAAGCTGCGGGCAAAACATATCCCGTACGATCCCACGGATGCCGCACGCTGGAACGACATCAATTTCGAAGAAGGAAAACCCCTGCCGACAACCGTGCAGGAGGCCATCGACGATCTGGCCGACAACCTGCAGAGCGAGGATATCAAGTACACGCTTCCCGATTGCGGAACAAATGGAAAAACCTTCAAGGATTATCTACTGGCGTCGGGAATAGCCCACGAGATGGGCGATGGCGCCGATCAGTACAGAATCAAGGCATTGTGGAATGCGCTACTGTGTAAGCTGGATGCGGCCACGATTCCGTTTTCGCCCGAGTGCGATTACCTGAAAAACCAGAATGTGGGCACGGTCGAGGCAGCGCTCAATGCGCTGTGCGAGAAACCCGGGCAGGG
>DATLWR010000031.1:0-22890 GCA_035576205.1 Mariprofundaceae bacterium
GGAAACGTGGGCTAATTCAGCGTTTCCGCGCAGGCCATGGACGGCCTGCCAAAAGCGATGGCGTAAGCCATTGATTTTGTGAGCCCGTGCAAAACCGCGCTTTTGCATGGGCGTACTGATTTTTGCCCGGATGGCAATAAATCAGCGTCTAACAATCACATGATTGGTTGTGGCGCCATTCTGCGGCGTCCACTAGAGTGCCGCGCCACTTGCAGCAGGCTGCTGCCATTACCCCAGGGAGAGGAATACAACCCATGGCTGTTCAACGCACTCTGTCCATCATCAAGCCGGACGCCGTCGCCAAGAATGTGATCGGCGACATTATCCGCCGTTTCGAGGAAAACGGTCTTTCCGTGACCGCCGCCCGCATGACCCATCTGACCAACGAGCAGGCCGGCCGCTTCTACGCCGTGCACGCCGCGCGTCCGTTCTACAAGGACCTCTGCAAGTTCATGAGCTCCGGCCCGGTGCTGGCCATGGTTCTGGAAGGCAAGAATGCCGTCGCCCTGAACCGCCAGCTGATGGGCGCCACCAACCCGAAGGAGGCCGAGGCCGGCACCATCCGCGCCGACCATGCCGACTCCATCGACGCCAATGCCGTGCACGGTTCCGACTCGGCCGAGAACGCCGAGATCGAAATCGCCTTCTTCTTCGGCGACCTGGACGTCAACAGCCGCGCCAAGTAACCGGCGATGATCGAGGAAGTCCCCGTCCAGGTTGAAGCACAGACACCGGAGCAGATCGCTGTCCGGCGCGACAAGCTCGCCCGCATGCGCGAGGCGGGCTACGACTATCCCAACGACTGGCGCTGTGACCACACCACCGCCGCCATCCTCGCCCAGTACGGCGAGCTGGATGCCGAGGCGCTGGAAGCGGCGAAGGTCATCGTGAAGGTGGCTGGCCGCATCATGGGCCACCGCGTCATGGGCAAGTCGAGCTTCATGCATATCCAGGACGGCGACGGCCGCATCCAGCTCTTCCTTAACCGCGATGCGCTGGGCGAGGAGATCTACAACGCCAGCAAGCGCTGGGATCTCGGCGACATCGTCGGCGCCGAGGGCGAGCTGTTCCGCACCAAGTCGGGCGAGCTCTCCGTGAAGGCGGGTCGCATCGAGATGGTGACCAAGTGCCTGCGCCCGCTGCCGGAGAAGTGGCACGGCCTTGCCGACAAGGAGACCCGATACCGCCAGCGCTATGTCGACCTGATGGTGACCCCCGAATCGCGCGAGGTGTTCCGCACCCGCTCGAAGGTGGTCTCCCTGCTGCGCCAGTCGCTGGAGGCCAAGCGCTTCATGGAGGTCGAGACGCCGATGCTGCAGGTGCAGCCGGGCGGCGCGGCGGCCAGGCCCTTCATTACCCACCACAACGCGCTCTCCATGGATCTTTTCCTGCGCATCGCTCCAGAGTTATATCTGAAGCGGCTCTTGGTCGGCGGTTTCGAGCGGGTGTTCGAGATCAACCGCAATTTCCGCAACGAGGGTCTGGATGCGACCCACAACCCGGAATTTACCATGGTCGAGTTCTACCAGGCCTATGCCGATGTGAACGATGCCATGGACACCACCGAATCGGTGATCCGCGAGATCGCCACCGGCCTTGGCGTCGGTGCGGTGACCTGGGATGAGGCGACGATCCGGCTCGATCAGCCGTTCCGCCGCATCCGCCTCGATGAGGCGGTGTTCGAGAAGCGCCCGGACCTCCGGGGACACGCCAACGACAAGGCGCTGCTCGCTACCGTCTGCCTGCAGGAGATCGAGGATTTCAAGCCGCTGATCACCTGGAAGGCGGGCCACTATCTCGCCGCCCTGTTCGAGACGCTGTGCGAGGAGGAGCTGCAGCAGCCCACCTTCGTGACCCATTATCCGGTCGACATCTCGCCGCTGGCACGCCGCAACTCCGACGAGCCGACGGTGACCGACCGCTTCGAGCTGTTCATCGGCGGCAAGGAGATGGCCAACGGCTTCTCCGAACTCAACGATCCGGACGACCAGCGCGGCCGTTTCATGGCGCAGCAGCAGGCGAAGCTGGCCGGCGACCTGGAGGCCGCTCCGTTGGACGAGGATTACCTCAGGGCACTGGAGTACGGCATGCCACCGGCGGCCGGTGTCGGCATCGGTGTCGATCGGCTGGTGATGCTGCTGACGGGGCAGCACTCGATCCGCGACGTATTGCTATTCCCGCACATGCGGCCGGAATAAGAAAGGAACGGGGGCTGATATGATCGCTTCGAACATCATGGTCAGGAACCCCGTGACAGCGAATGTTTCCGAACCGGTCGGCGATGTACTGCACCGGATGCGCACCAACAAGATGCGCATGCTGCCGGCGATCGACGAGGCCGGCTGCGTGCAGGGTGTGCTCTCCACCTTCGCGGTGATGGAGCATATCGTTCCCGACTACATCGTCAGCGGCGATCTCGAATCGGTTCCCTATGTCCCCGAACTCGGCCTGCTCAGCCGCGCCTACCTGCAGGTGGCCGGCAAGACGGTGGGCGAGGTGATGGACGTGAAGCCCCTGCTGGTCAGCCCGACCGAGGAGCTGCTCTCCGTGGCCGCGGCGATGATCAGCTACGGCAAGCACGAATACGCGCTGGTCGCCGACCGCGACAGGCATCTGCTCGGCGTCATCTCGGCCGGCGACGTGCTGGACTGCCTGGCCCGGCAGGCGGCCGAAGGGACGCACCCCAATGCATGAGACCGGCCATGTGATCTTCGGGCTCAACCCCGTGTGGGTGGCCGTCATCATCCTGCTCGGCGTCTACGGCGTCGTGATGGCGGAGAAGTTCAACCGCGCCGTGCTCTCCCTGCTGGGTGCCGGCATGATGATTCTCTCCGGCGTACTGACGCAGGAGATGGCCGTGGCCGGCATCGATTTCAACACCATCGGCCTGCTGACCGGCATGATGGTGATCGTCGCCATCAGCCAGAAGACCGGCATGTTCCAGTATGTGGCGATCTGGTCGGCGAAGCGGGTCAAGGGACGGCCGTGGGGCGTGCTGTTCATGCTGGCCTCGGTAACGGCTCTCTTTTCGGCCTTCCTCGACAACGTCACCACCGTGCTGCTGATCGCGCCGGTGACGCTGCTGATCACCGACGCGCTGGGCGTGCGTCCGTATCCCTACCTCTTCTCGCAGATCCTCGCCTCCAACATCGGCGGTACGGCGACGCTGATCGGCGATCCGCCGAACATCATGATCGGCTCGCAGGCGCACCTGAGCTTCTACGACTTCCTGGTCAACCTGGCGCCGATCATTCCGGTAGTCATGGTCGTTTCGCTGCTGCTGATCTGGATGCTCTTCCGTAACGACTTGACGGCGAGTCAGGAAAGCCGCGAACTCGTCATGCGCTTCAACGAGAAGGAAGCGATCAAGGATGTGCCGCTCTTGAAGAAGAGCCTGTTCGTGCTGTTCGTCGTCATTACAGGTTTCACGTTCACCCATATGCTGGGACTGGAGCCGGCGACGATCGCCCTGACCGGTGCGGCACTGTTGCTCCTGCTGCAGACCTGGGGCAAGCCGCTGGCCGACAAGGAGCACGCCTACGAATCGGTCATGGCCGAGGTGGAGTGGACGACGATCTTCTTCTTCGTCGGCCTGTTCATCATCGTTACCGGTGTCGAGCATACCGGCGCCATTACCTGGCTGGCGCACCAGACGCTGGCCATGACCGGCGGCGATTTCAACGCCACGGCGGCGGCGATCCTGTGGATTTCGGCCTTCGCCTCGGCGGTGATCGACAATATCCCGTTCGTCGCCACGATGATTCCGCTGATCCACGACATGGCGCCGACCTTCGGCGGCGATGCGGCGCTGGTGCCGCTGTGGTGGGCGCTGGCACTCGGCGCCTGCCTGGGCGGCAACGGTTCGCTGATCGGCGCCTCGGCCAACCTGATCGTTGCCGGTTTCGCCCAGCGTGCCGGCCATCCGATCACCTTCGTGCAGTTCCTGAAGCATGCCTTCGGCCTGATGCTTGTTTCCATTCTGATCTCGCATATCTATCTTTACCTGCGTTATCTGCACTAATGACAAACTCCGGCTGAGCCGGAGCAGGAGAGGAACGAGCCGGGCATGTTGCGAACAATGATTCGTCCCTACGAATGGATGCTGGCCCGGCGTTACCTGCGGGCCCGCCGGGGCGAGCGTTTCGTGTCGGTGATCGGCTGGAGTTCGGCGATCGGCATCGCCATCGGCGTCGCGGCGCTGATCACCGTGCTCTCCGTGATGTACGGCTTCGATGTCGAGCTGAAGGACAAGATTCTCGGTTTCTCGTCGCATGTCGACGTCGAGGGACCGGAGGATACGCTGCGCGACTGGCGTGCGTGGCTCGATACGGTCGAAGAACTGCCCGGGATCAAGCGGGCCGCTCCCTATATCCAGGCGCAGGTCCTGGCTACGCACGGTAGCAGTTCGGCGGGCGCTATCCTGAAGGGAGTGGACCTGACGCGCGGCGATTCCATCTCCTCCCATATCGTGGCCGGACGTTTTCTGGAGGCGCGGGGCTCGCCCTACCAGCTGGTGGTCGGCAAGGATCTGGCGCGCAAGCTGGGGCTCTCCATCGGCGATTCGGTACGCCTCGTGTCGCCATCTGCCGGTGTGGGCCCATCCGGTGCCATGCCGCGCATGCGTGCCTTCGAGGTGGTCGGCATCTTCGATTCCGGTTTTTACGAATACGACGTCGGCCTGATGCTCACACCCTTGGCGGCCGTGCAGGCGCTCGACCGGCTCGGCGATTCGGTGACCGGCATCGAGATTTTCCTCAACGATCGCGACAAGGCGGGCGAGTTCGCGCAGCTGGCCCGTTCGGCGTTGCCGCCCGGTGCCTGGGTGACCGACTGGCAGCGGCGCCACCGCTCGTTTTTCCATGCGCTGAGGACCGAGCGGGTGGTGATGGGGGTGATCCTGTCGCTGATCGTGCTGGTGGCGGTGTTCAACATGATCTCGTCGCTGGTGATGGTGGTGATGGAGCGGCGCAAGGAGATCGCCATCCTGAAGACCATCGGTGCCACGCATGCGTCGGTGATGCGGGTGTTTCTGCTGATGGGCGCCTTGTTGAGCGGTACCGGCACGCTCATCGGTACGGCATTCGGGCTCCTGCTGTCGTGGAAGCTCGGCGACCTGCTGGCCATGATCGAGCGGCTGACCGGAGTGACTTTTCTTTCCAGCGACGTTTATTATATCGATCACGTTCCATCGATCATTGACCCGGTTTCCGTGATGATTATCGTGGGGGCAAGTCTGGTGATGGGAATTGCGGCTACATTCTATCCCGCCTGGCGGGCGGCCAGCGTTCCGCCGGCGGATGCATTGAGGTACGAGTAAGCACTATGTCGGTTGCAGAGATCAGGAACAAGGCGAAGCGGGCGCTGCTGGAAGGCAAGTACAAGAAGGCGCTGGAGTATTACGTCGAGCTTCACAAGGCCGAGCCGGGCGATCTGCGTACCCATGTGAAGCTGGCCGAACTGCGCGAGAAGACCGGCGACACCGTCGGTGCCGTCAAGGATTACCTGATCATCGCCAACGCCTATGCCGAGCAGGGTTTTGTCGTGCAGGCCATCGCCATCAACAAGATCATCCTGCGCCTCGCCCCGGAGCAGACGCAGGTCAAGGATCGCCTGAAGGAGCTCTCCGACGAGCGCGGCGACGACTGGGCGATCTCCACCATCGCACCGCACGACCGCGTGACGGCCTCGGACATCACCAGTGTCGACCGCGCCAAGCTCAGTTTCGAGCGCACGCCGCTGCTCTCCGGCCTCTCCGGCGAAGAGCTCGAGGCCTTCATCGATTGCCTGCAGCTGCAGTCGGTGCCGGCTGATTCCCACATCTACAAGGAGGGCGACCACGGCAGTTACCTCTACCTGATCGGCATGGGCAACGTCCGGCTGGAGATGAAGGATCAGAAGGGGCGCAGCCGGGTCTTCTCACACCTGATCGAGGGCGACTTCTTCGGCGAGCACGCCTTCATGTCGCGTGTCAGCCATTCGGAAGCTGCCGTAGCCGAAACCGATTGCAGCGTGCTGATGATGGACCGGCAGACCTTCGACGAATGGGTGGAGAAATATCCTTCCATCCGTGCAACGGTCGAGGACTTTTACCGCCAGCGCGTACTGGCGCGTGTGCTGGCCATCACGCCGGTGTTCGAAGGGGTGCCGCCCGAGGCGCGCCTGGCGCTGGCCAGCCGTTTCCGGCTCAACTCCTTCAGCGATTCCGAAGTAATCGTCCGCGAAGGCGATCGCGGCGATTGCTTTTACCTGATCCGTTCCGGCCGGGTCGGCGTCTACACCCAGAAGATGCAGCAGGGCGGGGAGATGATCGAGCTGGGCCATATGGAGGAGGGCGATTTCTTCGGGGAGGTGGCACTCCTGACCGACAAGCCCCGCACCGCAACCGTGATCGCCCAGGGACGCGTCGAGTTGATGGAGCTGTCGCGCGACAGTTTCAACGCTATTGTCGCCGAATATCCGTCGGTCAGGAAGGTCGTCGAGGCCTACCAGAAGCAGCGGGTGCAGGATACCATCAAGGTCCTGATGAAGCGCAAGCCGGAATAATCCTGCATGCCCACGACGCCTCTGCTGCGCATCGAAGGCCTTGCCAAGAGCTTCGAGTCGCCGGCCGGCCATCTCGAAATCCTCAAGGATATCTCCTTCGAACTGGCCGGCGGTCAGTTCCTGGCCGTGGTCGGCGAATCCGGTTCCGGCAAGAGCACCATGCTGCAGATTATCGGCACCCTCGATCCCCCCGACCGGGGAGAGGCCTGGCTGGGCGGGGAGAGTCTGTTCAGCCTGAGCAAGCGCCAGCAGGCAAGGTTGCGCAGCGAGAAAATCGGCTTCGTCTATCAGGCGCATCACCTGATTCCCGAACTGACTGCGCTGGAGAATGTCATGCTGCCGCTGCTGGTGCAGGGCCGTTCCAGCAATGCCGCCTGCACCCGCGCGACCGAACTGCTGGAACGTATGCACCTTGGAGAGCGGCTGGAGCATGTGCCGGCGAGACTCTCGGGCGGCGAGTCGCAGCGCGTGGCCGTTGCCCGCGCCCTGGCGACCAGCCCGTCACTATTGTTGGCCGACGAACCGACGGGCAATCTGGACGAGGATACGGCCGGTCAGGTATTCGGTTTGCTGCGTCAGCTGTGCCGGGAAGAGGGTGCGGCGGTGGTCATGGTGACCCACAGTTCGGCACTGGCCGGCGCCTGTGATCGCAGGTTGCGTCTGCACGGCGGAACCTTGCTCGAACTTTGATTATCAAAAAGCTTTGACAAATCAACATGTTTTGCTACAGTGCATATGTTGTTTCGAGTTAATTGTATTAACAGTTTGATCTTACAAGGGACCGGGGACCGTGACAAAAGCCGAAATTGCCAAGATTGTTCATGAGCGCGTCGGCCTTTCCAAGAAGGAATCGGGGCAGATCGTCGAGGCCGTTCTGGATGTGATTCGCAAATCGCTTGAACGGGGCGAAGATGTGAAGCTTTCGGGCTTCGGCCATTTTGTCGTGCGCAAGAAGCATGCGCGCCGGGGCCGCAATCCCAAGACCGGTGACGACATTACCATCGAGTCGCGCAGTGTCGTGACCTTCCGTGCCAGCCAGTTGCTCAAGGGCCAGCTACTCGAGGGCAATGAATGAGCAACCAGCTGCAGGCACTGACCAGTGCCGGCGTCGAAATTCCGGAGTTGCCGGACAAGCTCTTCTTTTCCATACGCGAGGTCAGCGATATCTGTGGTATCGAGCCGCATGTGCTGCGGTACTGGGAAACCGAGTTCCGCAATATCAAGCCGGTCAAGAAGAGCGGCAACCGCCGGTTTTACCGGCAACGCGACGTTTATGCCGTATTGCAGATCAAGCACCTGCTGTATGATCTGAACTTCACCATCAAGGGGGCCAAGAAGCGCCTGTTGAATGGTGATCTCGAGGAGATTGTGGAGCAGGGGGACGCCCAGGTGACCCTGCACCATCTGCGTCAGGAACTGGACGATATCCTGAAGCTTCTCTCTGACTGATTTCTAGATTTCACATCGACCGTTTTGTAGTGTTCGTTCGATGAATCGGGACGTAGCGCAGCCTGGTAGCGCACCAGACTGGGGGTCTGGTGGTCGGAGGTTCGAATCCTCTCGTCCCGACCATTTTTTCAGGACCGTTGCCGGTAGGAATTTCGCATGATTTCTTCCGGCGCGGCCCAGAATTTCGATCGCCCCCGCCAGCGGATGGTGACCGAACAACTGATCCCCCGTGGCATTACCGATCCGCGTGTGCTGGAGGCGATGAGCAGCGTACCGCGCCATCTTTTTGTCGATCCGCCGCTGGCCGGTCGCGCCTATTCGGATGCCTCGCTGCCGATCGGCGACGGTCAGACAATTTCCCAACCCTACATGGTGGCGCGCATGACCCAGCTGCTGGAACTGAAGGGGCACGAGCGCGTGCTGGAGATCGGCACCGGCTGCGGTTATCAGACCGCCGTCCTGTCGCGACTTTGCCGTCGGGTCTACAGCATCGAGCGCATTTCCTCGCTGCACGAGCGTGCCAAGCGGAACCTGCGCACAGCGCGGCACGCCAACGTGATGCTCAGGTGCGGCGACGGCCGCTTGGGGTGGGAAGAGTATGCACCGTTCGACGCCATTATCGTCACCGCCGGCGGCTTCGCCTCCGAGCACTGGCTTGAGCAGCTGGCGCCGGGCGGTTACCTGCTGCTGCCGGAGGGTGAGGGGCGGGAACATCGCCTGGTTCGCCGTCGCAAGCGGCCGCAGGGCGGTTGTGACGAAGAGTATTTCGACGCCTGTACCTTTGTGCCGTTGCTGGAAGGGGTGAACCATTCCTGATTCGGCGGTTCGGCTAGGCGTCGATAACCGGCGCCCTTCATGGTTGCGCCGCAGCTATGACTGGACGCTGTCGTGGGCCGACCATCCGCAGGCGCAATGGGCGCTGTTCGCGATCGCCGTGATCGAGGCGAGCGTCTTCCCGATTCCGCCGGACGTGCTGCTGATTGCGCTGGCGCTGGGTCGCCCGAACCTCGGCCTGCGTCTGGCAACGTTCGCGACCTCCGGATCGGTGATCGGTGCCATCATCGGTTATGCGATCGGCATGCTCTTCTTCACCAGCATTGCCGAGCCGCTGCTGAATTTCTACGGTGCCATGGGACAGTTCACGCATGTGCAGCAGCTGTTCACCCAATGGGGATTGCTGCTGGTGCTGATTGCCGGTTTCTCGCCCATTCCGTTCAAGGTCATCACCATTGCGGCCGGCACCTTCGGGCTGTCGTTTCCGGGCTTCATTCTGGCCTCGGCCGCATCGCGCGGTGCCCGCTTCTTCCTGGAAGGCATGCTGCTGCGCTGGGGAGGCGACAGGCTGCGCCGTTTTGTCGAGCGCCATTTCGAATGGATGACCGTGCTCGTCGCGCTGCTGGTGGTGGCCGGATTCGTGATGCTATGGCTGTGGCGCTGAGGTTCATCGGGCTCCTGCTTCTGTTGACGCTGGGTGCATGTATCAAGACCACGGTACACCCCGAAGGCTCGCGGGAACCCGCTCGGGTTTCCGCAAGGTATCAGGGGGAATATACCGTCCGGCCGGGCGACACGCTGTACAGCATCGCCAGGCAGTACGGCATCGATTACCATGAACTGGCCCGCCGCAATCACCTCAGTTATCCCTATACGATCCATGTCGGCCAGGCGCTGACTATCGGAGGGGCCCCGACAGCGGCAGCGAGTGTTTCAAGGATCTACAAGGTCCGGCCGGGCGATACGCTGTACAGCATCGCCAAACGGTACGGTATCGATTACCACGAACTGGCCCGCCGCAATCACCTCGGCCATCCCTATACGATCTATATCGGGCAGGAGCTGCACCTGGCCGGTGTGGCGCCGCGTTCGACCCTGCTTCCCGGGCTGAAGAGCGGAGAATCCTCCTCCTCCACCTCCGCTTCCGGTACTGTCTCATCCGCTGCCGCCCAGACAGTCCAGCCGGCTGCAAACGGCCGTGTGCCGAGGCTGCAATGGCCTTTGAACGGCACCATCACCAGCGGTTTCGGCTCGCGCGGCAGCCGCATGCACGACGGCGTCGACATCGGTGCCCCGGCCGGTACCCCCGTCCGGGCGGCGGCCGATGGCGAGGTGGTTTATTCCGATCACCGCCTTTCCGGTTACGGCAACCTGATCATCCTTCGCCATGGCGGCGACGTCTTCACGGCCTATGCCCACAACCAGCGCAATCTGGTGCGCAAGGGCGACCGTGTGAAACAGGGCGATGTCATCGCCAGGGTGGGGGAAACGGGGCGCGCCAGCGGCCCGCATCTGCACTTCGAGGTGCGGCGCGGCAGCACTCCCGTCGACCCGCTTGCCTATCTGCCAAGTCGATGAGATAGTTTTTTCCTGCTGTGCATATGAGAAATACGGTTATGTCCGGCGAAGCGGGAGGGGGTTGATGGCCAAACGTCGCAGTTTGGATCCCATGACAATGTACATGCGCGAAATCTCGCGCTACGAGCTCCTGTCCGCGCAGGACGAGATCGATCTTTCCCGGCGTATCGCCACCGGTGACGACCATGCCCGCCGGCAGATGATCAATGCGAACCTGCGGCTGGTGGTGAAGATCGCCCGCCGTTACCTGAACCGCGGCCTGCCGCTGGCCGACCTCATCGAAGAAGGCAATATGGGCCTGATGCATGCCGTGGAGAAGTTCGACGACGCGCACGGTTGCCGTTTCTCGACCTATGCGACATGGTGGATCCGCCAGGCCGTCGAGCGGGCGATCATGAACCAGGCCCGCACCATCCGCCTGCCGGTGCATGTCGGCAAGGAATACAACAGTATGATGCGCGCCTTCAGTACGCTGCGTGTCGAGCATGGTACCGAACCGACGGACGAGCAGGTTGCCAAGCACATGGGCATCCCGGTCTCGCGCGTGCAGGCCCTGCAGGAGATGACCCTGACGACGGAGAGCGCCGACGAGGTGCTGCACGACGACGGCGATTTCACCATCTACGATGTCACCGAGGACGAGAATGCCGAAGCCCCCGGCGATCGTCTGGAAATCAGCAATCGCGATGCGATGATCAACAAGTGGCTGAACTCTTTGTCGCGCAAGGAACGAGAGGTGGTCAGTCTCAGATTCGGACTCGGTGTCTATGATGAGCCATGGACGCTGGAAGCGATCGGCGAGCATATGGGCGTGACACGCGAACGCATCCGGCAGATCCAGGTGGCGGCGCTGCAGAAGCTGCGCGCCATGGCCGAGGCCGACCAAGTGAAACTGGAGGAGATCCTGTGACTACCATTACTGCCGTGCAGCTGACCAACTATATCCGTGACATTCCCGACTTCCCGAAGCCCGGCATCATCTTCCGCGACATCTCTCCGCTGCTGGCCAATGGCAATGCCTTCGGTGCGGCGATTTCGCAGCTTGCCTGTTTTGTCAGCCACGACGTCGATGCCATCGTCGGTATCGAGTCGCGCGGCTTTATCTTCGGCGCGGCGCTTGCCCAGCAGCTGGGTATCGGTTTCGTGCCGGTACGCAAGCCCGGTAAGCTGCCGGCCGACGTTCATTCCGTCGATTACGAGCTCGAGTACGGTATGGACCGGCTGGAGATTCACCGCGACGCCCTTTCCAAGGGGCACAAGGTTGTGGTCGTGGACGACCTCTTGGCCACCGGCGGTACGTCGGCGGCGACGGTGCAGTTGATCCGCAAGCTCGGTGCCGAAGTCGACGGCTGCCTGTTCGTCATCGAATTGTTGGCCTTGCAGGGACGCAAGGCCCTGAAGGATGTCAAGGCCCACAGTCTGGTCCGCTATGACTGACCCCGGGGTTGATGCCGGTTTGCAGGGTGCAGGATCGATGCTTTGCCGCTAGGATCGCGAGCGCTTTTTTGGCTCTCGTAGCTCAGTTGGATAGAGCGACGGATTCCTAATCCGTAGGCCGCAGGTTCGAATCCTGTCGAGAGCACCATTTTTCTTTTTTTGATACATGAGAGGCTAACGTGGTAGAAGAAATTCTGAATCCGGCAGTTCCCGTTCTGATTGAAGAGGAGATGAAGCGCTCCTACCTCGATTACGCGATGAGCGTGATCGTCGGCCGCGCGCTGCCGGATGCCCGCGACGGCCTGAAGCCGGTGCATCGCCGCATCCTCTACGCGATGCAGGATCTCGGTTCCACCTATGACAAGCCGTTCAAGAAATCGGCGCGCGTGGTCGGTGACGTGATCGGTAAATATCACCCGCACGGTGACTCGGCGGTCTACGACGCACTGGTGCGCATGGCGCAGCCGTGGAGCATGCGCCACGTGCTGGTCGACGGCCAGGGCAACTTCGGTTCGGTGGACGGCGACTCGCCTGCTGCCATGCGTTACACCGAGGCGCGCATGAGCCGGCTGGCTTCCGAGCTCCTGGCCGACATCGACAAGGATACTGTCGATTTCGTACCCAACTACGACGAGTCGCTCTCCGAGCCGAAGGTGTTGCCGGCCAAGTTCCCGAACCTGCTGGTCAACGGTTCGCAAGGCATCGCTGTGGGTATGGCCACCAATATTCCGACCCACAACCTGGGCGAGAGCATCAATGCCACCATCGCGCTGATCAGGAACCCGGCGGCGGATGATGAAGAGCTGATGCAGATCATGCCGGGACCGGATTTCCCGACCGGCGGCTTCATCTATGGCCGCAAGGGCATGCGCGATGCCTTCACGACCGGCCGCGGTTCGGTGACCATGCGTGCCAGGGCGGTGGTCGAGATCCATCCGCGCACCAAGCGCGAGGCGCTGATCGTCACTGAACTGCCGTATCAGGTGAACAAGGCGAACCTCATCGAGAACATCGCCGAGCTCGTGCGCGACAAGAAGATCGAGGGCATCGCCGACCTGCGCGACGAATCCGACCGCGACGGCATGCGCATCGTCATCGAGCTGAAAAAGAATGAGATTCCCGAGGTCATTCTCAACAACCTCTACAAGCATACCCAGCTGCAGTGCAACTTCGGCTGCAACTTCCTCGCCATTGTCGACGGCCAGCCGAAGCTGTGCGGCGTGCGCGAGCTGCTCTTGCATTTCGTCGATCATCGCCGCCAGGTGGTTACCCGCCGTTGCCTGTTCGATCTCGACAAGGCCGAGGCGCGTGCCCATATCCTGGAAGGCTTGCTGATCGCGCTCGATAACATCGACGAAGTGATCAAGCTGATCCGTGCCAGCCAGACTGCGCAGGAGGCGAAGGACGGCCTGATGGCCCGCTTCGGACTGTCGGACAAGCAGTCGCAGGCCATCCTCGATATGCGCCTGCAGCGCCTGACGGGTCTGGAGCGGGACAAGATCAAGCAGGAGTACGCAGAAGTGCAGGCGCAGATCGCCCGCCTGAAGGCGATCCTCGCCGACGACAAGCTCTTGATGCAGGTGATTGTCGGGGAGCTGGAGGAGGTGCGCGACAAGTATGCCGATCCGCGCCGCTCCGAAATCGTCGACGAGACGGCCGAACTCTCGGTGGAGGATCTGATCACTGAGGAGGATATGGTGGTGACCATCTCCAACGAGGGCTACATCAAGCGCAACGCTGTCACCCTCTACCGCGCCCAGCGTCGCGGCGGCAAGGGCAAGACGGCGATGGCGACGAAGGAAGAGGATTTTGTCACGCAGCTGATGGTCGCCTCGACGCACGACTACCTGCTGTTCTTCTCCGACCGTGGCCGCGTGTTCCGCACCAAGGTCTACGAAGTGCCGCAGGCGGGACGCGCCGCACGCGGCAAGGCGCTGGTGAACCTGCTGCCGGTGGAGAAGGACGAGAAGATTTCGGCGACCCTCGCATTGAGGGAATTCGACGACCAGCGTTTCATCGTCATGGCCACCAAGAACGGCCTGATCAAGAAGACGCGCCTCTCCGAATACCAGAACATCCGCTCCAACGGCATCATCGCCATCAACATGGACGAGGACGACGACCTGATCGGTGTGGTCATCTCCAACGGCGAACAGGACATCATGCTCTCCTCCAGCGGCGGCAAGGCGATCCGTTTCAACGAGACCGATGCGCGGCCGATGGGACGCGCCACGCGGGGTGTCACCGGCATGCGTATGCCCAAGGGCGACAAGGTGATCTCGATGACGCTGGTGACCGATCGGGCGACACTGCTGGCTGTGTCGCAGAACGGCTTCGGCAAGCGTACCTCGGTAGCCGAGTACGGTGTGCAGAAGCGCGGCGGCCAGGGCGTCTTCACGCTGAAGACGGGCGGCCGCAACGGTGCCATGGTTTCGGCACTGCTGGTGATCGACGACGATCAGGTGATGATGGTGACCGATACCGGGCGACTCGTGCGCATCCGTATGGACGGTGTGTCGGTGATCGGCCGCAATACCCAAGGCGTGAAACTGATCGACTGCAAGCCCGGCGAGCGCGTGATCGGCGCGGTTCGTGTGGCCGAGAAGCAGGAAGAGATCGAGGGTGAGGAATTCGACGACGAGATCGACGATGCCCAGGAAACAGAAGAAGGCGACGAGGCATGATCGATCGCCAGCAATTCAGGCGTGATTTCGACTCCATGTATTTGGGGTTGCAACGGCGAGGGGGGGAGGTCGTTGCAGAGGACAGCCCATTTATGCGGGCGCGCAATCTGGATGTGAGCCAGCGTGAGCTGAAGGCGAAAGTCGAGGCTCTGCAGGCTGAGCGCAACCGCGTCTCGAAACTGATCGGCCAGAAAAAGGGGCAGGGCGAGGATGCTTCGGCAGAGCTCGCGCGCATGGGCGAGGTGTCGGCACGCGTCAAGGAGCTCGAGGCCGAAACGCGCGACGCCGAGGCTGCTTTCGAACAAGCGTTGCTGGAGATTCCCAATCCGCTGCATGACAGCGTTCCGGATGGTGCGGATGAGAACGCCAACGTCGAGCTGCGCCGCTGGGGTACGCCGCGACAGGATGCCGTGCCGCCGCACTGGGATATCGGTGCCGCCCTTGGCATTCTCGACTTCGAGGCGGGTGCCAAGCTGGCCGGCAGCCGCTTCACCGTATTGAAGGGGGCCGCTGCCCGTCTGGAGCGTGGCCTGCTGCAGTTCATGCTGGATATGCATGCCGACAGACACGGTTATGAAGAGGTGTGGACCCCGTCGATCGTCAATCGCAAGACGATGACCGGTACCGGCCAGTTGCCGAAGTTCGCGGACGACCTCTACAAATTGGAAGGCGAGGATGCCTTCCTGATCCCCACCGCCGAGGTGACGGTCACCAACCTCTACCAGGACGCAATTCTGGATGCCGAGCAACTGCCGATCCGCCATTGCGCCTACACCGCCTGTTTCCGCCGAGAGGCGGGCTCGGCCGGGCGCGACGAGCGCGGTATGATCCGCCAGCACCAGTTCGACAAGGTGGAACTCGTCTGGATCGCGCATCCCGACAAGGCGCTGGAGCATCTGGAAGCGTTGACCGGTCACGCCGAAGCGATCCTGCAGGCGCTGGAGCTGCCGTACCGCGTCATGGCACTGTGCGCCGGCGATATCGGTTTCTCGTCGCAAAAGACTTACGATCTCGAGGTGTGGCTGCCGAGCCAGCACACCTACCGCGAAATCTCCTCCTGCTCGTCGTTCGGTCAGTTCCAGGGGCGTCGTGCCGGCATCCGTTTCCGAGAGGAACCGAAGGGCAAGCCCGAGCCCGCTGCTACGCTCAACGGCTCGGGGCTGGCCATCGGTCGCTGCCTGATCGCCATCCTGGAGAACGGCTGGCAACCGGACGGCTCGGTGGTTGTTCCGGAGAAACTGCGCCCCTATGTTGGCGGACTGGAGCGCATTACCGTCTGACGCCGGGCTAGTCGCTGTTCTTCAGGATCATCTGTAGCTGTTTCTTATCCTCATCACTGGGGTGATGGGCGATGCCGAGCAGGATGCCGGCCAGCTTGCGTTCGTCGGCACGGGCGTCGGGATCGGCCTTCAGGTCCTGCAGCTTGGCGGCGTCATCGGCACCGACCGTATGACGCATGCGCATCAGAGCTCCCGCCAATGTGCGTTCGCCGGCCGTGGCCTGCGCGTCGGTGGTAATCTCTTTCAGGGTCTGGATCTCCTGATCCGACGGGTAGTGCTGCAGATGCATGATGATGTTGACCATCGTGGTGATCCGGGTATCGGCCGCCGATGCAGTTTGTACACCAAGGCCGCCCAGCAAGAACATGGAAAGCAAAGCGATAACAATCCGTTTCATGGTCGCCTCCTTGTGATCCTTCCGGCAGCCTTCACTTGGCTGCAATGGCATTATATCACCTGTCGGACTTGACCGGAGGTTTGCATCCGGTGACGGCATGAAACATTGCCATGACTGCCTTGCGTGCTATCTTTCCGGGCCCGATTTGGCCTGCATTGGGAAGGGTGGCAGAGCGGTTGAATGCACCGGTCTTGAAAACCGGCAATGGGCAACCATTCGTGGGTTCGAATCCCACCCCTTCCGCCAGCTGCCCGATGTGCAGATGAGGGATGCAGACCCGGAGATTTTTGCTACACTGCGCCGCGTTTTGTTGCTGCAGTGGGTAATGGAGAGATGGCTGAGTGGTCGAAAGCGGCACCCTGCTAAGGTGTTATACGGAATTAACCGTATCGAGGGTTCGAATCCCTCTCTCTCCGCCATACAGGCAGGTGTTTCCGGCATGATGCGTAAGCGGATTGGCCGGAATCGCTCCGCCGTATTCCTGGTGGCTCTGCTGCTGGCTGCTTCGCTGGCCGGCTGCGGTAACCAGGAAAAGCCCGAGGAGCAGCTGCAGTGGCAGATTCCTCTGGAGGCACCGGCCGACCCACACGGTACGCAGGTGGACGAGCAGGCTCTGCCGGAGTGGGCCACGTCGCAGCATGGCTCGGCAAGTCTGGTCTGGTTGCAGAAGACCACGACCCGCACCTTCGAGATGAAACTGTCGATGGGCGAAGAGGCCGATCTGCAGGGCTGGAAGGTGAAACTGCTGGGTTTGGCGAAGGGACTAAGGATTCAATCCGGGGCTTTCCTTGATGATCCGAATGTGGATAATGCCGCCGCCTTCGTCGAGATCAGCCGGGATGGCAAGGTTGCCTACCGCGGCTGGCTCTACGCAGATTTTCCGGAGATGTTCGGACTCGACGATCCGGAATGGAAACTTTGGCTGAAGACCATTAGTGTTCAGCCCGCCTCGCAAGAGGGAAACAACACGCACCCGTAGCTCAGCTGGATAGAGCATCAGACTACGAATCTGAGGGTCGGGCGTTCGAATCGCTCCGGGTGCGCCACATGAAGAAAAAGGGCTACGGTAACGTGGCCCTTTTTTCTTTTTGCATCCTGGCCATGGCACACCGCAGCCAGCCCTCTCTATACTTTCCATGCCCATATGCTGACGAAGGATGCGCTTGAGGCAGGAGACGGACCGGCGTGCAACCCAAACTTTCCGATATTCCCGTTCCCGATGCGGCCAATCCGTTGCTGTTCTATGGCCGGGTGTTCGTGCTGGTGCTTATAGCCTGGTTCAGCTGGCACCTGATTCCGGCACCGCTGGCCTCCAATGCCGCCGGCGCCAGTTTCCTGCATCTGGTCAACCTGCCGTTCCATGAAGCCGGCCACATCATTTTCCGACCCTTCGGCAGGTTCATGACGTCGCTGGGCGGTAGCCTGGGCCAATTGCTAATGCCTCTGGTGTGCCTGTTCGTCTTGCGCTTCAAGACCCGTGACGCCTTCGGCGCAGCCGTGTGTCTATGGTGGTTCGGCGAGAACTTTCTGGATATGGCGCCGTATATCAACGATGCCCGCAGCCTGTCGTTGCCCCTGGTCGGCGGCAATGTCGGCCATGAGGCGCCATACGGATTTCATGACTGGGAGTTCATTCTCAGCGAGAGCGGTTTGCTCCGTTATGACCACACGCTGGCAAGAATCGCGCAGTTTTCGGGCAGCATGATCATGCTGGCGGCCATGATCTGGGGCGGGTACTGGCTGTGGCGGCAATACCGGCTGCTGAATGGCCGCTGACGGCCGCCCCAATGCAAATTGCTGTAGCGAATTACCGTCAGGCTTTCCTATACTAAATATGGCCGAAGATTCCAGGATGGGGGAGTGCTCCGTGAACAATAAAGCCCGATATATCCGCTGGTTCGACGAAATCACGCTGGAGGATGTGCCGCTGGTCGGCGGCAAGAATGCCTCGCTCGGCGAGCTCTATCAGGAGCTGGTGCCGCAAGGGGTGCTGGTGCCCAACGGTTTCGCGATCACTGCCGAGGCCTACCGCTATGTGCTGGAGGGGTTGTGGGACAAGCTGCATGGCATCCTCGACGAACTGGATCCGGACGATGTCGACGATCTGGCCACGCGTGCCCGGCAAGCCCGCAATCTCGTCTACGGCGCCGGCTTGCCGGACGATCTTCAGGCTGAGATTCTCGATGCCTATCACAAGTTACAGAAAGAGTACGGCAAGAGCCTGAGCCTGGCCGTGCGTTCGTCGGCCACCGCCGAGGATTTGCCGACGGCCAGTTTTGCCGGCCAGCAGGACACCTACCTGAACATCAAGGGCGACGAGGAGCTTCTGGAGTCGTGCCGTCGCTGTTTCGCCAGTCTGTTCACCGATCGCGCGATCCACTACCGCATCGACCAGGGTTTCGACCACTTCAAGGTGGCACTCTCCATCGGCATCATGAAGATGGTTCGCTCCGATCTCGCCGCCAGCGGTGTGATGTTCTCGCTCGATACCGAAACCGGTTTCCCGGACGTGGTGTTCATTACCGGTTCCTACGGCCTGGGCGAGAACGTCGTGCAGGGGGCCGTCGACCCCGACGAGTTCTACGTGCACAAGCCGACCTTCGAGAAAGGGCACCGGGCGGTGCTGCGCCGCGCCCTGGGAGCCAAGAAGATCAAGATGATCTATGCCGAGGGCGGTACGCGCGAACCGATCCGAAACATCTCCACGCCGAAGGAGGATCGTGAACTTTACTGCATCAGCGACGAGGATGTGCTCACACTCGCCGACTACTCGATCAAGGTGGAGAATCATTACAGCGCCAAGGCCGGCTACCACAAGCCGATGGATATGGAATGGGCGAAGGACGGCCTCGACGGCAAGCTCTACATGGTGCAGGCACGCCCCGAAACGGTCGCTTCTCAGCGTACTGCGCAGGTGCTGGAGGAGTACCGGCTGCAGGGCAAGGGCGAGGTGCTGGCCAGCGGCCGCGCCGTCGGCACCAAGATCGGCTGCGGCAAGGCGAGAGTGATTACGGATCTCGCACATCTCAATGAATTCAGGCCGGGCGAGGTGCTGGTGGCCGACAACACGACGCCAGATTGGGAGCCGGTGATGAAGGTGGCGTCCGCTATCGTCACCAACCGTGGCGGCCGAACCTGCCATGCGGCGATCATCGCCCGCGAACTGGGCATCCCGGCCGTGGTCGGCTGCGGCTCGGCCACGACCGACGTGACCAGCGGCGAGACGGTGACCATCAGCTGTGCCGAGGGCGATGTCGGCAGGGTCTATGCGGGCGAAATTCCGTTCAAGGTGGAAGAGACTAACCTCGAGGAACTGGCACGGCCGGCTACTCACATCATGTTGAACCTCGGCAATCCCGAGATCGCCTTCAAGACCAGTTTCCTGCCCAACGACGGGGTGGGGCTGGCGCGCATGGAATTTATCATCAACGAATCGATCAAGGCGCATCCGATGGCGCTGCTGCATCCGGACAAGGTTGCAGATGCCAAGGTGCGCGAGGAGCTGAAGCAGCTGACCCGCCACTTTGCTTCACCGGCCGACTATTTCGTCGAGCGGCTCGCCGAGGGGGTCGGGACCATCGCTGCCGCTTTCTGGCCGAAGCCGGTGGTGGTGCGTCTTTCCGATTTCAAATCGAACGAATACGCCTCGCTGCTCGGCGGCCGCGGCTTCGAGCCGACCGAGGAGAACCCGATGATCGGTTTCCGCGGAGCCTCCCGTTACGCCCATCCGGCCTATGCCGAGGGCTTTGCGCTGGAGTGCCGGGCGATGAAGCGGGTGCGCGAGGAGATGGGGCTGACGAACCTGAAGCTGATGATCCCGTTCTGCCGCCGGGTCGAGGAGGGGGTCAAGGTGCTGGAGACAATGGCCGCCAACGGCCTGAAGCGAGGCGAGGGCGGACTGGAGATCTACGTGATGTGCGAGATTCCCAACAACGTCATCCTGATCGACGAGTTCGCCAAGCATTTCGACGGCTTCTCCATCGGCTCCAACGACCTGACCCAACTCACCCTCGGTGTCGACCGCGATTCGGAGATCGTCTCTTTCGATTTCGACGAGCGCGATCCGGGTGTGAAGCAGATGATCAAAATGGCCGTGGAGGGTGCACGCCGCAACAAGCGCCACTCCGGCCTCTGCGGGCAGGCGCCTTCCGATTATCCGGAGATGGCAGCCTATCTGGTGGAGATCGGCATCGATTCGATGAGTCTCAACCCGGACACGGTGGTGCAGACAACAAGGATGGTGCTGGAGCTGGAGAAGAAGTTAGGCCGCCAGCCGAGAAGCCACTAGGCCCGGCCAGTCCTCCGGCGGCGCAGCCACTTCAGCAGCTCAACCGGCAGGAAGGCGGTCAGCGCCAGTACTAGCGGCAGCCACCACTGGCCGGCGGCGATCGGTGCGATGCCGAGCATGCTATTGAGCCCCGGCAGGTGCATGGCGCCGACATGGATCAGGAGGGCGCCGGCCACCACCATGAGCAACATGCGGTTGCGCAGCGGGTTATGGGCGAACAGCGACTGCGTTTCCGAACGGCAGTTGAAAACGTGCACGTTTTCGAACAGCACCATCAGCAGCAGCGCGTGGTTGCGCGCCTCCTCCAGGCTTGCCCCGCGGGCGAGCAGCCAGTCGAAGTAGCCGAAGGCGACCGCTCCCATGACCAGCGAGGACAACAGCACCTGCTCGATCATCGGGCGGTTGAATATCGGTTCCTGCGGTGGCCGCGGTCGCCGCCGCAGCTCGTCGCCTTCGGCCGGCTCGAAGGCGAGGCCGACATGCTGGATGCCGTTGGTGACGAGGTTCAGCCACAGCAGCTGTACGGCAACCAGCGGGAGGGGCAGGCCGGCCAGCAACGTCAGCGTGCAGAGCACCAGCTCGGCGCCGCCGGTGGCGAACAGCAGGAAGACGACCTTGCGGATGTTGGCGTAGGCGATGCGCCCTTCCTCGACGCCGGCGACGATGGAGGCGATGTTGTCGTCGGTGATGATGATGTCGGCGGTTTCCCGCGCCACGTCGGTACCGCTCTTGCCCATGGCGACCCCGACATTGGCGGCATTGAGGGCCGGCGCATCGTTGGCACCGTCGCCGGTCACGGCGGCGAAGTGGCCGCCCGCCATCAGCGAGCGGACGATGGCGTACTTCTGTTGCGGCTCGACGCGGGCGAATACCGGGGCCTTCGCCACCAGTGCGTCGAATGCCGGCGTCTCGCCCGCCGCATGCAGCTGCTGGCCGGTGACTACCTCGCTGCGCTCCTGGAGCATGCCCAGCTCGCGGGCAATGGTGAAAGCGGTATCCGGATGGTCGCCGGTCAGCATGGCCACCCGAATACCGGCATCATGGCACTGCCGGATGGATGCCTTGGCCTCCTCGCGCAGCGGATCTTCCATGCCGATGAGTCCGAGCAGCGTCAGTCCGCGCAGATGCTCCTCCGAGAAGGTCTGTCCGGCTTGCAGTTCGACAGATCCTTCCGCAACGGCCAGGACCCGGAAACCGCTGTTGCTCAAGACTGCCGCTTGCTGCTCGATGCGCTGCCGATCGACGGGAACGGCACCGGCGGTCGAGTCCATGAGGCTGCACATCGGCAGGATGCGTTCGACCCCTCCTTTCACGAAGGCGATCCTCTTGCCACCGATGTCGTGGAGGCCGGCGGCGAACAGGCGGCCCGACTCGAAGGGAATGGCAGCGAGTTGCGGAAAGCTGTTCAGCTCCTCGGCCTTGACGATGCCGGCCTTGTGGGCCATCACCAGCAGGGCGATATCGACGGCATCGCCGTGGCTGCTCCAGCTGCCGTTGCGGCGGCCCAGGAAAGCCTCGTTGCCGGCCAGTACCGCCGCACGGCTGAGACGCTCGACAAGCTCACGGTCCGCTGCCGATGGCTGACCCCCGAGATGGAAGAAGGAACCCTCCGGTTCCAGCCCCTGGCCGCTGATCTCCCAGGTCGTTTCGTCCGGGGTGACGATGCGTGTCGCCGTCAGCCGGTTGATGGTGAGCGTACCGGTCTTGTCGGCGGCGATCACCGTGCAGGATCCGAGCGCCTCGACGGCCACCAGCTTGCGGATGATTACATGCCTTCTGGCCATGCGCCGCAGTGCTACCGCCAGTGCCACGGTGACAGCGACCGGCAGCCCTTCCGGAATGGCGGCTACGGCAAGTGCTACGCCGAACAGGATGGTGTCGACGACCGGCATGCCGCGCAGCACGGCAACCACCACCATAACGACGATCACGGTGCTCATGGCGATCGAGATCCAGCGGCTGAGGGACTCCATGCGCACGATCAGCGGTGGTTTGGCCGACTCCTGGCCCAGCACTTCGGCTGCGATCCTGCCCAGCTCCGTGCGATCGCCGGTATCGACCACGACTCCCTGTGCACGACCACGATCGATGATCGTGCCGGCAAACAGCATGTTCGCCCGGTCGCCGAGCGGGGCGGTATCCGGGATGCTGGCCGCCGGATTCTTGCCAACGGCCAGCGATTCGCCGGTCAGCAACGATTCGTCGACCCTCAGGTCGTTGCAGGCCAGTAGCTGGACATCGGCCGGGATACGGTCTCCTGATTCAAGCAGGATGATGTCTCCCGGAACCAGTCCGGCTGCCTCGATTTCGTAGGTTTCGCCCTCGCGCAGTACGCGGCAGTGCAATGGCACCAGTTGCCGCAGGGCGGCCGCGGCACGGTTCGCCGACAGCTCCTGGAAGGTGCCGATCACCGCGTTGATCATCAGAACCACGCCGATGAACAGCGCGTCGCTCCAGTCC
>DATLWR010000032.1:0-2633 GCA_035576205.1 Mariprofundaceae bacterium
GCCAGCATCAGCAGGCCTGATGCCGAAACAAAACGGATAAACCGATTGAATTTCCTCATGCTGTTCTCACTTCGTCCCGGCCGGCCCGAATACGGCCTCCTGGATCTTCGCCGGCATCGTTTTATCGATGCACTCGTCGGATGGACTTACAACCTTCAAGGCCTTTTCCAGTTGCGTGACTTGCTGGCGATGCGATGCATTGATCTGATCGATCGTCGCATCGCGATCCCCGAGCGCCTTCTGATCCGCCGCCCTTATCGCCTGCTCGCGCTGCAGTGCCTCGTTGAGCGTGCGTATCTGGTCGTTCAGATTCACGATCTTCTGCTCGTTGGCACCGGCCTTCTTGATTTCAAGGTACAGGGCCGTCCCCAATCCCAGCACAAGAAGGATGATCAAGCCCCTGAGCAACAGGGACGGAGATAACCCCAGCATGAATGCCTCCCTCAACCTTCCAGAACGGCTCTGGCTTTGTTCCAATAACGTTTGCGCTCGGCCAGCCCCACGCGGCCGCCGTTGATGCGGATCGAGATCTGCTCGAAATCCTTTTCATCGTCGTCGCCCGGCTGGTGATCGGCCAGCGCATTCAGACCCAGCCGGTGCCAGTAATGCGCCGCCGTCAACGACGCGGCCTCGGGCGCGGCAACCAGATCGGGCTGTTCCAGCAGCGACAACCCGAGTGCATCGGCCGCCAGACGGTAATTGTCCCTGAAGGTCAGCTGGAACAGGCCACGGCCCCGGTAACGCCAGCCGTCGCCGCTGGCCTCGTCGCCGTTGCCGCCGCGCCCGGCATAGACACGGTTGGCCAGCTTCTCTGGGTTGCCGGCATAGGGTGCGGCTGCCCCGACGGTCGGGAAACGCCGCGGCCAGACGGCGACCAGCCGCTCGGCCCGGTAATTGAGATTTTCGGTGAGCCGCGTGGTCTCGGACGACTCGTGCGCCACCTGCGCCAGGAAGGCAGCCATGCGCTGTGGCGACGTAATCTCGAAGCGCTCCATGGCCGTGTTCAGCGACCCGCACCAGGCGGCCGTGTCGCAGCGCGGCATGATCGATTGCAGTTGCGACTCGGTCAGGCTCATGTGCGCCCCGGCAGCATCTTGTAGATCAGGCCTGTGCCCACACCCCAGGCGCCGTTGACCAGGAAGGCGGTGACGAGCAGATGCCAGTGCCAGCCGCCGCCGACCGCGCCGCCCTTCAGCGGAATCACCACCAGCAGCGCCACAAGCGTCGGCGCGATGGCGCCGAACAGAAATGCCGCCCACCAGTAACCGGCGCGGCGCGGAAACCAGCCGTGCACCATGACGAAAACGATGCCCCAGACACCGCCCCAGAAGGCGAGCGACAGCATCGCCGGCACGCCGAATGGCCAGGTTGGTTTCATCGAGAACGGTGCGAAGGGAGCGAAGCCGAGATGCCACAGCCCGGCCAGTGCGAACTGGTGGAAGATCAGCGTGGCGAAGAAACCGGCGACGAAACCGAACAGGTAACGCTGACTCATACGCAGAGTTTCCTGGTGAGCTTCGCCGCTTGCGGCGACATCAGCTCCGGCACGCGTTTGACCGTCACGTTCACACCATCCGCCGAGCGGGGACCTTCGGCCACCGCCCCCGCCATCGTTTCGATATGTCCGTACATGCTGTAGTCGAGCACCAGAACCTTGGCCATGGATCGCCTCCTGCCGCAGGGATACCCATTGCAGTTAAGTCCATGGCCGCCGGAACGGCAAGGCGGTTGGGAGGTGTTATTGGGAAACGCCGAGCGCCTCGTCGATATCGGGTTCGTCGAATGCCGCCTGCAAGGCCCCGGCCAGGGCCTTGCCGATCAGCGCACCGCGCTTGTCGGCGGTCGGCTTCCAGGCATATTCGTCGGAGACGCTGGAACGGAAGGTGTAGGTCGTATCGACGCTGGCCATATCGACGACCAGCGCGCACTTCACCTCGGCCCGGGTCTTGAACATGTTGCGGTTCTCGCTGTATTTGAGGCTGTCGATCCGGATGATCAGCCCCTGCGGCGAGCCCGGGGCATACGACACCACGTTGAAGCCGGCCTGTTTCAGGTCGGCGGCGATCAAATCATACAGCGACTTCGCCAGATCCTGCGTCGGCTGCAGGGGCTCTCCATCGGCACTCTTGCCCAGCTGGTCGTCGTCCCGCGCATCCTCGACCTTCAACGCAACATCCCCCTTGCCGTCGGGAGCGGCGGAGAAATCCGCCGGAAAACTGACCTCGACCTGCATATCGGCCGCCGCAGCGGCATTCATCCAGCCCACCAGCATCAGCACACCAAGCAGAGCACGCATCACGACCTCCGGATATCCGCCACGCATTTCCCCTCGTCCTCCCGTCATCCGACCGCATTATAGCCGATGGTTAACAGCCTGCGCGCCCGCATCAGATCCTGCGGCCGGCCGATATCGAGCCAGACGCCGCGATGCAGCATGCCGTGGCACAGCCCCTGCCCCTGCAACTGCCGGATCGGCTGCACAAGCGGCCAGGCTTCGTTGGCCGGCAGGCTGCGGAATACGGCATCGTCCCACACCGACACGCCGGCATAGGTGAAACGTGGCTCGCCGCTGTCGCAAACCTGCTGGCCCGCTAACGCGAAATCCCCCGCGGGATGGTGCGCCGGGTTGGGAA
>DATLWR010000033.1:0-28026 GCA_035576205.1 Mariprofundaceae bacterium
GTTGCCGGCCGACCGCATCGAGGCGATCAGCCAGCGTACGGCGCAGGGCGGTGCCGAGATCGTGCAGCTCTTGAAGACCGGCTCGGCCTTCTATGCGCCGGGGGCAGCTGTCGTGGAGATGGCCGAGGCGATCCTGAAGGATAAGAATCGTATCCTGCCCTGTGCGGTCTGCCTGGACGGGGAGTACGGTGTCGACGGCTACTTCATGGGCGTACCGTGCAAGCTGGGTGGCGGCGGCATGGAAGGGGTCATCGAACTCGACCTGACGGCGGACGAACAGGTGGCGATGGGACGGTCGCTGGAAGCCGTGAAGACACTGGTGACCGAGGTCGATGCGCTCGGTCTGTTCTGATCCCGTTGTTAAATCCGGAAACAGTTATTGCTAGCTTGCCCTGCTAGATTGGCCGCCGCTGTTGCCGGAGCGGTCACGGCGCTGGAGGAATTGCATTGAATATCCATGAGTATCAGGCCAAACAGGTATTGCAGTCGTTCGGCGTACAGGTACCGCGTGGCCGGTTGGCGCTCACCGCCGACGAGGCCGCAGAGGCTGCCGAATCCCTCGGGGGCTCTGTCTGGGTGGTGAAGGCGCAGATCCATGCGGGCGGCCGCGGCAAGGCGGGCGGCGTGCGTCTGTGCCGATCGGTCGAGGCGGTGCGCGAGGCGGCAGGCAGCCTGATCGGCAGCACCCTGGTGACCAAACAGACGGGGGCGGCGGGCAAGCGCGTGCACAAGGTCTATATCGAGGAGGGGCTGGCGATCGCCCGCGAATTCTATCTAAGCCTCTTGCTCGATCGTGACAACGAATGCGTGTCGTTCGTGACCAGTCCCGCCGGCGGCATGGATATCGAGGCGGTGGCCGCCGAAACGCCGGAGAAGATTGCGACGATTCCCGTACCATCCGGGGGCGTGACGGCCGAGGTTGCCGCGCAGCTGGCCGATTTTCTGGGACTGGGCGACAAGCATGCGGAAGTTCA
Source organism: Mariprofundaceae bacterium (assembly GCA_035576205.1). GTDB lineage: Bacteria > Pseudomonadota > Zetaproteobacteria > Mariprofundales > Mariprofundaceae > DATLWR01. The sequence continues at coordinate 975 of DATLWR010000033.1, forward strand.
GGAACTCGCGGCCAGCCTCTACCGTACCTTCACCGAACGCGATGCGAGTCTTCTGGAGCTGAATCCGCTGGTGCTGACCGAGGAAGGTGAACTGATCGCGCTCGATGCCAAGTTCGTCGCCGACGACAACGGTCTCTATCGCCAGCCGGAGATCGCCGCCATGCGCGATCCCGACGAGGAGGACCCGCGCGAGACCGAAGCGGCGAAGGCGGGCCTCAACTATATCGCACTGGACGGCGATATCGGCTGCATGGTTAACGGCGCCGGGCTCGCTATGGCGACGATGGACATCATCCAGCTGAAGGGTGAGAAGCCGGCCAACTTCCTCGACGTCGGCGGTGGCGTGACGGTGGCGGCGGTCTCCGAGGCGTTCAAGCTGCTGTTCTCCGACAAGCACGTGAAAGCGATCCTCGTGAATATCTTCGGCGGCATCGTGCGCTGCGACATTATCGCCAACGGCCTGCTGGATGCGATCAGGACCGTTCCGATGTCCGTGCCGGTGGTGATGCGTCTGGTCGGTACCAACGAGGCGGAGGGACGGCAGATCGTGCGCGAGGCGGGCCTCGACGTGCGCTGGGCCGACAATCTCGATCAGGCAGCCGAAATGGCTGTGGCCGCGGCACGGGGAGTCTGAGATGGGCGTATTGCTGGACAACAACACACGCGTGATCTGCCAGGGCTTCACCGGCAAGCAGGGAAGTTTCCACTCCGAACAGATGATTGCCTACGGCACCAACTTCGTCGGCGGCGTCACGCCCGGCAAGGGCGGCCAGACGCACCTGGAGCGGCCGGTATTCGATTCGGTGCGTCATGCGGTGAGCGAAGCTGGCGCCGAGGCGTCGGTGATCTTCGTGCCGCCGAAATTTGCCGCCGATGCGATCATCGAGGCGGCAGAAGCCGGCATCCGGCTGGTCGTCTGCATCACCGAGGGCATCCCGGCGCTCGACATGCTGCGCGTGAAGGCGTCGATCCGCGGGCTCGATACCGTGCTGATCGGTCCGAACTGCCCCGGCATCATCACGCCGGGCCAGGCGAAGATCGGTATCATGCCCGGTCATATCCACCTGCCGGGACGTGTCGGCGTCGTTTCGCGTTCCGGCACGCTGACCTATGAAGCGGTGGCGCAGCTGACGGCGACGAAACTCGGCCAGAGCAGCTGTATCGGTATCGGTGGCGACCCGATCCACGGCATGAACTTCATCGATGCGCTGCAGCTGTTCGAGGCTGATTCGCAGACCGAGGGTGTGATCATGATCGGCGAGATCGGCGGTGCCGACGAGGAGCATGCGGCCGAATACATCCGCGAGCACATGACAAAGCCGGTGGTCGCCTTCATCGCCGGTGCCACGGCCCCGGCCGGCAAGCGCATGGGGCATGCCGGCGCCATTATCTCCGGCGGCAAGGGGACGGCCGAGGCGAAATTTACTGCACTCGCAGCAGCCGGCGTCACTATCGAACATAATCCGACGCTGCTCGGCCAGCGTATGCTGGAGCGGCTCGGCTGAGTTTGTCGGAGGTTCCGGCGGAGTCGAACGGCTTTCAGGTCCGGCATGTCGGGCTGTTGCTGGAAAGCCTTGCGCGACTGACCGGTCGGCGGCCGGTGGCGGCGCCACCGGGTTCGGTTGAAGCGGCGCGAGCCGTCTGGCAGGCGCCGTTTGCCCTGGTATCGCATGGCGTCGAGCCGGATCCGGTATTCAACTACGGCAACCTGACCGCCTTGCGCCTGTTCGAGATGGATTGGCAGCAGTTCACATGCCTGCCGTCGCGTCTTTCCGCCGAGGCTCCGAACCAGGAGGAGCGAGCCCGGCTGCTGCAGCGTGTCAGCCAGGCAGGCTATATCGACGATTATGCAGGAATCCGGATATCGTCCACCGGCCACCGTTTCCGGATTGAGAACGCCGTGGTCTGGAGCCTCACCGACCCCGCCGGGCAGTATGCTGGACAGGCGGCGATGTTCGAGCGCTGGTCAGACATTGCGACTGGCGAATAACATCCATGTTTGGCACTGCTTCGGCCGGCAGGCCACCTGCTTACTTCCCTTTGGCCATCAAATTCTCGGTCATCAATGCCAGATGGCCGACGGGGATGACTTCGCCTTCCCGGGTGTCGGGGTGCTTGATCGTCACGTAATGACCGCCCCCGAAGGATACCTGCGTCCGTTGCCGGTAATCCGGTCCGTAAACCCGTTCCACCGCTTCGAGATACTGATCAATGGCCTGGTGAATTTCTGACATGGCACACCTCCTTGAGCATCTCTGTATCAGCAGTTAAGCACACAATATCCGACTTAACTAGTCAGGTATTCGGCTTGTCTGACGTGACTTATTTCACCGCACAGATCCTGGCGCCGCGGATGGCTGCAGCACGGGCGGCGCAACGACCGTACCAGCGCTCAGCGTTGCCGCAGTCGTCGAGCCCCAGTACATCTGGAAAGTGTCGAGGCCACCGACCCATGGGAAGGTAGCGATACTGGCGATGGTGTACTGATCATCGACCAGGTAGATACATCCCTCCTGTATCGGGGGTTTTCAAGTCTCGCGGCAGCTTCAAGTATGGCGCATGCGACGGTCGTTGACGCTTGGCCTGACTTGGGGGCGACCTGTTGCTAGGCTGCGGTCGTCGGGAGGAGCCATGCCATTCAGCGCCCAGAAAAGTTTCGATCACGACCGGCCGTTGGCGACCGGCATCCTGCTGACCAATCTCGGTACCCCCGATGCCCCGACGACGTCGGCGGTGCGCCGTTACCTGAAGGAATTCCTTTCCGATCCGCGCGTCGTCGAGCAGCCGCGCTGGCTGTGGTGGCTCATCCTCAACGGCATTATCCTCAACACGCGGCCGTCGAAATCGGCCCACGCCTACCAGAAGATCTGGACTGTTGCCGGATCGCCGCTGCTGGAGGTGAGCCGACGACAGCAACGGCAGCTGGAAGAAGAGCTGCGCAACAGGATCGAAGGCGAATTGCACGTCGGGCTTGCCATGCGTTACGGCGAGCCGTCGATCCGAGCCGGGCTGGAATATCTGCGGGAAAAGAACTGCCGGCGCATCCTGATATTCCCGCTCTATCCGCAGTATTCGGCGACGACCACAGGTTCGACCTTCGATGCGGTGGCCGACGTGCTGAGAAGCTGGCGGCGGGTGCCGGCACTGCGCCTGATCGACGGCTACCACAAGCATCCGGCCTACATCGAGGCGCTGGCCGCCAGCGTGCGCGACTACTGGGCGCAGCATGGAGAGCCGGAGCGGTTGCTGATGTCGTTCCATGGCATTCCCGAGCGCTATTTCAGGGCCGGCGACCCCTATCCCTGCCACTGCCGCAAGACCGCGCAACTGCTGCGCGAAGCGCTCGGCCTGTCCGAGGAACGGGCCGTTCTGACATTCCAGTCGAGATTCGGCCGCGAGCCGTGGGTGGAACCCTATACCGATGCGACGCTGCGGGAGTGGGGAGGGCAGGGGATCGGCAGTGTCGATGTCATCTGCCCGGGGTTTTCCGCCGACTGCCTGGAGACGCTCGAGGAGATCGCCATCCAGAACCGCGACCTGTTCACGGCCAGCGGCGGCCGGCAACTACGCTATATCCCGGCATTGAACGATTCGGCCACCCATATTCGGGCACTGGCCGATGTGGCGGAAGCCCAGCTCGCCGGCTGGGTCAGCCCATGATGCCGGTCAGGCCGATAGAGCCGATGGCGCCGGCAAATTCCGGGTAGTCCTCACAGCTTTTCATGATGTGCTCGCGATTGAAGGCGAGCACTTCCGTCCAGCCCGAAGCAACCGCATCGGCGGTGGGGGCAAAGCCGAGGGCCGAGATCTCGCCGAGCACGTCGCCGGTCTGCTTGCTGGCAACGACCTGGCCATTCTTGACGATGTCCAGGGAGCCATGTGTGATCAGATAGAGCGAGTCGTTGATCTTGCCGCGCTCGATCAGCCGTTCGCCCGGCGCGATGGATTTCGGTTGCGACAGTTCGAACAGCCGGTTGCGTTCCTTTTGCGGCAGCGTGTGGAACAGCGGGTGAACCGCCAGCAGGATCTCCAGGTCGCGCAGGTGCGCGGCCCGTTCGAACAAGGCGCGCAGCTGGCCGTCATCATGGTCGAGGATCTCGCGCACCGTATCGTGATCGAGTTCGATGACCGTAGCGTCTGAAACGGCCTGCCAGACGATGGCCGGCTTGTTGTCGGGCAGCAGCATGGCGCGAACGCCCAGGGCTTCACCGGCCTCGTACTCGTAGACGGGGACCTGTTTCTTCTCCACCTCGGCCAGCACGGCGATGCTTCCTGCCTCGATCAGGCGAATGCCGTCGAAGCCCTGTTCCAGGCCCGGCAATCTGGCACCCGCCTCATAGCGCTTCTCGGTGCCCTTGGAGATCAGGGCTTCGAAGGTGGCCGGTGCGATCGTCAGCAGCTCATGGCGCAGATTCATGCGACCTATTGTAACCGGTTATCTGGTTTTTGTCGTGATGCTGGTTCCAGAATCACCGGGGGATTACGGGTTCGTGATCGGTTCCGGCTGGAGTTTCAGCTTCTCCGAGTTGGCATAGGCCGGCAAGAGGATATGGACCGAGGCGTGCGAGGTCAGATCGTCGATCCAGGCATTCAGCTGGGCTTCCACCAGCGAGTTGTAAATCTCCTCTCGAGCCTCGTCGAGGCTTTTCAGGCTGGCCGGACGTTTGCCCAGCAGTTCGATAATGTGCCAGCCGAACTCGGTTTTCACAGGGCCCGTGCGGTCGCCGGGGTTCTGCAGTGCAAAGGCGGCATCCTCGAACGATTTCACCATCATGCCACGCGAGAACCAGTTGAGGTCGCCGCCCCGTGACTTGTTGCTGTCGTCGAGCGAATACTGGGCTGCCAGGGCGGCAAAGTCCGCGTTCGGCCGCTTCAGCAGCTTGAGTATCTGCTGTGCCTGTTCTTCCGTGGCGACCAGGATGTGACGGGCATGGATCTGCTCGGGCACCGTGAACTCGTCGCGATGCGTGTCGTAGTATTGCTTGATCTCGGCTTCGGTGGGCGTTTTCAGGTTCGTCATCTGCCAGTCCTCGACGGCCTGGATCAGGATGCTGTTGCGGGCCCGCTCGATGCGTTGATGGACGCGCGGATCGGTATCGAGCCCCAGCTCCTCCGCTTTCTGGCTGAGGACCTGACGGCGGATCAGGCTTGCCAGCACGCGTTTGCGTGCCTCTGGGTCGGATTTGAGATGGCGCAGCTCTTCGGGCAGCAGTTCCATTTCCGTATCGATGTCGGATTCATGGATGGCGACGCCGCCCACCTTGGCGACCACCGGGCTTGTGGCCTGCGGCGCCTCGGGTTTGCTCGTCTGTTGCTGGCAGGCGGTTGCCGACAGCAGGCAGATTGCGATCATCAGGCCACGAATCATCGATGGACTCCTATGCACGATGGAATTGCGCATGGATACACTAGAAAAATCAGGGTACCCATGCAGGCCATGGATGGCCTGCCAAGGCCTGATGTTTACGTCATCAGCCTTGTGAGCATATGCAAAATCGCGCTTTTGCATATGCGTCTTGAAAAAGTGCAGGGATGCAGTTTTTCAAATGCGCTCTAGAGTAGCCCGCCGCGAATGAAACCGCACCCGTAATCTGCGGCAGGGAGGAGCAAGATGTCGCCGGTCGTGATGGCTATCCTGGTATTGAGTCTGTATCTGGTCTTTTTCCGTTTCTATGCCAAAGGGTTTCTGGCTCGCAAGATTTTCGATCTGGACCATGGGGCTCGGACGCCGGCACATGCGCTGCGTGACGATATCGACTACGTGCCGGCCAACAAGTACATCCTGTTCGGCCATCACTACGCCTCGATCGCCGGCCTTGCCCCGATGCTGGGTCCGGCCATCGCGGTGATCTGGGGCTGGGTGCCGGCGCTCTGCTGGGTGGTGTTCGGCACGCTGCTGATCGGTGCGGTGCACGATTTCTCGGCCCTCGTTCTCTCGGTTCGCTACCAGGGTCAGAGTGTCGGTACCATCGCCCGCGACGTTATCAGCCCGCGCACCAGGCTGCTGTTCCTGCTGGTGATCTTCTTCCTCGTCGCACTGGCCATGGGCGTCTTCGTACTGGTGATCTCCGGCCTGTTCGCCGCACCCGACGCGGCGCATATCCCGGCTACCGCGCATCCCGAGGCGGTTTTCCCGACCTATTCGCTGATGCTTATCGCCATGGTGATCGGCTATCTCGTATACAAGCGCAACCTGCCGATGTGGCCGATGATCGGGCTCGGTTTCGTGCTGATGCTGGTGACCACCTGGATGGGTTTGGGGATGCCGATCACCGGCTTCTCGGCCGCCACCTGGACCTGGAGCCTGCTCGTCTACGCCTTTCTTGCCAGCGTGTTGCCGGTCTGGCTCCTGCTGCAGCCGCGCGATTTCCTCAATTCGCTGCTGCTCTATCTCGCCATCTTCTCGATGCTGATCGGCTTCTTCATCCTGGCGCCGGACTGGGCGGCTCCTGCCGTCAATCCGCATCCGGTCGGCGCGCCGCCGCTATTGCCGTTCCTGTTCATCGTCATCGCCTGCGGTGCCGTTTCAGGTTTCCATGGCCTGGTCGCCTCCGGCACCACTTCCAAGCAGCTGAACCGCGAAACCGATGCGCCGTTTATCGGCTATGCCGGCATGATCGGTGAATCCCTGCTCGCACTGCTCGCCGTACTCGCCACCACCGCCGGTGCCTTCTCCTCGCGCGCCGACTGGGAGAACTTCTACGGCTCGTGGGACAAGGCGGTCGGCCTGCACCAGAAGCTCGGTGTCTTCATCCAGGGTAACGCCAACTTCATCCACCAGCTCGGCGTGCCGCTCGACTATGCGGCCGCCTTCATCAGCGTCGTGGTGGTCGGTTTCGCCATGACCAGCGTCGATACCGGCGCGCGGTTGTTGCGCTTCAATATCGAGGAGATCGGCCATACCCTCGGCGTGAAGGTGCTCGGCAATCGTTACCTGGCGACCGCGCTGGCGGTTGCCGCCATCGGCTTCTTCGCCTTTTTCAAGGTTGCGGGCAAGCCTGCCGGCCTGTTTCTGTGGACGCTGTTCGGCACCACCAACCAGATCCTGGCCGGGCTGACGCTGTTGACCGTCACCATCTACCTTTATCGCAAGAAAAAGCCGATCCTCTATACGCTGCTGCCGATGCTGCTGGTGCTCTCCACCACCATCGCCGGCATGCTGATGGGGGTCTTCGAGGCGATCGGCAAGGGCGAGTGGACGGTGGCCGCCGTCGGCGGAGCGATCCTGCTGCTGGCTGTATGGGTGCTGGTCGAAGCATTGCTGGTCGTCCGTAATGTGCGCGCCGGCCGCCGGGCCGAAGCAGGCACCTGATGCTGCTGGCCGGCAAGGCGATCTCGCAGCTGATGCTGCCGCCCGGCGGGCTGATCCTGCTGGGGCTCGCCGGCCTGATTTTCTGGCGGCGCGCCTGGGGTCGCTGGCTGGTGGCCGCTTCGCTGCTGCTGACCTGGCTGCTCTCCACCGAACCGGTACGCGATGCGCTGGTGCATCCGCTGGAGAGCGAATATCCGCCGCTGGCCGCCGACCGCCTGCTGTCCGGCAATCTCGCCATCGCGCTGTTGGGTGGCGGCCTCTACGAGAAGGCACCGGAATATGGCGGCCAGGACGCCCTCGGCAAATATGCCCTGATGCGTACGCTCTATGCCGCCGACCTCTCCCGCCATACGGGACTGCCGGTCTATCCGAGCGGCGGCGTCGTGCTGTCGGACACCAGCGAGCCGGAAGGGCTGGTGATGCGGCGCTGGCTGATCCGTTTCGGGGTGCCGGAGTCGCTGATCCATGCCGAATCGGCGGCCGACAACACCTGGCAGAATGCCTCGCTGCTCAAGGCCATGCTGGCACACGCGGGAATTTCGCGCGTCGTGCTGGTCACCTCCGCCATCCACATGCGCCGGTCGGTGTGGGTGTTCCGCAGGCAGGGGCTGGAAGTGATTCCGGCCCCCTGCGCATATCTCGAGGAGCGGGAGCCCTACGACCTGCGCAGCTTCCTGCCGCGCTGGAACGTGCTGGCCGATTCGGGCGACGCTCTGCACGAATATCTCGGACTCGTCTGGTACCGCCTGCGCTACGGCGCCACATGAGGCGCAGTATCTGCTGTTTTACTTTCGCCGCTGATACGCTATAACCCGTCTTATTGTGACGGGGGTGTTGTGAGCCAGGATTCGTCCATTCCGGAAAGCGAACTGTTCGGTGCCAACAGCGACTACCTCGAAACGCTTTACGATCAGTTCCGTTCCGACCCCGCCAAGGTGCCCGCCGAGTGGGCAACTCGTTTCGAACAGTGGCGAACCGATGACGATGCCAGGATCAACGGCAAGTCGCACCGGGTCATGCTGCAGCGCATGGCGCCGCATGCCCATGCGGCCATGGCCGAGGCGGCACCGCAGGCGTTCTACAGCGGCATCGAATTTCCGTCGCGGGCGCTCTATCTGATCCATGCCTATCGCGTGCACGGCCATCTGCACGCCAACCTCGATCCGCTGCAGCTATACCAACCGCGCCCCAGTCCCGAGCTGGAGCTTTCCTACTACGGGTTGTCCGAGGCGGATCTGCAGACCGAGTTTCCGACCGGCGATCTGAGCGGTTCGCGGCAGCGCAAGCTCGGGGAGATCATCGGTCTCCTGAAACGGACCTACTGCGGCTCCATCGGCCCCGAGTTCATGCATATCACCGATTCGGCCCGCAAGCACTGGCTGCAGGAGCGGCTGGAGAGCGTTGCCTCCACCCCCGATTATGATGCCGACACCCGCAAACACATATTCGGTCGCATCATGCATGCCGAAGAGTTCGAGCGTTTCCTGCACACGCGCTACGCCGGCCAGAAGCGATTCTCGCTGGAGGGCGGCGAGAGCCTGATTCCGATGCTCGATGCGCTGGTCCAGCGTGCCGGCAGTTTCGGCACGAAAGAGATCATCATCGGCATGGCGCACCGTGGCCGGTTGAATGTGCTGGCCAACATCATGGGTAAATCGCTGTCCGACATCTTCTCCGAATTCGAGGGCGCCCACTTCGAGGAGGCGGCACAGGGACAGGGCGACGTAAAGTATCATCTCGGTTTCTCCTCCGACGTGCGCACGCCCGGTGGTGTGGTGCACCTGTCGCTGGGCTTCAACCCGTCGCATCTCGAGGCCATCACGCCGGTCGTGCTTGGCAGTGTCCGCGCACGTCAGTGCCGTCGTGGAGACAAGGCCCGCCACGAGGTGATTCCCGTGCTGATGCACGGTGATGCCGCCTTTGCCGGGCAGGGTGTGGTCGCCGAGTCGCTGAACCTCTCCAAGCTGCGCGGCTTCAAGGTGGGGGGCGCGATCCATATCGTCATCAACAACCAGATTGGCTTCACCGTCAATCCGTTCGATGCCCGTTCCACGGTCTACGCAACGGATATCGCCAAGATGGTGCAGGCACCGATTCTGCACGTGAACGGCGACGATCCGGAGGCCTGCTGCCTGGCGACCGAGATTGCCGTCGAATATCGCAACCACTTCCATGAGGACATCGTCATCGATCTGGTCTGCTATCGCCGGCACGGACACAACGAGGCCGATTCGCCGGAGGTGACGCAGCCGGTGATGTATCGCAAGATCAGCGAGCATCCTACCGTCGAGCACGTCTATCGCGACTACCTTACCCGCGACGGAATCCTGTCCAAGGCCGAAGCCGAGGCGATGGTCGAGGACTATCGCAACCGCATGGAGGAGGTGCGCCGCGCCAAGGACCGGCCGCCGCCGACCCGGGTGAACAGCCTGCAGGGGCGCTGGGAAGGTTTTCTGCCCAACGATCCGGTGGAACCCGCAACCGGTGTGGCGGTCGAGTCACTGCAGAGTGTTGTGCGGGCCGTTCACCGTTTGCCGGCCGACTTTTCGCTGCATCCGAAGATCGAGAAGATCTACGAATCGCGCATCCAGATGATGGATGGCAACGAGCCGGTCGACTGGGGCTGCGCCGAAACCATGGCCTATGCGACGCTGGTGCACGAAGGGGGCTGGGTGCGTCTTTCCGGGCAGGATTCCGGACGCGGCACCTTTTTCCATCGCCATGCGGTGGTATACGACCAGAAGAACGGCAAGAGCATGATCCCGCTCCGGCAGGTGGAGAACGGCGAGCTGTCGCATTTCATCGTCGTCGATTCGATGCTTTCGGAGATGGCGGTGATGGCTTTCGAGTATGGCTACTCGATCGCCGAGCCGCGTGCACTGGTGGTCTGGGAGGCCCAGTACGGCGATTTCGCCAACAATGCGCAGGGCATTATTGACCAGTTCATCGTTGCTGGCGAATCGAAATGGAGCCGTATGAGCGGCCTGGTGCTGTGGCTGCCGCACGGCTACGAAGGGCAGGGCGCCGAGCACTCCTCGGCAAGGCTGGAGCGCTATCTGCAGCTTTGCGCCGAGCACAACTTGCAGGTCACCTATCCGACGACTCCGGCACAGCTGTTCCATCTGCTCAGGCGTCAGGTGATGATCCGCACCCGCAAGCCGCTGGTGATCATGGCGCCGAAAAGCATGCTCAGGCAGAAACTGTCGTTCTCCAGCCGCGATGAGTTGATCGCTGGCGGTTTCCGGCCGGTGATCGACGAAACGGACGCGGCCATCCAGCCGTCACGCACCCGTCGGCTGATCCTCTGCTCCGGCAAGGTCTATTTCGATCTGCTCGCCGCCCGCCAGGAGGCAGGTATCACCGATGTGGCATTCGTTCGCATCGAGCGCCTCTACCCGTTTCCGTACGACGAACTGAAGCAGGTGACAGCGCAGTTCGCCGCGACCAACGAGATCGTCTGGTTGCAGGAGGAGCCCGAGAATCAGGGGGCCTGGTTCCAGATCGAACACTGCATCGAACGCTGCCTGCATGCCGGCCAGCAGCTTCATCATCTGGCCAGGCCTGCAGCGGCGGCTCCTGCGGTCGGTTCGGCGAAACGGCATGCCAGGGAGCAGCAGGCATTGATCGATGCAGCGCTGGCCGGCGGCAAAATCAAGGGAGGGGAGCATGGCCGACATTGAGATCAAGGTGCCGAGTCTCGGCGAATCGGAGTCGGAAGCGACGTTGGTCTCCTGGCTGAAGCAGAAGGGCGACGAGGTCGCGGTCGACGACGTGCTGGCCGAGATCGAGAGCGACAAGATCACCATGGAGATCACCGCTTTCGAGACCGGTGTGCTCAAATCGGTCCTGAAGGAGGCCGGGGCCACGGTCGAGCCTGGCGAGGTCATCGGCCTGATCGACACCAGCGTGAAACCGGCAAAGGCCCCGAAAGCCGAAAAGAAACCGGCCGCAGCGAAAGCGGCCAAACCAGCTGCCAAAAGCGAGCCGGCCCGGATGGAAACGAAGCCGGCCGCACAACCGGAACCTGCGCAAGCCGCGGCGGCATCCCCGAAGGCGGCGCCGAAGGTGGCTCTGAAGCCGACGCCGAAACCGGCGGCCGAAGGCCGGCTCGAGGAGCGGGTGCCGATGAGCGGCCTGCGCCGGCGCATCGCCACGCGCCTGAAGGAGGCGCAGAACACCGCCGCCATGCTGACCACCTTCAACGAGGTGAACCTGCAGGCGGTCGCTGAGCTGCGCAGCCGTTACGGTGATGCTTTCCAGAAGAAGTACGGCATCAAGCTGGGCTACATGTCGTTTTTCGTGCGGGCGGTCTGCGAAGCGCTCGGCCGTTATCCGGCACTGAATGCCTACATCGAGAATGATGAGATCGTCTATCACAACTACGCCGATATCGGCATCGCGGTCAGCACCGACAAGGGGCTGGTGGTGCCGGTGTTGCGCGGTGCGGAGAATCTCAGCCTGGCTGCTATTGAGAAGGGGATTGCCGATCTGGCCGTCAAGGCACGCGACGGCGGCCTGATGCCTGACGACCTGAAGGGCGGCACTTTCTCGATCACCAACGGAGGCGTCTTCGGCTCGCTGCTTTCCACGCCGATCCTCAACCCGCCGCAGAGCGGTATTCTCGGCATGCACGCGATCCAGAAGCGGCCCGTGGTCGAGAACGACGAGATCGTCATCCGGCCGATGATGTATCTGGCGCTCTCCTACGATCACCGGCTGATCGATGGCGCCGATGCGGTACGCTTTCTGGTCGTTGTCAAGGAGGCGCTGGAGTATCCTGGCGGCATGCTGCTCGACCTGTAAGTTTGCCGGCCATCCGTCTACCAATCGGTAATTCCGAGGAGGTGGATCGATGAAACGGATATTGCCGGTCGTGCTGTTGCTGGTGGGGCTGGCACTCTTCTTTGCTTTCCACCTCGATCGTTTCATCAGCCTCGAGGCACTGGCGCATCACCGGGCCGATCTGATCGGTTGGGTCGGGCAGCATCGACTGCTGGCGCCACTGGCCTACATCGTCGTCTATATCGTCGTCGTCGCCTTTTCGCTGCCGGTCGCCACGGTGATGACGCTCGCCGGCGGTTTCCTGTTCGGAGCGGCCGCCGGCACGCTGTATGCCGTGAGCGGCGCCACCATCGGCGCCACGCTGCTGTTCCTGATTGCCAAGACTTCTGTTGGCGATCTCCTGCTGGCCAAGGCGGGAGGGGGGCTTAAGCGCATGCAGCAGGGCTTCGCCGACAATGCCCTAAGTTACTTGCTGGTATTGCGGCTGATTCCGCTGTTTCCATTCTTTCTGGTGAATCTGGCGCCGGCCTTTCTGGGCGTGTCGTTGCGCGTTTACGTGTTCGCTACATTTTTCGGCATCATGCCGGCCGGCTTCGTCTATGCGCTGGCCGGTGCCGGTATTGGCGACGTGCTGGATCAGGGAGGCTCGCTCAGCGTCAGCGGTATCCTGACACCACAGATCCTTGGGGCATTGGCAGGCCTGGCCGTGCTGGCGCTGTTGCCGGTGGCCTACAAACGGTTCCGGCGGGATGCCGCGATGGAGAAGTCCGATGTCTGAGTTGCTGAAGGTGGATATCTGCGTCATCGGGGCAGGTTCCGGCGGCCTGACGGTCGCTGCGGGTGCGGCCCAGATGGGAGCCAGGGTGGCGCTGGTCGAGAGGGGCGAGATGGGTGGCGACTGCCTGAATTCCGGTTGCGTGCCTTCGAAAGCCCTGCTGGCCGCTGCAGCGAAAGCACAGGGCATGCGCAATGCCGGCGCGTTCGGCATCCATGCCCAGGAGCCGCAGGCGGAGTGGACCGGCGTGCATCGGCATGTCCACGAGGTGATTGCCGCCATCGCGCCGAACGATTCCCAGGAGCGTTTCGAGGGGCTGGGCGTGACGGTCATCCGTGCCGCCGGCACATTCCTCGACCGGCGGACACTGCGGGCCGGTGAGCAGCGCATCCGGGCGAAGTATTTCGTGCTGGCCACCGGCTCATCGCCGTTCGTGCCGCCGATTTCCGGCCTCGATCAGGTGCCGTATCTCACCAACGAGAGCATTTTCGGCAACCGCGATCCGATCGGTCACCTGATCGTCATCGGCGGCGGACCGATCGGCCTGGAGATGGCACAGGCGCATCGGCGACTGGGTTCTGCGGTGACGGTGATCGAGGCGGCGCGCTGTCTTCCGAAGGACGATCCGGAGCTGGCAGCGGTCGTGCTGGCGCGGCTTCGGGAAGAGGGGGTCGCGATCCATGAGGGAGCAACGGGGCTTGGCATCGGGCCTGATTCGGGTGTTGCTTCAAACGGTATTCAGGCCCGTTTTGTCGCGGGCGGTACGGAGCATTCCGTCGTCGGAACCCACCTGCTGATCGCCACCGGCCGGCGGGCCAATGTCGACGGTTTGAATCTGGAAGCGGCCGGCGTGCGTTACTCTGCCAGGGGGGTCGAGACGGATGCCCGGCTGCGCACCAGCAACCGCCGCATTTTCGCCGTCGGCGATGTGGCGGGGCCCTTCCAGTTCACGCACATGGCCGCCTATCAGGCGGGAATCGCCATCCGCAACATGCTGTTCAAGTTGCCGGCGAAGGTGAACTACAGCGCCGTGCCGTGGGTGACCTATACCGACCCGGAGCTGGCGCATGTAGGCATGACCGAGGCCGATGCGACGAGTCGCGGCGAACAGGTACGCATCCTGCGCTGGGATTTTGCCGACAACGACCGGGCGCAGGCCGAGCGGCGCACGGAAGGGAGGATCAAGGTGATCTGCACGTCCGCGGGGCGGATACTCGGTGCGACGATCGTCGGACCGCATGCCGGCGAGCTGATCCAGCCGTGGGTGCTGGCCATGTCGCAGAAACTGAAGATCGGCGCCATGGCCACGATGATTGCGCCGTATCCGACGCTGGCGGAAGCCGGAAAACGGGCGGCGGGCAGCTTCTATTCGGAGAAACTCTTTTCGACGACAACCCGCCGGATTGTGCGTTTTCTGATGCGATTCTGAGGCTCCCTGCTTGCGTTTCGGCACCGATTGAACTTATCTTCCTCTATTCGAATCGGGGAGGAGGATCGCATGAAACGAATCGTTTTGTCCGTTGCAGCATGCATGCTGCTGGCTCAGCCGGTATTTGCCGGCGGTTTCTTTATCGGTGAGCAAGGGGCGCGCGCCGAAGGCATGGGCGGAGCCTTCACCGGTCTGGCCGATGATCCGTCGGCACTATGGTTCAATCCGGCCGGCATCGCCTTCCAGGAAGGCATCAGCGGTACGGCTGGTTTCGATGTACTCATGCCCACCAACAAGTTTACCCCGGCGACGGGTGTAACCTACACGGCCAACAAGAAGACCTTCGTGACGCCGCAGGGCTATCTGGTCTACAACACCGACGCCCTGCCGGTGGCCCTGGGTCTGGGCATCAATACCCCCTTCGGCCTTTCAACCGACTGGCGCAACACCGGTGCACCGTTCACGGCAACGGGCACGCCGGCATTGTTTCCTGCGACGGTAACGTTCTCGCAGATCGAGATGCTGAACTTCAACCCCTCGGTGGCATACAGGATCAACGACAAGCTCTCCATCGCGGTCGGCGCTACCTACTACTACGTCAACAAGGTTCACCTGGACAACCAGATCCTGTTGCTGGGCGGCAATGGCGATGGCTGGGGCGGTAACGTCGCCGTCATGTACAAGGACGGCCCAGTCGGATTCGGCGTCAGCTACCGCAGCCGGGTGAAGGCCAAGATCAACGGTACAGCGATAGGTGCCGGACCGTTGGCCGCTGCCGGATCGACGAGCGCTTCGACTTCCGTCACCTTTCCCGACATGGTCAATGTCGGCCTCTCCTACCGGCTCTCCGATGCGTGGCTGCTCAGTGCCGACGTCGATTGGGTGAACTGGAAGACATTCGACAAAATCACCGTGAACTATGTGCCGTCGACCCTGACCGGTGCATTGGGCGCCACCACCAGCACGATTCCGGAGAACTGGAAGGCGACCACCTCGTTCCGGCTGGGCGCGGAGTGGGATTTCGCCGCCAACATGCGCGCCCGTGTCGGCTATGTCTACGACCCGTCGCCGATCAATGCGGTGGATTTCTCGCCGCGCCTGCCGGGCAACGACCGGCAGCTGTTCAACATCGGGTACGGCTACGATCTGGGAAAAAAGACGACGATCGACCTGGCCTACAGCTATGTGCTGCTGAACAACCGCAACCAGACGGCATCGGCGGCCCCGTTCTATAACGGCACCTACAAGTCCGATGTACATATCGTGGCGGCATCGCTGACGCACCATTTCTAGTCGCCATGTGTCCGAATCAGGCGGGGCTCTTCGGAGCCCCGTTTTTTCGGGCGGCTTATCAGGCGATCGGCTACACTGGGGACTAGGCGACCGCTGATCGGGTATCGGCCATTCGGTTGGACAGGAGGCGTTGATGATCTGGATTCTGGCGATTGCGGCATACCTCGGGCTCGTGCTGTTGCTGGCGAAAAAACAGTTCCCGCTGCCGGTGTGGGCGGCTGTCATCGCGGCCACCGTCGTGCTGCTGATGCTGTTCGGCATGGATACCGGCTTTGGCATTCTGCTGCTGCTTCTCGATGGATTGATGTACGTTGCTTTCGGGGTTCAGGAAATCCGCCTGCGCTGGATCAGTGGCCCGTTGCTGAAGATGATCAAAAAGGCGTTGCCGCCGATGTCCGAGACCGAGCGTGCGGCCATCGAGGCCGGCACGGTCTGGTGGGATGCCGAACTGTTCCGCGGCGATCCGGACTGGAAGAAGCTGCTGGGTACACCGTCGCCGACGCTTTCCGACGAGGAGCGGGACTTCCTGGAGGGGCCGGCGGAGGAGCTGTGCCGCATGCTCGATGACTGGCAGATCAGTCACGAACTGCACGACTTGCCGGAGAACATCTGGCAGTTCATCAAACAGCACGGCTTTTTCGGCATGATCATTCCGAAATCTTATGGTGGCCTCGAATTTTCGGCCTTCGCGCATTCGCAGGTGATCCAGAAGATCGCCAGCCGATCGGGTGCGGCGGCAGTTACGGTGATGGTTCCCAATTCGCTCGGGCCGGCCGAATTGCTGCTTGCCTACGGTACTGAGGAGCAGAAGGAGCATTACCTGCCACGGCTTGCGAAGGGCGAGGAGGTGCCGTGCTTCGCGCTGACCGGGCCATTCGCCGGGTCCGATGCCGGTGCCATTCCCGATACCGGCATCGTTTGCAAACAGGTGGTCGAGGGCAAGGAGACGCTGGGTCTGCTGCTCAACTGGGAGAAGCGCTATATCACCCTCGGCCCGGTGGCGACGGTGATCGGGCTGGCTTTTCACGCCTATGATCCGGCTCATTTGATCGGTGACAAAGAGGATCTCGGCATTACCTGCGCGCTGATTCCGGTCGGTACGCCCGGTGTTGAGATCGGTAACCGCCACGATCCGTTGGGGATCGCTTTCCAGAACGGGCCGAACCGCGGCCGCGACGTGTTCATCCCCATGGAGTGGATCATCGGCGGGCAGGAGATGATCGGCCAGGGCTGGCGTATGCTGATGGAGCGGCTGTCGGTCGGGCGCGGCATTTCGCTGCCGTCGCTGAGCACGGCGGCCGGCAAGCTCTCCGCCGACAGTTGCGGTGCCTATGCCAGATTGCGCCAGCAGTTCCATGTGTCGATCGGCCATTTCGAGGGGGTGCAGGAGGCGCTCGCCCGGATCGGCGGACTGACCTACCTGATGGATGCTGGCCGAATGCTGACCACCTCGGCACTGGATCAGGGGGAGAAGCCGTCGGTGGTGACGGCTATCGTCAAGCACTATCTGACCGAAACCATGCGCCGGGTGGTCAACGACGCCATGGATGTGCATGGTGGCCGCGGCATCTGCATGGGACCGGCCAACTATCTGGGCCGTACCTACCAGTCGGTGCCGGTGGCGATTACCGTCGAGGGGGCGAACATCCTGACCCGCAGCCTGATCATCTTCGGGCAGGGGGCGATGCGTTGCCATCCCTACCTGCAGGAGGAGATCGCCGCCGCCAATATGGAGACCAATGGGGAAGAGGCCGAGGCGGGACTGGAACGCTTCGACCGGGCGCTGGTGGCGCATCTCGCCTATACGCTACGTACCGCCTCGCGCGCCTTCATTTACGGATTGAGCGGTAATCTGCTGGCTCCATCGCCGGTGACGGGGCCGACGGCCCGCTATTTCCGTCAGCTGGCGCGGTTCAGCGCTGCTACCGCCGCCACCGCCGACGTTGCCCTGCTGACACTGGGCGGGGCGCTGAAACGCAAGGAGTCGATCTCGGCCCGCTTTGCCGATGCTCTGGGCTACATGTATCTCTGCTCGGCGGTGCTGAAGCGGTTCGAGGACGAAGGCAGGCCGATGACCGATCTGCCGCTGGTGCGCTGGGCAGCGGAATATGCCTTGTACGAAGTGCAGCAGGCGCTCGATGGTATCGCGCGCAATTTTCCCAACCGTCTGTTTGCCCTGAAGATCCGCGGCTGGTCGTTGCCGCTCGGGCGCCGTCTGCGGCCGCCGTCCGACGCGCTGGGTCGCGAAGTCGCTGCGCTGCTGACCGAGCCGTCGGAGAGTCGCGACAGGCTGGTGGGAGGTATCCACCGGAGCGTGAATCCGGAGGATATCACCGGTGTGTTGCACCATGCGATGATGCTGGTCATTCACTCCGAAGGCATCGAAAAGTCGTTGCGCAAGGCCGGCGAGAACTGGTCGCCTGCCGAATCGTATGAAGGCTGGGTCGGGCGTTTGATGAAAGAGGACAAGCTGAGCGGTGAGGACGGTCAGCTGTTGCTGGATACCCGCAAGGCGGTCGAGGCGGCGATCCGGGTCGATGAATTCAGCCCCGACGAATGGAGCAAGCGGCTCAGAGCCCGCCGCTGATGCGCCAGCCCGCTTTGGTCTTGACGAAGTAGAGCTGCTCGCGCTGGACCAGTTCCCGCCAGCGGCCGTCAGCTCTGACACGCAGCTTGTAGCTCTGTTCGCATTCGGCATGGGCATCGTCGATCAGGCGAATGTCCCGGTCGAAGGAGTGCATCTCGGTCTTGTCGAACTGCTCGAACATGCGCACGAACTGGGCGACGACGGTGATCTTTGATTTGCCGTGGTCGTCCATGTAATCGTTGAGCAGCAGTGCACTGTAGGCGCCGACATCCTTGTTGCTGATGGCCTGATCGCGCGCATTCAGGATTTCATTGATCTCGGTTGTCTGGACACCCGAACAACCTGCCAGGGCGACAACGAACAGGATGATCAGCAGTCGACGCATACAGGGTTACAGGAACGGCTTGGCCTTTTCGCTCCAGTCGCTTCTTGGGAAGTTGTGCCGGAGCAGAACGGCCATTTCGCTGGCATCCTTTTTCATTCCGAGCTTGGCATACGAGGCCGCCAGATAATAGAGCGCTTCCTCGATGGAAGTGGTGGTCTGGTAGTTCTCGACGATGCCCTGGAAACGGTTGGCGGAGGCGACATAGCGTCCGTTGTCGAAATAGTACTTGCCGACCTCCAGTTCATGGGCGGCCAGGCGGTTGTAGAGGAGTTGCAGGCGTTTGGCGCCATCCTTCGCATAGTTGCTGTCCGGATGCTCCTTGAGCAGCTTCTTGAAGCTGTCGACGGCGGCCAGCGTCTGGGTCGGGTCGCGATCGGCCTTGCCGATCTGTTTGTAGTGGCTCATGGCCAGCATGTATTTGGCATAGGCCACATCGGGGTGACGCGGGTGCTGGTCGATGAAACGCTCGCTCAGCGTTTCTGAAAGGACGAATTCGCCATCCTTGTAGGCGGCGAAAATGCGCAGCAGCTCCGCCTGGATGGTAAAACGGCTGTAGGGATGCTTGGCATCGAACTGTTCCAGAAACAAATTGGCATCCGAATAGCTGCCGATATCCATCAGGTGCTTGGCTTTGGCGTAATCGGCTGCGGCATCGTCGGAGTGTTGCGGCTTTGTCGCGCATGAAGGGAGAGCCAGCAGAATCAATAACGGCAGAATACGTATCCGGTTCATGTTCATGGGGGGCGACTCTAGGTGCTGGCAGGCAGGGCGACAACGGCAAGATGCCGTCCGGTGATACCCTGATCGCGGCGGTGGGAGTAGAAGGTTTCCGGATGGCAGGCGGTGCAGGTCGACAGGCGTTCGATCCGTTCGTCGGCGAGGCCTGCGGCAAGCAGCTGTTCCCGGTTGATGGCAGCAAGATCGGCGGTGCAGGTGCCGGTTCCACACTGCACATGGGCTGCGGCGCGATCCGTACAGGCGGCGAGTTTTGCCGCGGTATCCGGATCGATGTTGAAGCAGCAGGGGCCGATACAGGGGCCGAGGCTGGCGAGCATGTTCCGTGGTTGCGAACCTCGCTGCACCATGGCCTCGATAGCACTGGCCGCCACATTGGCGACGGTGCCGCGCCAGCCGGCGTGGACGGCGGCGATAATGCCGCATGCCGGGTCGGCCAGCAGGATGGGCAGGCAGTCCGCGGTCCGCACGGCGACCGCCGTCCCGGTCTCGGCGCTCAGCAGCGCGTCAGCCTCGCGGTCATGGAAGCGGCCTTCGCCGCTGCACCAGAGAATGTCGCGGCCGTGCACCTGCCGCGTCTGATGCGGCGGCCTTGGCAGCGGTGCGGCGGTGCAGAGGATGGACATGTTTTCGGCCACGTCCTGATCGTTGTCGCCCGCATTGCCGCCAAAGTCGAAGCTTCGGTAGGGGCCCGTGCTGACACCGCCATGGCGGGTGGTGAACAGGCCGGTGATGCCGGATTCTGCCAGCAGTCCGGAGCGGATCAGCGAATCAGGCATAGCATGCCTCCAGTGCATCGGAGAGCCGCACCAGCTCCGGCGGCAGCGGGGCAATCACCTCCAGCCAGTCGCCGGTTTGCGGATGGTGGAAGCCGAGTACCTCGGCATGCAGTGCCTGCCTGTCGAGAGAGGTAATGGCGATGCGGACCGGTTCTGGAATTTCCTTGCTGGGGTTGAAGCTGCGCGCGTAGACGCTGTCACCGAGGATCGGCAGTTTCTCGTGCGCCAGATGGACGCGGATCTGGTGAGTGCGGCCGGTATGCAGAGTCAGGCGCAGGCGGCAGAAGGGACCGTATCTCTTCTCGACCTGCGCTTCGGTGATCGCTTCCTTGCCGCGTGCCTGCACGGCCATTTTCTGGCGATGCTGCGAGTGCCGGCCGATCGGCAGCTCGATACGCTTCTGCAGCCAGCGCGGTTCGCCGCGGCACCAAGCGAGGTATTGCCGCTTCAGATCGTGGGCGGCGAACATTTCGGTCAGTTTGCGGTGCGCGCTTTCGGTTTTGGCGACGACGATGCTGCCCGAGGTCTCCTTGTCGAGCCGGTGTACGATGCCGGGCCGTTCGACGCCGTTGATGCCCGGCAGGTTCGGGCAGTGGTGCAAAAGGGCGTGCACCAGCGTGCCGCTGTCGTGGCCGTGGGCAGGATGCACCACCATGCCGGCCGGCTTGTTGACGATGATCAGCTGGTCATCCTCGTAAAGGATGTCGAGGTCGATCGATTCCGCCTGCAGCCCCAAGGGTTCGGTTGCAGGCAGGCGGATCAGATACGATTCACCGGGCTGCACCTTGCCCGAGGGTCGCAACATGGGCCCCTCGATGCAGCCATCCTTGAGCAACTGCTGAATCCGGCTGCGCGACAGGCCGCTGGCCGAGGCAAGCACGGCATCGAGCCGCTGGCCAGCCTCCGCAAGGCCGATGTCGACCCGGCTGGTGCCGGTTTCGCGATGGCCCGTGGTCACTCGCCTCCGGCAGCCGCCGGCGGCTGGCTGTCCTGGCCGCCAGATTGCTGCGGTATGTGCTCGCCCGACGATTCGCCGCCTCCCTGCGGACGACGGCGACGGCGACGGCGGCGGCGCTTGCCTGCCTGCTGTCCCTCTTCACCACCGTTGCCGGCCGACTCTGTAGCACTGCTTTCCTGCTTCGGGGCGGCCTGTTGCTTTTCTTCCGGAGCATTGGCCTCATTGCCGCGGTTACGATTGCGGTTGCGGTTGCGACTGCGGCCGCCACGGCGGTTCTTCTGGCCATCCGCTTTATCCGCTTTCCTTGCTTCGGGCGCCGGCGTTTCCTCTTCGGTTTCCTCACCCTTGCGTCCCCAGCCTGCGAAGAAATCGAGCACCACCTTCAGCGGCGAGGCGGACTTCGCCTTGGCCGGCTCAGGCGGCGGTGTCGGGATGCCGACGATCGGCTTCAGCGGCTTGAGCTTGCGGCCGCTGCGCGGCGGCTTCTTGTTCTTGCCAGTATCTTCCAGCACCTCGACGCGCTGCTGGTTGTCCTCGGTCCACTGCCGCTCGATACGGTAGTGGGGAATGTCGAGCTCCGGCCGAATCTGCAGTGTCACCTGCAGCCCGTAGACCTCTTCGATGCGTGCGACATTGTCGCGCTTGTTGTTCATCAGGTACTCGCCGGTATCCGACGGCAACTGTACGACCAGCGTCGGCTTCTTGCCGGACTCGGCCCAATCCTCGATGCGGGTGAGGACCTGCAGCGCCATCGACTCGACGGTGCGGATGTAACCGCGGCCCTGGCAGCGCGGGCAGGTCTCGGTCGTCGATTCGCGCACCGACGGGTGCAGGCGTTGGCGCGACATCTCCAACAGGCCGAAGCGGGAGATGCGGGCGAACTGGATGCGAGCCTTGTCGGCCTTGCAGGCCTCGCGCAGCGTTTCCTCGACCTGCTGCGCATGCTTGCGCGATGCCATGTCGATGAAGTCGATGACGATCAGGCCGCCGATGTCGCGGATACGCAGCTGACGAGCGATCTCCTCGGCAGCTTCCAGGTTGGTGGCCAGAGCTGTGTCGTCGATATGCTTGCCGGCGGTGGAGCGTGACGAGTTGACGTCGACCGAAGTCAGTGCCTCGGTCGGGTCGAAGACGACGGAGCCGCCCGAGTGCAACCTGATCTCGCGCTCGTGGATCTCCTCGCACTGCTCCTCGACCTTGTAGTGGCGGAACAGAGGCACCTTGCCGCGATAGAGCTTCACCAGCTTTTCCTTGCCCGGCAGCACGGCATGCACGAACTGCTTGGTGCGGGTGTAGATCTCGTGGTTGTCGGCCCAGATCTCCTGGATGTCGTCGGTGAAGTGGTCGCGGATGGCGCGGGTGGCGAGATCGCCCTCGAGATAGATCAGCGACGGGCTCGGTGCCGATTCGCCCTTGATGCGGATCTCGTCCCACAGGCGGCGCAGGTAGTTGTAGTCGCGCTGCAGCGCATCCAGCTTCTGGTCCTTGCCAGCGGTGCGCACGATCAGGCCCATGTTGTCCGGTACTTCCAGTTGCGCGAGGATTTCCTTCATCGCCTTGCGCTCTTCGTCCGAGAGTTTCCGGGAAATTCCGGCGCGTTCGGTGTTGGGGCTCAGTACCATATAGCGGCCGGCCAGCGAGATGTAGGTGGTCAGTGCCGCACCCTTGGTGCCGCGCTCTTCCTTGACGACCTGGATGAGGATTTCCTGCTTCGACTCCAGTACCTGCTGGATGTTGACCGAACGCGGGTCGGCGTTCTTGTCGGCACTATCCTTCCAGTAGTCCGGATGGATTTCGTTCAGCGGCAGGAAACCCTGGCGGGCTGCGCCATATTCGACGAATGCCGCCTGCAGGCTGGGTTCGACCTTGGTGATTTTGCCCTTGTAGATATTGCTCTTGGTGAGCGCCTTCTGGGAGGACTCGATGTCGAGTTCCTGAAGGTAGCCATCCTCGACGATGGCAACGCGGCTCTCTTCTTCGTGAGAGGCGTTGATCAGCATGAGCTTCTTGGTCATGCAAGCTTCCTTTTTTGCGTCCGCATGCTTGCACGAGCACATCATGCTTCCGGCAAGGGAAGCAGAGCGTGATCCTGAGCCCCGAATCCGGAATTTCTCTAACGATTCCGGGTATCGGCACAAACCTTCAGACGCGACTTTTTATTCGTGCACAGGCTCAAACGTGTGACATCGTCTTCGATGCGATCGCATTCATGGCGGCCATTCATGACACGGGAGAAAAACTCGCTCCGGCTTGCGCCGCTCCGGCACAGGCTGGGATTCCCGGTCGCCTAGCATTAGGCTCGCACCACGGATGTGACGCAGGGAACACGGAGCCCACTGCACACGTCCGCAAAACCTATCGGAAGGATGCATGGTTTGGCAAGAATCGACGTGAATTCAGGGCTTTTGGTCGTTGCCGGTGACGAGGACGGCAGCCGTCTCGACCGTGTCATCATGCGTGTGGCCGGTGAGGAAAAACGGCCGCTGATCCAGCGGCTGATCCGGCAGGGAAACGTGCGCGTCAACAAGAAGCGGGCGAAACCGGATACGCGGCTGCACGCCGGTGACACGGTCTTCCTGCCGGCCAGTTTGCGGCAAAGCGATGACAGGACTCCCGATGCCACAGCTATCTCGCCGGCGCTTGTGAAGCGTGCCGGGCAGATACCGGTGCTCTACGAGGACGACTGGCTGCTGGTCGTCGACAAGCCGGCCGGCATGGTCGTGCACGGCGGCTCCGGCCATGGTGCCGGACTGATCGAGGCGCTGAAGCAGGTGCGCGGTTTTACCGACCTCAGGCTCGCCCATCGGCTGGACCGCGATACCTCAGGAGTCTTGCTGCTGGCGAAGAATCTGGAGGCGCTGCGCAAGCTCACCGAGGGGTTCCGGGAAAGGGATATGCAGAAAACCTACTTTGCGCTGGTCGCCGGGCACCCGTTCGCGCATGCCGGACGTATGCAGTCTCAGCTCGCCAAGGGTGTCGTGCGCGGCGGCGAGCGGATGGTTGTCGACGCCGAGGAGGGCAAGGAGGCGATCACCGATTTCCAGGTGATGCTGGAACGAAATCATGACGGCTTCGACTGGGCGATGCTGGCGCTCAATCCGCACAGCGGCCGCACCCATCAGCTCCGCGTCCAGCTACAGGCCGAGGGGCATCCCATCCTCGGTGACGGAAAATATGCCGGCAGGGACGAGCTTGCCGCCTACAGGGCGATGGGTGGCAAGGGGCTCATGCTGCATGCCTGGCGGTTGCGCTTCGAGCATCCGGTGAAGCGCAGGCCGATGGAGCTGCGGGCACCGCTGCCGGCCGGCTGGCTGGAGCTGCTGGCCGGCTAGGGTTTACCGGTACATGTAGTCGCGCGTCAGCGGCATGCTGTGGGCGCCGCCCTGCGGGTTGATCGCCAGCATCTGGTGGATGGCTACCCAGTTGTGCAGGAAGCCGTAGGAGCAGCCGGCCAGGTAGACCCGCCAGATGCGGTAGGACTTCTCGTCGACCATGCTGCGGATCTTCTCGCTCGCCGCCTCGAAGCGTTCGGCCCAGTGCTGCAGGGTCATGGCGTAATGGCGGCGAAGGTTTTCCACATCGAGAGGTTCCAGGCCCGCCGCGCACATCTCCTGCAAGGCCAGGCTGATATGCGGCAGTTCGCCGTGCGGAAACACGTAGCGGCCGATGAAGTCGCCGGCATCCCAGGGTGACTGGCGTGAGTCGGGATCGGTCGAGGTGATGCCGTGGATCAGGGTGATGCCGTCGCTGGTCAGCAGCTTGCGCACCTTGTCGAAATATTCGCGCAGGTTCTTCAGGCCGACGTGCTCGAACATGCCGACGCTGACGATACGGTCGAAACGGCCGCTGACATCGCGGTAATCCTCCAGCCGTACTTCGCAGCGATCCTGCAGTCCTCTGGCGCGAATCCGTTCGTTGGCCAGGTCGTACTGGTTTTGCGACAGCGTCACGCCGACGGCCTTGGCTCCGTAACGTTCGGCAGCGCGCATGACCAGCGCCCCCCAGCCGCAGCCGATGTCGAGCAGCGTATGGCCTTTGCCCACGCGCATCTTGCGCAGGATATGGTCCATCTTCTGCTCCTGGGCCTTCTCCAGGCTATCGTCCTCATTCCTGAAGTAGGCGCAGGAGTAGACCATCTCGGGGTCCAGCCATTCGGCGTAGAACTCGTTGGAGAGGTCGTAGTGATAGGCGATGGCGTCGGCATCCTGCTTCTTGCTGTGTTTGGCCAGCCGCAGGCCGCTGCGCATCGGCTTGTTGGCATCGAAAGCCTTTTCGGTGAGTTCGGCGACCACGTGCACCACATCCATGACCGGGCCTTCGACATCCAGATGGCCTTCCACGTAAGCCTCGCCCAGTTTGCCCAGTGTGGGGTTGAGCAGATGCTGCAGGCCGCGCATGGAGGGGGCGGCAATGGTGACGCGGGGTTTGCTGCCAAGATTCATTTCGGCGCCGTTCCACAGGCGGATACGAAGCGGAACATCGTGGCCCATCAGGCGGTTGGCAAATGCATGCAGACGTTTTTCCAGGAACACGGAAACCTCCTTGGCATGAGAAGTGCCGTTGCCGGTATATTGTTCTTGGAACCGGGTTAATTTAGTAAAGTACAGATCGGCTGGATTGCAACCGGGAAATTTTCCTATTGTTGAATATCTGGCCGATTCGGCCGCAGATGCGTAAAGTCTTTGCCGACCATTGAACGGTCGTGGAGGTGCGTATGCGTGGAAGCTGTCTGTGCGGGGCGATTGCCTACGAGATCGATGGGCCGGTTGGCCAGATTCGGCACTGCCATTGCAAGACCTGCCGCAAGGCGCAGGGGGCGGCTTTTTCGTCCAATGCCTCCATCCCGCGGGAGCATTTCCGCTGGATTCACGGCCAGGAGCTGTTGTCGGCCTACGAATCCTCGCCCGGCAAGAATCGCTATTTCTGCTCGAAGTGCGGTTCGCACATCGTCGCCATTCGCGACAGCCAGCCGAACGTGATCGTGCGCGTGCCGACGCTGGACGATGATCCCAAGCCAACCTCGTATGCCCACATCTGGACCTCGCACGATCTGCCGTGGCTCGATTTCAGCGACGATATTCCGAAATATCCAGAATTCGCGCCGACTAAATGACTGCTTTGCCGAAAATAGGTGTTCGGTCAGTTCGCTTTTCTTAATAGATCAATCCGGATTGGCATCAGGAAAATGGCGCCGTCCGGGTCCATGAAGGACTCGAACTTGGTTTTGACCTGCCCGTAGAACTCGTCGGAGAGCTGGTGGGTGCGCGTCACCTTGAGGATTTTCGCCTCGAAGTCGGCGGAATATATCGGCTCTTTATTGTGGGGTATCGCCTTGCGCTTTGGTTGATCCTTTCCTTAAATACAAAACTTTGAGTCCGAAGCTCATCATTTATCATAACGCCAGAGTCTCTTGGGAGGGAAAAGTGAAAGGAAAATATCTGGTGGCCATCTCTATGGCCATCGTCGGCCTGTTGAGCGGTTGTGCCGGAAAACAGCTAACGCACGAAGAGATGAAAAAGGAAATCGCAGGGTATCAGCTTCCTGCACAAGCAAGCCAAGACAAAGCGCTTGTCTATGTCGTTCGCCCGTCAAGTCTGGGGGGTGCTGTCCGGTTCAATGTTTATCTGGATGACAAGCAGGATGAGTCCGAGATGGGCTATACGCGTGGTGGTCAGTATATCTATTTTTATGCAGACCCCGGCTCTCACATGATTCGTTCGTTGGCAGAGAATTGGGCTGAAATTGAATTGAACCTGGAAGCCGGCAAGGTGTTTTTCATCCAGCAGAATCCCGAAATGGGCTTGATGTTTGCCCGAAACTCCCTCTTCCAGATACAGCAAATTGAAGGCACGTATGAGGTCAAACAGTTGAAGGAAGGCACGATCAAGAAGACGAGCAAGTAATCCTGATTGTTGAGAGCCTCCGTTGGATTATTCAGCGGAGGCTCAGTCCTCTTTATTCAGCAGGTCGATGCGGATCGGCATCAGGAAGTTGGCGCCGTTCGGGCCCATGAAGGA
>DATLWR010000034.1:0-5273 GCA_035576205.1 Mariprofundaceae bacterium
CGTGCTGGTAAACGTCGGCACCCAGGTCTCGGGCGTGGTGAAAAAGATCTACGCCGATTTCAACGACAAGGTCAAACAGGGGCAGGTGCTACTCGAACTCGATCCGTCGCTGCTGGCAGCCCAGGTCGAACAGTCTAAAGCAGGCGTGGCAAATGCGCGTGCTTCATACAATTTCGCCGTGACCAACGAAAAACGGATGCGGGAACTATATGCCAAGGAGTATGTCGCCCGGCAGGATCTTGACCAGGCGATCCAGACGCTGCAGTCCGCCAAGGCGCAACTGGCCCAGGCCGAGGCCCAGCACGAGCGCGACAAGGTCAATCTCAGCTACACGGTGATCCGTTCGCCGGTATCCGGCGTCGTGGTGTCGCGCGAGGTGGACGTCGGCCAGACCGTGGCGGCCTCCTTCCAGACACCAACCCTGTTCAAGATCGCCCAGAACCTGACACATATGCAGATCGATTCCAGTTTCGCCGAAGCCGATATCGGCGGCATCCGGGTGGGGCAGGCCGCCACCTTTACCGTGGATGCCTATCCGAATCGTGTCTTCAGCGGCAAGGTGCGACAGATCAGGCTGAATCCGACAACGCAACAGAATGTCGTGACCTACAACGTCGTCATCGATGTCGACAATGACGAGGGCATCCTGCTGCCGGGCATGACGGCCTACGTCAGCGTTATTACCGCCAAGCTCCAGGATGTCCTGAAGGTTCCCAATGCGGCCCTGCGCTTCAGGCCGGCATCGACTGCCATGATCGAGAAAAACAGCGAGGAAGAGCCGAAGGGAGAGGGCATGCGCGGTACCGTCTATATACTCGGCGACACGGGCTTGAGGCCGGTACATCTGGTGCTGGGAGCCTCGGATGGCACAAGCACCGATGTCGTGGCTGGCAATCTCAAGGCTGGAGATGCTGTGGTGGTCGACATCGCCAGCCCGAATGCCCCGGCGAAACGAGCCGCCAGCATCCGCATCCGGTGAGCCGCTGAACGTCCATGACCGAAGTCCTCTCACTGCACGATCTCTGCAAGGAGTACGAAACGGATGCCGGTCCCGTGCCGGCCCTGACAAGCCTGCAACTGGCCATCGGGGAAGGGGAGTTCGTCGCTGTGATGGGGCCGTCAGGGTCCGGCAAATCGACGCTGATGAACATCCTGGGCTGCCTGGATATACCGACCAGCGGCACATACATGCTCAATGGCCGTGATGTCAGCACGCTCGACGAAAACGAACTGGCACGGGTGCGCAGCCAAGTGATTGGTTTTGTTTTCCAGGGCTTCAACCTGTTGCCACGCATTTCCCTGACCGCCAATGTGGCGCTGCCGCTCGTCTATCAGCGCATAGGCCGCCATGAGCGGCTGAATCGGGCCTCAGCCATGCTCAAACGAGTCGGGCTGAGCGACAAACTGCATTCGCTGCCGCCCCGCATTTCCGGCGGCCAGCAGCAGCGGGTGGCCATTGCGCGCGCACTGGTGACCGATCCCCGCCTGATTCTGGCCGACGAGCCGACGGGAAACCTCGACAGCACCACGGGCAAGGAGATCCTGCAGCTGTTCCAGTCCATTAACAGCGAGAGCGGCATCACCATCATCGTCGTGACCCACGACATCCATGTAGCCAGTTATGCATCACGGCTGATCTACCTGGTCGACGGCACGATCCGTTACGACGGCCCGGTTGGCGAATTCAGCGAAGAGGGCGCGGCATGATCTTTTCCCTGCTCGGCGAAGCACTGCAGGCGATGGCAGCCAACCGGCTGCGCACCTTTCTGACTGCGCTTGGCATCACCATCGGCGTCGGTGCCGTCGTACTGATGGTGGCGATCGGTGAGGGCACGCAGAAGCGGGTGACCGATTCCATCGCCTCGATGGGCTCGAACCTGCTGATCGTACGTTCCGGCTCCACCACCCGCGGCGGTGTCCGGGGCGGGCACGGTGAGGCGCCGACACTGACGGCGATGGATGCCGAAGCGATCACGCAACTATCCGGCGCTGCCTTGGTCTCACCCCTGGTCACCGGCATCGTGCAGGCGATCTACGGGCCCAACAACTGGAGCACCCAGGCCGTTGGAACCAACGCCGACTATCTGAAAATCCGCGACTGGAAAGTCGTCGACGGACGCGACTTCTCCGATTCCGAGATCGTCGGTGGCATACGGGTCGCGATCCTCGGCAAGGAAGTGGCCCGGCAGCTGTTCAGCGACGAGGACCCCATCGGCAAGTCGATCCGCATCAAGCAGTCGCCATTCAAGATCATCGGCCTGCTGGCGGAAAAGGGGCAGGGGCTGGACGGCCGCGATCAGGACGATGTGATTATCGTGCCACTGACCATCGCGCAACGGCAGCTGTTCGGCACCCAGTTCGTGGGAACGGTCTCGTTTATCATGGTGCAGGCCAGCAGCGCCGAAACCATGCTTTCCTTGCAGCACAGCATCGAACAGCTGTTGCGTCAGCGGCACCACCTAAGCCAGCGCGCCGACGACGACTTCACCGTCATGAATATGACCGAAGTGACCAACACGGCATCAGAGATTACCGGCATGCTATCGCTGCTTCTTGGCGCCATCGCCTCGATTTCGCTGTTCGTCGGCGGCATCGGCATCATGAACATCATGATGGTGTCGGTGACCGAACGAACCCGGGAGATCGGCATCCGCATGGCGCTGGGTGCCAAGCGTGCCGACATCCTGCTGCAGTTCCTGCTGGAATCGGTGATCATCACCGTATCCGGCGGCATTGTCGGCATCGTTCTCGGCATCATCCTTGCCGTCTGGGCAACGCATCTGTTTGATGTCTGGGTCTTGATCAGCGCCTTGCCGGTGCTGCTGGCATTCGGAGTCTCGGTCGCCGTCGGCATCTTTTTCGGTTTGTACCCGGCGCGAAAGGCTTCCTTGCTGCATCCGATCGAGGCATTGCGTTACCAAGGATGATTGCATTACGGATCGGGAAGGGGGCTGCTTGCCAGCTCCCGATTTTCTCATCCCGTGTTGGCCCCGTTGGGATGTAATTCTTAACTTTACATAATATCCATTATGCGACGTTTATTATTTGACATCACCAGCCAAAAACAAAAAGGCCGCTCAGCGCGGCCTTTTTTATTTTAAATTTTATGTAGCGAACCCAATCACCCAAGAATACGCGACATGGCTGTATCGCGGATGCGCTCACCGAATTCGTCATGCTCGATGGCAACCGAACTGACGACTTCGGCAGGAAACACGATGGCCGACACGGAACCGACCGCAACGACATCGGCGATCGGCGAACTGAGTCCGGCGGTGGAAACCTCGCCGACGAGACTGCCGTCCTTGAGCCGTGCAACCTCGACACCGTAGCTCAGGATCTTGACCGTACCTTGCCGAAGGATGAACAGATACGGATTATGCTCACCCTCGCGAATCAGTTTTTCACCGTCGGCATAGGCATGAACCTCACTCTGCTGGCAAAGTTTCTCGAGTTCCGCATCGGACAATACGGTGAAAATTGGAAACGACTTGAGTTCGGATACGGTTGCTTTCATTGTGCCTCCCGGAAGCGATAACTGACGGTCGGGAGACTATTACAGCGCACCCCGTTAAACCATATGGCGCACGTCACATATCGGGCCTGAAATGGTACTCCCAAGGGGACTCGAACCCCTGTTTTCGCCGTGAGAGGGCGACGTCCTGGACCGCTAGACGATGGGAGCTTTACGGCGGGGGCGATTTGTATTGGATTATGGCGCCGGAGTCAATGCTCCAACAAGGCTCTGCATGGTCGCCTGCAGCCCTGCCGGCTCCAGTTGCTGTTTCACGAGATAGGCATCGGCACCCGATTCGAGGGCTCGCATGCGATCCTCGGCACTTTCACGCGTGGAGATGATCAGGATCGGCATATCCTCGTATTGCGGCACATTGCGCAACTGCCTGACCAGACCAAAACCGTCCAGGCGCGGCATTTCCAGGTCGGTGACGATGATGTCATAGCTGTGCATTTTCAGCTTCTCCAGCGCATCCAGACCGTCGATGGCCGTATCCACATCGAAGCCGAGGCTCTCAAGCAAAGCTTTCTCCACCTGCCTGGCGATAATGGAGTCGTCGACCAGCATAAGCCGCTGGCCGGAGAACGGCTGCATTGCCGCAGTCTCTCCACCCTCCTGCTGCAGGCGCATATCGGGTGCCGTACGCCCCATCTCCTTGATACCGTACGGTTCGATCAGCAAAATCACCGAACCGTCGCCGATAATGGTATTCCCCATCAGCCCCTGGCTCTGATACCGCTTCAGGTACGGATCGATGTCGCGGATGATGATTTCCGTCTCTTCATAGAGCTCGCTGACAACGATACCGACGTAACCTTCAATATGCTCGGCCACCACGACGTATGGCATGCCGTATGAAGCCAGCTTGTACCTCGTATCGTCCAGCATCAGCCGCAGATCCACCAGCGGTACCAGCCGGTTGCCGTAACGGATGAAGGTCTTGTCGCCCTCTCCCTTTTCAATGAGCTGCTCCTTGAATGGAACGACCTGCTCGATCATGTGCGACAGCATGCCGAGTCGCTGGCTGCCGATCCGGAACATCAACGCGTGCTGCACGGCGATGCTGACAGGCAGCGAAATGATGAAGCGGGTCCCCTTCCCCTCTTCCGTGTGGATACGAATGCTGCCGGTCAGCTTGCGGATGGCATCCTGCACGATATTCATGCCGATACCGCGCCCGGAGATGTCGTCCACCTTTTCGCGGGTCGAGAACCCGGGACGGAAAATCAGTTCCAGGATCTCCGACGGACTCATCGCATCCGCTTCGAACTGGGTGGTCACACCTCGCTCGATAGCCTTCCGGCGAACATTGTCGACGCTGATGCCGACGCCATCATCGATCACTTCCAGACGGATTTCGCTGCCGCTCTGACGGGCCAGAATCGTGACCTGGCCCTCTGCGGGCTTGCCGGCAGCACTCCGCTGGTCGGGCATTTCGATACCGTGGGCAACAGCGTTGTTGATCAGGTGCACCAACGGCTCGACCAGTGACTCAGCCACGGCCTGGTCCATTTCGACCGATTCGCCGCCGATCAGCAGGCGCACCTGCTTTCCGGAACGGACCGCGATATCACGAACCGCCCGCGGGAAGGTCGAGAAAACACTGTCCAGTGGCCGCAGCATCAAACCCAGAACCTGGTCACGCAGGTCATCCAGCATGATACCGCGGCGCTCCTGCTCGTAGCGGACCTCTTCGACGAAGCGCTGTGATCTGGCGACCTCCCTTTCGAGAGCCATGTCCATTTGCTTGATGGCG
>DATLWR010000035.1:0-16051 GCA_035576205.1 Mariprofundaceae bacterium
TGTTCATCATGTTCGCATCGCCCCTGATCGAGATGATCCCGATCGCTGCCCTGGTCGGACTGATGTTCATGGTCGTACTCGGCACTTTCGAGTGGGGCAGCTTCCGGCTGCTGAAACGCATCCCGCCCGAAGACTCCTTTGTCGGCATTCTGGTCGCGGTAGTCACCGTCTTCACGGATCTCGCCATCGCCGTACTCGTCGGCGTCATCGCCACCGCCCTCGTTTTCGCCTGGAAACAGGCCCGCCATATCCATGCCGGAATCGCGACGGACCTCACCGGCGCCAAGATCTACACCATCCATGGGCCGTTGTTCTTCGCCTCGGTCTATCGCTTCCATAACCTGTTCGATCCGGCCGGTGATCCCGAGGAGGTGATCGTCGATTTCGCCCATTCGCGTGTCGCCGACCACTCCGCCATCGAAGCGATCGACACGCTGGCCGAACGTTACGGCAAGGAGGGCAAACGGCTGCATCTGCGCCATCTCTCCGCCGAGTGCCGGCAACTGTTGCATCGGGCCGGCGATCTGGTCGAAGTGAATATTTCGGAGGATCCGCACTACCACGTCGCCGACGACAGGCTGGCCTAGGCTGCCAGGTCGGAAGCCAGAGTGGTGTGGCCGGACTAGCCGGCCGCCTTTTCCGAGACGTTCTCCTCCAGAAGCTGTTTCAGCTTCTGCAGGCTGAACGGCTTTTGCATGAAACCCGCCAGTTCCATATCCTGGAAACGCCCCATCGCCTCGTTCTCGCTGTAGCCGGAGACCAGCACGACCTTCAAATCCGGCAAGGTCTCTCGTAACTGCCGCAGGCACTCCTCACCACCCATTTCCGGCATCGTCAGATCGAGCAGTACCAGCCGGATATCGCCATGTTTCTCCCGCAATACCTCCAGCGCCTCCCTGCCGTTGCCGGCCGTCAGCACGCGTACCCCCAGCGTCTCCAGCATCCTGCCGACGGTATTGCGCACGCCCGGCTCATCATCGACCAGCAGTACGGTCCCTGTCGCCGGTTGCGCGACCGGCTCCTTGCCGGCCATCGCGACGGGAGCAGCCGCCTCCACTTCGCCGGCGGCCGGCAGCATGATCCGCACATGAGTGCCGACTCCCGGTTCGGATTTCACCCCGATCACGCCGTGATGCGCCTGCACGATACCCAGCACCGCGCTCATACCGAGGCCGCGACCGGTGAACTTGGTGGAGAAAAACGGCTCGAACAGTCGCGCCATCGTTGAAGCATCCATACCGCAGCCGTCATCACCGACCTCCAGGAAAACGTACCTTCCCGGCTCGGCCATGCCGTAGCCGTGCATGCCCTTCAGCTCCTCGGCACCGACTTCGGCAATGCCGGTGCGCAACGTGATCGTGCCGGCCTGATCGCCGATGGCCTCGCGGGCATTGGCAATCAGCCCCATGATAACCTGGTGGATCTGCGATTCGTCCGCCCGCACGGTCGGCAGCGGCCCGGAGGATTCGAACCGGTAACGGATATCGCCTGTTGTGAAGTGCGGAGCCAGCTGCTCGCCGGCCCCCCTGGCAGATTCGGCAAGGTCGATCTCCGACACCGCCAGGAGTCCCTTGCCGGCATAGGCCAGCATCTGCTGGCACAGCCCCGATGCCTCCTCGCTGGCGCGGATGATGTTGTCGAGCATCCCCGTCACATCGGTATTGGCGGGCGACTCGAACTGCGCCAGGGTGGCGTTGCCCATGACGATCGTCAGCAGGTTGTTGAAATCGTGGGCGATACCGCCGGCCATGACGCCGAGGCTTTCCAGTTTCTGGACATGCTGGATGCGCTTTTCCATGTCCCGTTCCTTCTGTTCGGCGTGCACCTGCTCGGAAACATCCACGGCGAACACGACCACCTCCGAGGCGGTCGCATCCGTGCAGACGTGGATCAGGTCGACGATCCGCTCCTCGCGGTCGGCACGCGGGAACACTGCCCGCTGCAGCAGCGGCCTGCCGGGCGATGCCAGCGCCGATTCATCGTAGCGTTTGCAAGCGGTTGCCGCATCGCGGGGAAAGCGGTCATAGAACATGCCGTCGGCACCGCACTCCTCGATGCCGGCCTCGAGGCACCACTGGCGGGCGGCATGGTTGACGAACAGCGGCTTGCCGGCGCGCAGCATCCAGACCGCAATCGGCGAGTAATCGAGGATGACCTGCAGATGGTAACGGGTGGCGCGGTGCCAGCGGATCTCCTGTTGCAGCTCCCGGTTGGCTGCGTCCAGCAGCGCTTCACGATGATCCAGCCGCTGCCTGGAAAGGAAGGAGAGCCAGGCGGCGATGATCAGGATGACGATCGACAGATAGATGTGCTCCACGGAGTAGTGCAGCGACAGCATCCGCATCTTGTCCAGCGCGATACAACCGGCCAGGACAACGAACATCGCGATGCTCCAGCCCAGCGCCCGCCGCGAATCGAGCAGGAAAAAGGCCAGCATCGGGTAGAGGAAGAGCCAGTAGATGCCGGTGTCATGGACCCCGCCCACGACGAAAGCCGTCACCAACACGACCAGCAGCGTCAGCAACAGGCCGTGTGCAACCAGTGTCGGCGAACGGCCGGCCTTCAGCTGCCAGAGCAGCAGGCTGATCACCAGGACGGAGGCCACCTCGATAATCGCCAGCGACTGGAATCCGATGACCTGGTTAAAAACGGCAAAAATCGCCAGCAGCGTGGCGCAAACGGAGAGAATCCGGCTCAGTGCTGCCGACAGTTTCTCCTCCATCAACTCCAATTGCATCTGCTCCTCCCCGGTTCCCGCCGACACATCACATTGCCAGCGGACTGAAAAGCCCTCAGCCGGCCGGCACCTCCTGGCCATGCCGGATCATGAAGATATCGAGTTTCTTCTGGCCGACACCCGAGGCGTCGAACGTCACCTGCCCGGTCAGCGACGGGAAGCCGACAGGATCCTGAAGTCCGCGGGCGATCTCGCGCCCGTGCATACCCAGGCGCGCGGTCACCATCGTGGCGATCAGCATCGTGTCGTTGGCGAGCAACGCCAGCTCGCTCGGCTGTTCGTCGCCCCAGGCTTCACGGTACATCAGGCGCAACCGGCTCATGCGCGACGAATCGGCGCCCGCCTCATCCACCGATACGTAACGGGCGGTGGAGAGGTAACGGCCGCGATCATCGAGCAGGTGTCCGTCATTCCAGCGGCTGCTGCCGTACATCGGCAGCCCCGTGATATCGGCATAGACCAGCTGCCCGGCCAGCAGGGCCACATCCTTGCCGCGCAGGGCGAGATAGATCGCATCGAAATTGGTTGGCATGCGAATCTCCATATCCGTCTCCGGGGAGAACAGCGCCAGATCCTCGTCGAGTTCGGCCAGGAGCTCCTCGTCATCGGTTTCGGCCCGCATCTGTCTGAGCAGTGGCCGGTCATCGACGGTGTCGGCCGGCAGTTGCAGGCGGTAGGAGACCTCGCCGCCCAGCTGTTCGAAAGCGGTGGTGAACATATCCCCTTCCAGCTTGGCATCGGGACGGTCCTGGTTGATCACCACCATACGCGATGCCCCCTGCTGGCGGGCATAGTTGGCCACGAACTGCACCTGCGCCAGCGGCGACAGGGTATGCACGAACAGCGACGGCGACGCCTGCGCCAGATTCACCTGGCTGGTCATGCTGATCACCGGCACCTCCGGCTTAAGATACGGCACCAGAGCCTGCGTGGTTTCGGCCAGGAGAGGGCCGACCACGATGGCGACATGGGCATCCAGCATTTGCTGGTATGCCGCAATGGCCTTGGCCGGATCGCCGGCCGTATCCTCGATGAGCAGCGACACGCGGCCGCCGGACTCCAGCGAGGCGAGCGCCAGCCGGATACCGCGCAGGGCCTGTTCGCCAAACCGGGCATATGTGCCGGAAAGCGGCAGCATCACGCCGACGGTGGTCACCTGTATCTCGCCGCTCGCCCAGGCCTGCAGCTGTCCCAGATCGGGACTGCCGGGGAAATAGGTGCGCATCAGCACGAAAATCTGCTCGACCTCGGCGGTATTGCCGGTCATCAACCGGATGCGCGCGGCATTCGTGTCCAGACCGATCAGCAGATCGGCAGAAAGGGTCCGGTCAGCATTCAGATGCGCCAGCGTGTCGACCGACGCCCGGCGGGCGGCGGCGCGCAGCCAGCCGTCCCGGCCGCCCGTATCGATATCGGCAGCCGCCAGCAGCCAGCGCACCGCATCCTCCTCGGGCACCTGCAGGGCCACCGAAGGGCCGAGGCTGAGCACATCGTCGGCCAGTTCGCGCGTCAGGCGCGGATGCCGAAGCACCCGGCCGAGGGCGGCCAGCGTTTCCGGGTATTGTTGCTGATCGAGCAGATACTTCGCCTGCCAGAATATGGCGTACGGGGCCAGTGCGTGCATCGGCATGGCGGTAATGGCCGCCTCGGCCGCCTCGTAGCCGCCTGGCAGCTGCAGCTCGAGCATCAGCTGGGCCTTGCGGAACACGGCCTCCTCGTTGATCGGCGCCGGAGCCTCCGTGGCCAGGCGGTCCAGTTCGGCCAGCACGGCGTTGACGTCGCCGCCGCTGCGGGCCTGCTGCATCAGGGTCTGGATCTGTGCCGCGCTCTCGGGTGGCGGCGCCAGCCGCTGCAGCCCCTGCGGCGCCACTTCAACCGGCGGCTTCTTCGGACAGCCGGTGAGAAACACCGAAGCCGCGATAAGGAGTATTGTCCCAAATTTCAAAGGTATCGGCATTGCAGAGCCCTTCCCGGAAAGATAACGTAGCCGTAACATGGAATCGCAGCCTAATCCCCCTACCGCATCCGGCCAACTGTTCATCGTCGCCACCCCGATCGGCAACCTGGGCGACATCACCTACCGGGCCGTGGAGGTACTCAAGAGCGTGGCTGTCATCGGCGCCGAGGATACCCGCACCAGCCGCACGCTGCTCGCCCATTACGGCATTGCCACCCCGATGCTTGCCGTGCACGAGCACAACGAGGCGAAGATGGCCACCGGGCTGCTGGAGCGTCTCCGGCGCGGCGAGGATATCGCCCTGATCTCCGATGCCGGCACGCCGCTGATCTCCGATCCGGGCTACCGGCTGGTACGCGAACTGCGAGCCGCCGGCATCCGCATCACGCCGATCCCGGGGCCCAGCAGCATCCTCGCTGCACTCTGCAGTGCCGGACTGCCGACCGACGCCTTCACCTATCTCGGCTTTATCCCCCGCTCGGGCAAGGCGCGCAAGGCCATGCTGCAGGAGATCGCCGCCTCCAAATACACGACGGTGCTGCTGGAATCGCCGAACCGGCTATCGGCGACGCTCACGGATCTCGCCGCCACGGCGGGTAGCGAGCGCGAAGCCTGCGTGGCACGCGAACTGACCAAGCATTTCGAAACCATCATCACAGCGAGCCTTTCGGAACTCGCCGACCATTTCGAGGCAACGCCTGCGCGCGGCGAATGCGTCGTACTGGTCGGGCCGAAGCAGGCAGAGAGCGAACCGGCGACGGATGCAGAGATCGCGGCACGGCTGCAGGAACCCGATGTCGCCTCGCTGCCGCCGTCGGCCCGTGCCAAGGCGGTGGCCGAGTCGCTGGGCATCCAGAAATCCCGCGTCTACAAACTACTGCTGGAACAGGCGTGAGCACCGAGCTCGGCAGGCAGGGCGAAACGAACGCCGCCCGCCATCTCGAACGCTGCGGCTTCGAAATCCTCGCCCGCAACGTCAGGCTCGGCCGCGGCGAACTGGACCTGGTGGCGCGCAAGGGCGAACTTCTGCTGTTCGTCGAGGTCAAGGCGCATCGCCGGTACGACTCCGGCCTGCTCGCCGTCACCCCCGACAAATGCAGCCGCCTGCAATCGGCCGCCGAGGGGTGGCTCGCCCGCCACCCGGAGCATGCGGCGTTGCAATGCCGTTTTGATTTAATCATCCTAACGCCGGGAAGCGGTTTGTTGCCGTGGAAACGGACCCGCATCGACCATATAGAAGACATCATCAGATGAAGACGTCATCAGATGACGAGGACATGATCAGGTGAGACACGCATGCAGACGATGATTCGCGAAGCACTCGAAGACGGCATCCGCCTGCGCCAGCAGTGTCTGGATACGCTGGCCGAGCCGCTGCTGGCCGCCGCTGCCTGCATGACCGACTCGCTCTCGGACGGTGGCAAGATCCTCGCCTGCGGCAACGGCGGCTCGGCCGCCGATGCGCAGCACTTCGCCGGCGAGCTGGTCAACCGCTTCGAAATGAACCGGCCGGGACTCGCCGGCATCGCGCTGACCCATGATGCCTCGGTGATCACCAGCATCGCCAACGACTTCTCGTTCGACGACGTCTACGCCCGCCAGGTCGAGGCCCTGGGCCGACCCGGCGACGTGCTGCTGGCAATCTCCACCAGCGGCGGCTCGCGCAACATCATCAACGCGGCGAAAGCTGCCAAGGCATGCGGCATGCGCGTCGTCGCGCTGACCGGCCGCGACGGCGGCGAGCTCGGCAAGCTTGACGGCATCGACGTACACCTGAACATAGCCCATGCGTCGACCCCGCGCGTCCAGGAGATGCACATCACCTGCCTGCATCTGCTGTGCAGCCTGATCGACCGCACCATGTTCGGAGGCCGCGCATGAGCATCAAACCGCTGTCGTTCAGTTCGCTGCGCACCGTGCCGCTGGCCAAACGCAAGGTGGACAGCGACGGCCACGATTTCGGCGCCCCCTACCAGGCCGGCAGCAGCTTCGCCGATTTCCTCTGCAGCCTGCCGAACCTCGGTGCCGGCAGCGACCTGTTCCTGCTGCGCGACGCCATCGTCACCGCGCGCCGCCACAAGCACGAGGTCATCCTCGCCTGTGGCAGCCATGTCTTTGCCTCAGGCCTGAGCCCGCTGCTTTCCCGACTGATCGAGAAACGGGTCGTCACGGGGCTGGCCCTGACCGGCGCAGCGCTGCTGCAGGATGTTGAAATCGCGCTCGCAGGCCGCACCGTGGCGGCGCAGGAGCGCGAACTGGCCGACGGTCGTTTCTGCATGACCGAGGAGACCGGCAAGCTGATCAACGAAGCGATCGATCTGGGTGCCAGCGAGAACTGGGGTATCGGCCAGAGTGTCGGCAAGCACCTGATGGATGCCGAACTGGAGCATCTGGACCATTCCGTCGTCGCCACCGCCTTCCGCTACGGCGTGCCCGTCACCGTGCATCCGGCCATCGGCGCCGATGCCTTCAACCTGCACCCGGCCGCGCACGGCGAGTCGATCGGCGCCGCCGGCATGACCGACCTGCGCCTGTTGGCCGGCATGATGGCGGAGGCGAATCACGGTGTAGTGATCAATATCGCCTCCAGCGTCGTCATGCCGCAGGTACTGCTGCAGGCCGTGGATGCGGCGCGCAATCTTGGCAAGAAGGTGGAGAGCCTGACCTCGGCCGTCATCGATGCGGCAGCCAGCAGCTTTGCGGTCAATAATGTCGTCACGCGGCTGTCGCAACCCGGTGGCCGTGGCATCTGGATCCAGGGAGCGGATGAAATCATCGTGCCACTGCTGTTCGCCGCGGTGATGGAAGTCCTGGGCAAGGACAGTGACTGAGCAGCAAACGCCCGACGATGAACGCACCTACTGGAACAAACGGCAGAAAAAGTCCGTGCTGCCGGCCCTGCTCGGCCTGATCGTGCTCTGCATGATTCTCGCCTACTTGTTGAGTCACACCACCGGTTAACAGGATATTCATCATGCGCCCGCTTATTCTTATCGCCATCCTTTCGCTGCCCGTCCTGAGCGGCTGCGTCGCCACCGCTATCGTCGGCGGTGCGGCGGCCACGGGAGCGGCCGTCAATGATGAACGCAGCGTCAGCCAGCATGCCGACGATCTGGCGCTGAGTGCCAGGATCGACGTGCGGCTGGCGTCCGAGAAAGACCTGCCGTCACGCTGGGTCTCCGCCGAGGTCATCGACGGCAATGTCATCATGACCGGCATGTTGCCGACACAGGAACAGATCGACCGGGCCGTCTACATCGTCAAACACATGCAGGGCGTCCGCTCGGTCAGGAACGAAATCAAGCTCGGCAAGCCGGCCACGCAGACGGCTGTCAACGATTCCTGGATCACCACCAAGGTGAAGATGGCGCTGTGGGACGACAAGACGGTGTCGGGATTCAGCATCCATGTCGAAACCGTCGAGGGCAAGGTTTACCTGAGCGGTATCGTCGACAACAACCGCAAGCGCCAGCGTGCGATCGATCTGGCCAAGGCCGTGGACGGCGTCACCGGCGTCGTCGATCTAATGCAGACGGGCCAGAAGTGACCCCCGTGGATTCCGATCTGCCACAGAATGCCATTGAACAGCCGCTGACCGCGCTGACCGCTGCCATCCGCCGGGCGGAGAGCTGGCGCCGCGCCGGCAAACGTGTTGTTTTCACCAACGGCTGCTTTGACCTGTTGCATCCCGGCCATATCGCCTACCTGCAACAGGCGAGAACCCTCGGCGATGTGCTGGTGGTGGGTCTCAACGACGACGCCTCCATTCGCCGCCTGAAGGGGGAGAGACGGCCGGTCAATCCGCTCGAAGCCCGCGCCGTCATGCTGGCGGCTCTGAAGCCCGTCGACATGGTGGTGCCGTTCTCGGAGGACACGCCGCTCGAACTGATCCGTGCCCTGAAACCCGATGTGCTGGTCAAGGGCGGCGACTACACGCCGGAGACCATCGTCGGGGCCGAGGATGTCCGGGCGACAGGCGGCGAAGTCGTCGTCATCCCCTTTCTCGACGGCCACTCTTCGACCGGCCTGATCCGGCGTATCCGGGAGTCGCACTGAGCGGATGACCAATCCGCTCAAGATCGTCGCCGATGCCCACATCTGGGGCGTGAAATCGGCATTTGCCAGCCTGCCCGGCTTCGATGTCGAGCTTTGCATCCTGGAGAGTAGCGAGATCCGGCATCGTGCGCTGCTGGACGCCGACATTCTGCTGACCCGCTCAGCCACCCGCGTCGATGCAGCTCTGCTCGAAGGTACACCCGTCCGCTTTGCCGCCACGGCGACCATCGGCGACGACCACTACGACAAGGCATGGCTGGAGAGCCACGGTATCGCCCATGCCAATGCCGCCGGCAGCTCGACGGAGTCGGTGGTCGAATATCTCGCCGCCACCCTGTTGCATCTGCATACCACGGGAAGGATCGACATTCCGTCCACCACCCTCGGCATCATCGGTGTCGGCCGTATCGGCAGCCGGCTGGCCGAATTCGCCGGCAGCTGGGGCATACGCGTACTGCGCAACGACCCGCCGCGCGCCCGCAAGGAAGGCTCCGAAGGATTCTCCACTCTCGATACCGTTCTCGAAAAAGCCGATCTGATCAGTCTGCACACACCACTCATCCGTCACGGCGAGGACCGCACGCTGCATCTG
Organism: Mariprofundaceae bacterium; assembly: GCA_035576205.1. Lineage (GTDB taxonomy): Bacteria > Pseudomonadota > Zetaproteobacteria > Mariprofundales > Mariprofundaceae > DATLWR01. The sequence continues at coordinate 9,343 of DATLWR010000035.1, forward strand.
CTGGACGGCGACTGCCTGGCGCGCTTCAGGGGCAACGGCATCATCAATGCCGCTCGCGGCAGCTGCGTGGACAATCACGCACTGGACCGCTGGCTCGACACCGATTCTGCGCGCTATGCCGTGCTCGACTGCTGGGAGCACGAGCCGGACATCTCCCGCGTTCTGCTCGCCCATCCGGGCTGTCTGCTGCCCACCCCGCATATCGCCGGCCATTCGCTCGATGGCAAGGCGGCCAATACGCTCTACGTCTACGAAGCACTGTGCGAGTTTCTCGGCGTCACTACCGAATGGAGCCCCGGGCTCGACGGCGGCGATCGTATCCCGCTGCAAATCGAGGCCTCGGGCGACGACTGGCAACAACTGCAAGCGATCGTTCGGCAGCTCTACCCGATCCTGAACGATGCCGAAACGATGCGCGGCTGGCTCGATCTGTCCGCCGAGGAGTTGCCTCGTGCCTTTGCTACGTTTCGCCGCCACTACCCGGAACGGCGCAGCTGGCCGGCTTTCGCGGTCCGGCTCGACCGGCCGGCCGAGAGCCTGCGCAAAAAAGCAGCGGCTATCGGTATTCACATCCTTTAGGCTGCACGCATGAGCATATCTTCCGATAACCTTGTCTGGATGGATCTTGAGATGACCGGCCTCGATCCCGAGACCGATACCATCCTGGAGATCGCCACCATTGTCACCGATGCCAATCTCAACATCATTGCCGAGGGTCCGAACCTTGCCGTGCATCAGCCGGAATCGGTGCTCGAACGGATGAGCGACTGGTGCAAGGAACACCACGGCGCCTCGGGACTGAGCGATCGCGTACGCCAGTCGAGCGTCGACATGGCGGCAGCGGAAGCCCAGACACTCGCCTTCATCCGCCGTCACGTCCCCGACCGAACCTCGCCGTTGTGCGGCAACTCCATCCACCAGGATCGCCGTTTTCTGGCGCGCTATATGCCGGCTCTCGAAGCGGCGCTCCACTATCGCAACATCGATGTCAGCACGATCAAGGAGCTGGCCAGGCGCTGGTACCCGTCGTTGCCGCCTGTCGTCAAGCAATCCAGCCATCTGGCGCTCGACGACATCCGCGAATCCATCGCCGAACTGCGCAGCTACCGGGAGCATGTTTTTCTCCCGATTGCTGCTACAATGCAGCCGGAGGATGAATCGCCAGCATGACGGTTGTGATAAACATCACTTGACCGAATATTGGAATTCACGACCCTCCAACGATTCGACCTTGTCACAAGGAGACCCTTCTCATGAAACTTCGTATCTTTACCCTGCCGCTGCTGTTGCTCGCCTTGTCGGGAACTGCACAGGCCGCCACGCTGGAAGAAGCGGAGAGTGGCATCGCCGATGCCGAGCAGCTGCGTGCAGCCGAATTCGCCCCGGTTCATTTCGCTGCGGCGAAGCGTTCACTGGCCGATGCCAAGGAGATGCTCGCCGGCAAGGGCGATGCTGCCGAGATCGTCAAGAAGCTCGATGAAGCGGTGGTCGAGGCCAAGCAGGCCGCGGATGTCGCACAGGAGTTCACTACCAAATTTGCCAAGCTCGTCGATTCGCGCGACCGCATGCAGATGGCCGGCAAGGACAACCTGCGCGCCGATCTCGCCGATCGCGCCGAATCGGATTTCGCCCAGGTCGTGACCGCCTTCGAGGACCAGAACAAGAGCAAGGCCGAGAAACAGGCGAAGTTCGCTGAGGATACCATCCATGCGGCTCAGGTCGTGGCGGCACGCGAGCAGTTCGTTCGTCCGATCACCAAAGCCGTTGCCGGTGCGCGTCATGTGAATGCCCGCACCTATGCCCCGAAAGCGCTGGATTCAGCTGTCCAGACCCAGAAGGATCTGGAGCGCCTGATCCAGGACAACCCGGATGCCCAGACCCAGGCCTACGCACTGTCGCAGCGCGGCGAACGCGATGCCCTGCGTTCCATGCGGATCGCCGAACTGGGTTCGAACTTCGTACGCGATCCTGCCGAGGTGGAGAAGTGGTACGATAACGAACATCTGCGTCTTGAAATCCTGGCCGATGCGCTGGGCGTGAAGCTTTCGCCTGACCAGACCAGCGAAGAGCAGGTCGCCATGCTCAAGCAGGCCGTCGAAGACATGAAGACGAGCAACAAGCAGCAGCTGGCCGATGCCGCCTCACAGATCAGCGATCTGGAAGGTAAGCTGGCGAAATACGAAGGCGAACTTTCCGGCATGGATGAGCTGCGCCGCAAGCTGCAACTCAAGCGCGAGGCCGAGGCGAAGATCCAGCGTCTGAGCCAGTTGTTCGACCCGAGCAAGGTCGAAATCCTGCTGACCACCGATGCCGACGTGATCCTGCGCATGAAGAAGCTGAACTTCCGCAGTGGCAGCGCGGTCATCCCGCCGGAAGCTTATGGACTGCTGGATAACGCCCTGCAATCCATCGCCCTGTTCCCGGATCGCCAGATTCGCGTCGAGGGACATACCGACTCGGTCGGTTCCGACACCTTCAACCAGACGCTCTCCGAGCGCCGTGCACAGGCAGTCAAGGAATACCTGGCCGAGCGTATCGACGACAAGAACGCCACGATCAATGCCGTCGGTTATGGCGCATCGAAGCCGATTGCCAATAACAAGACGGCCGAGGGACGCACGCAAAACCGCCGCATCGACATCGTGCTGCTGGCACCGAAAAGCTGAGGCCGATCGGTGGACAAACAGTAACCGGATTGCTTTACTTGAGCAGGGACTTGCTACGTCGCAAGGGATGAAAAGGAGGGCTCATGTTTCTTAAAGATGTCAAATCCGGGGACCTGGTCCAGGTGATCACACTCAAGGAACTGGTGGACCCGAACGAGAAGCAGGTCACCGTCCGCTTCCAGGCCGGCGAAGAGGTGGGTGACCCGGTCAAGGCGAACAAGACGGGACTGGAATTCCCTTCCGGCGAGTCGCTACCGAAATGCTGGCTCGATCCGCACTACCGGATCAATTTCTAAGATCGCATTCGAACGATAAAACGCCATCCCTCGGGATGGCGTTTTTCATGCGATGGTCGCCAATTGATGCTTGCATCCGCCGTCCGTTCTCCCATAATCCGCGCCTGCCCAAATCAGGCATGGCCAGGTAGCTCAGTCGGTAGAGCAGAGGACTGAAAATCCTCGTGTCGTTGGTTCGATTCCGACCCTGGCCACCACTCCATTACAATAACCCCGCTCCACAGGCGGGGTTATTTTTTTACCCGGGCTGCCGGCTTCTGACACCAAACCCAACGACCAATTGGCGCTTCACAGGTTTGTGATCTACATTCGGAATTGATAAACGGGAGGGGGCTTTTCCAGCATGTCTTGGAACGTGCCCGCACGGCTACCCAGCCGGGCAATGGTGTGCCATGCCCCAATATATCCGGAAGGTGGAACATATGCGTAATCGCTTGTGGATCGGGACTCTTTTCGCCATTGCGGCGGCATGCTCATTGGCCGCCTGCGACAGGAGCGGAACGCAGCCTCAACAGCAACAGCCCCAGTCTTCACTATCGGCCCAGACAGCCCCTGGTCCGACCGAGAGCACCATCGTCAGCAACCATACCAGCGGACACATCTCGAAAAAGAGTAATATTTACACCCGCTTCGTGTCGCCGATCGTTGACGAGACCAAGGTCGGGCAGAGCGCCGATGCCATCTTCCACATCCAGCCAGCCATCCCCGGTTCAGCGCGCTACTCAAGTGTGCGGGAGATCGTTTTCGAGCCAGCCGCACTCTTTTCTCCCGGGACCAACTACCAGGTCAGTATCGACACGAACGGACTGCTCGGCATACCGCCGGGCACGGACCACTACACATTCGGCTTCGACATCCAGCAACAGGCCTTCGAAATCGAGCTGGGCGAGCTTCGCACCGCCACGAGCCAGTCCGACGCCACCGCACTGGACGGCGCAGTAACCACCGCCGATTACGAGGAGAGTGGCCCGATCGAGAAAATGCTCACGGCGACCTACCTCGACAGCCCGGTAACGATCGCCTGGGAACACTCGCCTGACGGTCGCCATCACCGTTTCTTCATGGAGGACCTGAAGCGCCAGGACGAGGCCGCTTCCCTCCGGCTGCAATGGGATGGTGCGGCGATCGGCGTTGCCAGCCAGGGCAAGCGGGAGATCGCCATACCGCCGTTGAACAAGTTCGATGTCACCAATATCCAGGTCGTTCAGGGACCCCGCAACTACATCCTTGTCACCTTCACCGACCCGCTCGATCCTGCCCAGAATGTCGACGGCCTCGTCTACATCAGGAATGTCTCAGCCTCGACATCCATCGAAGGCAATACCGTCAAGCTTTATCCGCAACAGATTCCGGCCGGCGAAGTCACCGTCAATGTCAACCAGGGCATCCGGAACATCCGCGGCAAGCGCCTGCAGCAGGGACAATCCCGCAACATTACCTTCGACCAGCCCAAACCCGAGGTCCGTTTCGTCGGCAAGGGAGTTATCCTGCCGGATGATGCCCATCTCAAGGTCCCGTTCGAGGCGATCAACGTCAATTCCGTGCAGGTAACCGCTTTCGAGATCTACCCGGACAACATCGGCCAGTTCCTCCAGTCCAATACTCTGGACGGTAGCGAGAGTCTCGGCATGGTCGGCCGTTTCCTGTGGAAGAAACGCATCTCCCTGGGGGATGTACAGCCCAACCAATGGCAACGCTTTGCCATCGATACCGATGAATTCATGCGTTCGCATACCGGTGGCATCATTCGTCTGACGTTGTCGATCAACCTCGGTAATTCCATCTATGCCTGTACCGCCAAGGACACGCCGCCTGCGGCCGACATGCAACCCAAGAGCATGGACAGCAACGAGCAGACCCAGTCGAGCGGCTGGGACTTCGCGGAAAACTACAACGAGAACTACTACCAGGGCTGGCTGCAGCGAAACGACCCGTGCCGCAACGGCTACTACATCCACAGTGACGCCACCCATGTGTCGCGCAATTTCCTGGTGTCGAACATCGGCCTGCTCGCCAAGCGCGACCAGCATCAGAACCTCAACATCGTCGCAACGGACCTGCGCAGCGCCACGCCGCTGGTCGGTGCCGAGCTGGAGGTCCGCAACTTCCAGAACCAGACCCTGGCGCGGGCCACGACGGACAAGGACGGTTTTGCGACCGTGGCGCTCGGCGCCGTCCCCTTCTATCTCGTTGCCAAAAAGGATGGCCAGGCAGGTTACCTGAAACTGAACGACGCCACGGCGCTGCCGACCAGTCATTTCGACGTCGGCGGCGAAAAGGTGACGGGTGGTATCAAGGGTGCCGTCTACGGTGAACGCGGCGTCTGGCGCCCGGGCGACGATATCCACCTGACCTTTGTCCTGCGCGATCCCGACAACGCCATTCCAGCCAACCATCCGGTGAGCATGGAGCTCTACAACCCGAAGGGACAACTGGTTCAGACCCTTACCAACACCCAGCCGGTCGGCGATTTCTACACCTTCACACTCAAAACGCCCGAGGATGCGCCGACCGGCAACTGGACGGCGAAGGCCATCCTGGGCGGCACCACGTTCACCAAGACACTCAAAATCGAAACCGTGATGCCGAACCGCCTGAAGGTCGAACTCGACCTCGGCGACAAGCCTCTGAAGGCCAAGAGTGAATTCGAAGCGCGCCTGTTCGGCCAATGGCTGCACGGCGCCAAGGCATCCGGCCTCAAGGCTGATGTGAAGGCCGAACTGCGATCGGTTCCAGCCCATTTCACGCGTTACTCTGACTTCACCTTCGACGACCCGGCCAGGGAGTTCAGCGGCTCGCCGCAGACCCTGTTCGAAGGCAAGCTCGATGCGGATGGTTATGCGAAGTTCACCTCCGAGCTGATCCCAGGCAGCGCACCACCCGGAGAGCTTCAGGCCGATTTCACCATGCGCGTCTTTGAGGGCAGCGGTGCGTTCAGCATTAGCCAGATCAGTGCCCCGGTCCACGCCTACGATCGTTACATCGGCATCAAGCTGCCGAAGGGCGATGCCGCACGGAACATGCTGCTGACCGACACCAAGCACACCGTCCAGATCGCGGCTGTGGATGCCGACGGCAATCCTGTTTCCGCCAAGCGGGTGCAGGTGACTCTCTACAAGATCGACTGGAAATGGTGGTGGGACAAGTCCGGCGAATCCCTCGCCAAGTACGAGTCGTCCAGCCTGACCACTGCCCTCGCCCATTCGGTCGTCGAGGCGAAGGACGGGCACGGCAGCTGGGATTTCGAGATCAAGTATCCCGACTGGGGACGCTACCTGATCCGGGCCTGCGACCAGGATTCCGGCCACTGCACGGGCAAGACGCTCTATGTGGACTGGCCCGGCTGGGCGGGACGTGCGCAGGAGGGCAGCGGCGTAAGTGCCGCCATGCTGAGCCTGGTCTCGGACAAGAGCGACTACGAGGTCGGCGATACCGCCGTCATCCAGTTGCCCGAGACATCGCAGGGCCGGGCCCTGCTGACGGTGGAAAGCGGTTCCCGGATCATCCAGCAGCGCTGGCTCGAGGTCGGTCAGGGCCGGTCGAAGTTCGAGCTGCCGGTCACCGCGGCCATGAGCCCGAATGTCTATGTCAGCGTCGCACTGCTGCAGCCGCATCAGGACAAAAAGAACGACCGGCCGACCCGCCTGTGGGGTGTCATCCCGATCAAGGTGCATGATGCCAAAACGGTGCTCGAACCGGTGATCGCCGCCGCAGACGAGTGGAAGCCCCGCCAGAAGGTGTCGTTCG
>DATLWR010000036.1:0-3328 GCA_035576205.1 Mariprofundaceae bacterium
GAAGGGGGAGTCGACATGCGCCGGGGCGATCAGCTGCATGCGCTCCAGCGCCTTGATGCGGCTCTGTGCCTGCCGGGCCTTGGTGGCCTTGGCGCGGAAACGGTCGATGAAGCTCGTGATATGCGCGATCTCGCGTTGCTGCTTGTCGTGCGCGGCCTGCTGCAGGGCGAGCTTTTCGGCACGGATGCGCTCGAAGGCCGAGTAGTTGCCGCTATAGAGCTCGATGCGCTGCTGCTCGACATGGGCGATACGGCCGACACAGCGGTCGAGGAAGTCGCGGTCATGCGAGATCAGCAGCAGGGCTCCGCTGTAGTTCTTCAGCCACTTCTCCAGCCAGATGACCGCTTCGAGGTCGAGGTGGTTGGTCGGTTCGTCGAGCAGCAGCAGATCGGAACGGCACATCAGTGCCTGCGCGAGATTGAGCCGCATGCGCCAGCCGCCGGAGAAGCTCGCCACCGGCTGCGTTTCCTGCCCTGGCCGGAAGCCAAGGCCATGCATCAGGCGAGCGGCGCGGGCGGGGCCGGCATAGCCGTCGATGGCGTCCATGCGCTCGTGCAGCCGGGCCACTTTGAGGCCGTCGCCGGCCGCTTCGGCTTCGGCGAGTTCCTCACGGATGCGGCACAGTTCGGCATCGCCCAGCATCACGTAGTCGATGGCGGGCATCCCGACCGCCGGCGTCTCCTGCGCGACATGGGCGATGGCTATGCCCGACTCCATACGGAAATCGCCGACATCCTCCTCGAGCTCGCCGCGCACCAGCGCGAAGAGAGAGGACTTGCCGCTGCCGTTGGCGCCGGTGATGCCGACCTTGTCGCCGGCGTGGATGGTGAAGCTGGCGCCTTCGAACAGCAGCTTGCCGCCGCGGCGCAGGGAGACCTTGTCGAAATAGAGCATGCCGCACTCTAGTGCGGTAGAAGAGACTTCAGTAGGGGGGCGACGAACAGGCAGCAGCACCGCGGCATGCCGCCTGCTGCATGATCCAGTCGATCAGTTCGCCATGGATGGCGCTGCGGTAGGCCTGTTTGTGCTCCAACAGGTAGAACTGCCGCTCCAGCGTCAGGTCGCGGACATGAACGACCGCCAGCCGGCCGGCGGCGATGTCGGTGGCGACGCTGATCCCGGAAAGGCAGGTCAGCGCATCGCCGGCGGCGACCAGCGCCCGGATCGTCGGCAGATGCTTGAGCCCGGCGGCGAGTTCGAAGCCGGAGAGCTGTGCGCGGAAGGCGTGTTCGAAGATGGAGCGCGTGCCCGAGCCGGCCTCACGCAGGATCCAGCGGCTGCCCGCCAGTGCCGTGACCGGCAACGGTGCCATGGCCGATTGCCGGACCAGCGGGTGTTCCGGACTGGCGACGATGACCAGCCGGTCGGTCCACCAGGGCGTGCTGGCCAGCTGCGGATGCTGGCAGACCCCCTCGACCAGCCCGAGATCGATCCGGTGCGCCAGCAGCAGTGCCATGATGTTGCTGCTGTTGCCGCTTTCCAGCTGCAGGTCGAGATCGGCGTGGCGTTGGTAGAGGTGGGTGGCCATGGTCGGAAACAGGCAGTCGGCGATGGTGGTGCTGGCGCCGACCGCAAGCTGCGGACGGACGGCATGGCCGAGTTCGCCGGCGATCTGTTGCACCTCGTCGAGGATCTGCCGTGCCTTCGGCAGCAGACGGTTTCCCTCGACGTTCAGCTGCAGCCGCTTGCCGGCACGATCGAAGAGCTGCACGCCGAGCTGCTGCTCCAGCTCGCGCAGCGCCATACTGGCGGCCGATTGCGTCAGGGAGAGTTCGGTGGCAGCGCGGGAGACGTTTTCGGTGCGGGCGATAGCAGTAAAGACGCGCAGCTGTTTGAGGGTGATGTTCATCGCACCTGTACTATATCAAAAAAATATATTATAGATATGCATACAATGCGTTTTTATTGATTAAATATCGCTCCTAGGCTGGCCGTCACTTCGATGGGGGTGGCGAGCGATGCTCAGGTGTCCGAATTGTCTTTCGATCCTCTCCGGCCTGTTGCCGGTGGCGGCCATCGTCGCCGTCGCAACCTGGGCGGCAAGGGAGCTGCCGCTCGAGCGTTTCGGGGTAGGGACTCTATCGCTGTCGCTGTTGGCCGGCATGCTGCTCGGCAACGCCTTGCGGCTGCCTGCCGCCTTGCAGCCCGGTGTCCATTTCGCGCAACAGAAGCTGTTGCGGCTCGGTGTGATGCTGTTCGGCCTGCATGTCAGCATCGGCCAGCTGCTGCAGGTCGGCTGGCAGGCGCTGGGCATCGATCTGGCGGTCATGAGCCTGATCCTCATCGGCGGCATCTGGATCGGCATTCGATGGTTCGGGCTGGAGCGCGATCTGGCGGTGATGACCGCGGCCGGCAGCGCCATCTGCGGTGCGGCGGCCGTGCTGGCGACCGAGCCGGTAGTTCGCGGCAGCAGTGCCCATACCAGCATGGCGGTGGCGACCGTCGTGCTGTTCGGTACGCTGGCCATCCTGATCTACCCTCTGATCTACCACTTCAGCGGCATCAATCCGCACAGTTTCGGCATCTATGTCGGCGCCACCGTGCACGAGGTGGCGCAGGTGGTGGCGGTCGGCCACAGCATCGGCGGTGGCGCCGAGGAGACCGCCGTGATCGTCAAGCTGCTGCGGGTGATGCTGCTCGCCCCGGTACTGCTGTTGCTGAGCCTCTGGTGGCGCCGTTCGGAGGCTGGCGGGGCTGGCCGTGCAAAGCTGTCCATCCCCTGGTTCGCCTTCGGCTTCGTGGGTGTAGTGATTGTCAACTCCCTCTGGCCGATGTCGAGCCCCCTGCATGCCGGCCTTGAGACGCTCGATACGCTGCTGCTGGCCGCCGCCATGGCGGCATTGGGGCTGGAGACCCGTTTCGCACGCCTGCGGGTGCTGGGTCTGAAACCGCTGCTATTCGCCGGCCTGCTATTTGTGATGCTGGCGATCGGCGGCGATCTGCTGACACGCTGGCTGCTGCCGGTCTGAAGCTGTGGGTCGGCCGGAACCTCAGAGACGGTCGAGGCGATCGTCCCAGCTCAGCATGTCGTCAACCCAGCAGGCGAAGCGTCGCGCTCCGCCGGACGCCTGATCAGCCGGCCGCTGGTCGAGTACCCACAAGGCACGGCCGATACCGCGCCTCCGGTATTTCGCGGGCCTGGCTGGAACCACCTGGTTCCGCCAGGTGCCGAAATTGATGTAGGTGTAGCTTTTGTGGTCCGTTGGCCCGTTGAAGTAGAGCTCCTCCTCGAGCGCCACATGCGTATGCCCTTCGCCATGGATACGGAAACCGTAATCGCGGTAGCCAGGCAGGAAGGCAGGGAAACCCTGCATCTCGGCGAGGCTGG
>DATLWR010000037.1:0-11008 GCA_035576205.1 Mariprofundaceae bacterium
AGACCAACCTTTTATAGCCCATCAAGCTCGATTGGCCAAATTGGGCGGGAGAAGAGTCAGGACCTACTGGTCGCGGTAGCGGAGCAGGATCTCCTCGTACATGTCGATGCGACGATCGCGCAGGAACGGCCACATGCGGCGCACCTCTTCCGAGCGGGCAAGATCGATATCGACGATCAGCACCGTTTCGTCGTCGGCTGTGGCCTGCGCCAGGATTTCGCCCTGCGGGCCGGCCACGAAGCTGCCACCCCAGAAATCGAGGCCACCCTCGCCCTGCGGGTTCGGCTCGAAGCCGGTACGGTTGGCGCACAACACCGGCAGGCCGTTGGCTACCGCGTGTCCGCGCATCGAGAGCTCCCAGGCCTGCCGCTGGCGGGCCTGATCGTCGGTCGGCTCCGTGCGGTCCCAGCCGATAGCGGTGGGATAAATCAGCATCTCGGCACCGGCCATCGCCATCAGGCGTGCCGCCTCCGGATACCACTGGTCCCAGCATACCAGCACGCCGAGGCGGCCGACCGAGGTGTCGATCGGCTCGAAACCGATATCGCCCGGCGTGAAATAGAACTTCTCGTAATAGGCCGGATCGTCCGGGATATGCATCTTGCGGTAGATGCCGGTAATCGAGCCGTCGCGCTCCAGCACCACGGCAGTGTTGTGATAGAGACCGGCGGCACGCCGCTCGAACAGGGAGGCGACGATGACGATGCCGAGCTCGGCGGCCACCGCCCCGATCGCCTCGGTGGACTCGCCCGGAATCTCCTCGGCGAGATCGAAATAGGAAGGGTCCTCGACCTGGCAGAAGTAGCGCGAGGCGTGCAGCTCCTGCAGCACCACCAGGTTGGCGCCCTCAGCCGCAGCCTCACGGATGCGCTTGATGCTCGCCTCGAGGTTGGCCGCCTTGTCGGTGCCGCAGCTCTGCTGCACCAGCGCCACACACAGCTTTCTCTGAACCTTCTTCATCGCAACACTCCTTCCGGAAACTGCATGGTCATGCAATGCAGGCTACCACCCTGCTCGATCAGCGGCGAACATTGGATGCCGATCACCTCTCGGCCCGGGAAACAGCCGGCGATCACCGCCAGCGCCTCGTCGTCCCGTGCATCTCCGTAGACCGGCACTAGCACGGCACCGTTGATGATCAGGAAATTGGCGTACGACGGTGCCACGAGATCGCCGAAACGATTCTGCTTCGCCTTCGGCCACGGTAGCGCCACCAGCCGGTACGGTTCACCGGAAACGTTCGTGAAGCCTGCCAACTCCTCGTGCATGGCGGCGAAGGCGTCGAAATGCGGGTCGGCCGGATCGTCGCAGTGCATGTGCACGATGGTGTTCTCCGGAGCGAAGCGGGCCAGGATATCGATATGGCTGTCGGTATCGTCGCCGGCCAGATGACCGGAACCCAGCCACAGTACCTGTTCGGCACCGAACGCCCGCTTCAGCTCCGCCTCGATGGCCGCCTGGGTGAGCTGCGGATTGCGGTTGGGCGACAACAGGCAGTCGCCGGTGGTCAGCAGCGTGCCGGCGCCGTCCGACTCGACGGAACCGCCCTCGAAAATCAGGCCGAAGGTCTGCAACGGCAGCTTGCCGAAAATGCCGGCGGCATGCAGCCGGCGGCTGGCCTGGTTGTCCTGGTCGGAAGCGAACTTCAGCCCCCAGCCGTTGAAGCCGAAATCGAGCAGGCGGAAGCCGCCATCCTCGGCGACGGTGAGCGGGCCGTAGTCGCGCGTCCAGGTATCGTTGGTCTCGATCTCGACCAGCTGCACCTGCGCCATGTCGACCCCGGCCGCGGCAAGACTGTCGCGCACCGGAGCGACGGCATCGACAAGCAGCAGCACCCGTTCGAAGCGGGCGATATGCCGCACCATCTCGATCACCACCGGCTGCACATGGCCGAGCATCTCCGCCCAGTCGCTGGCGCCATGCGGCCAGGCGAGCATGACGCCACTCTGCGGCTCCCATTCGGCGGGCAGTCTGCGTTTTTGGTTGCTCATGGTCTCTCCGTGTCGTGAATCGAATTAAAGCAGGAAAATGGTCGCCAGACCCAGGAAGCTGAAGAAGCCGACGACATCGGTCACCGTCGTCAGGATGGTGCCGGAGGCGAGTGCCGGGTCGATATTCAAACGCTGCAGGGTGATCGGGATCAATGCGCCGGAAAGCCCCGCCGCACAGAGGTTGATCAGCATCGCCGCACCGATGATCAGGCCGAGCGACATGCCGAGCTGCGGAAACCACCATGCGGCGAAGGCACCGATGATCAGTGCGAAACTCATGCCGGTGAGCAGGCTGACGCTCACCTCCTTGATCAGCGCCCGGCTGGCATTGGCCAGCGTCACGCGCCCCAATGCGATGCTGCGCACGATCACCGTCAGCGTCTGGGTGCCGGCGATACCGCCCATGCTGGCGACGATCGGCATCAGCACGGCCAGGGCCACGATCTTGGCGATCGTCACCTCGAACTGCGAGATCACCCATGAGGCCAGCACGGCGGTCAGCAGGTTCACGAACAGCCAGATGCCACGCCGCCAGGCGGTGATGCCGACCGGCACGGCCAGATCATCCTCGTCGTGCAGCCGGGCCAGGCGGTACATATCCTCGGTCGCCTCTTCCTGCACGACGTCGAGAATATCGTCGGCTGTAATGCGTCCGATCAGCCGATCGTGGTCGTCGACCACGGGAATGGCCAGCGCATCGTACTTCTCGAACATGCGGGCCACCGCCTCCTGATCCTCGCCGACATGCACGCGCGGGAACTCGCGGTCGACCAGCTCGCTTATGCCCATCGCCGGATCGGCGAACAGCAGCTCGTAGAGCGGCACAACGCCGACCAGCACGTCCTCGTCGTCAACCACGTAAACGTTGTAGACCTTCTCGATCTGCCGCCCCCAACGGCGCAGCGTGGTGAGCACCCGCTCGATGCTCCAGCCGGCGCGCACCTTGAACAGCTCGGCCTGCATAAGGCCGCCGGCCGACTCCTCGTCGTGGGCGAGCAGCGGCTCCAGCCCGCGCCGATCCTCCGGATCGAGCTCCTGGATGACCTCCTTCGCCACCTTGTCGTCGACCGACTGCAAGAGGTCGGCGGCGTCGTCGGAATCGAGATGTTCGAGCACGGTGCCGATACGCTCGGGGTGCAGTTCGGCGAGAAGTTCTTCCTGCAGATTCTCCGGCAGTTCGAGCAGCACCTCACCGGCCAGTTCTTCCGGCACGTGAGAGAGCAGCAGGTGGCGGTCGTCCTCGTCGCGGCAATCGAGAATGAGAGCGGCGATCTCCGAGGCGTGCATGCTCTTCAGCATGGCGCGCAACGCATCGGGCTCCTTGCCGGCCAGATGCAGTGCCTTCAGACGGTCGAGAACTTCCGGCTTATCCTCATCAGGGGGACACACGTGGACGCACCTCCGCAACGATTCGCCGCAGCCTACACGAAACCTTGCCGGAGATAAGCTGCCGGCAACGACCGCATCCGCTTCGCAACCGGGCAGACAATGACTGCCGTTTCCGGCATGATGCGCCGCCCGATGAGCACACCGGAATCCTTCCACGCCACCGAACCCGGCCTTGCCTGGCAGCTGGCCAAACTTGCCGAGGCCGACGGACCCGATCAGGGACTGGTTGTCTGGGTCTGCCCGGACCTGCGCAGCTACCGGCAGCTGGCCGAGGAGCTGGCTTTCTTCCTGCAGCATGCACCCGAACGCATGTGGCGTTTCCCGGCCTGGGAGGTGCTCCCCTACGACCGCGTGTCGCCGCACCACGGCATCGTCGGCGAGCGCTTTGCCACCCTCGGCCGGCTCATCAACACACCCAACCCCAAGGGCATCCTGCTCACCGCTCTCCCCGCCTTCCTGCAGCGCATCGCACCGCCCGAAACGGTCGCCGCCCATGTCTGGCAGCTGAAAATCGGCGAGAAGCTCGATATCGCCACGCTGCGTGACCGGCTGGCCGAAGCGGGCATGAACGCCGCCGAGCGGGTGCTCGTGCCGGGCGAATTTGCAGTAAGGGGCGGCCTGCTCGACATCTGGCCGGCCACCGAAGCGACACCACTGCGCATCGACCTGTTCGGGGACGAGATCGAGTCGATCCGCCGCTTCGACCCGGAATCGCAGCGCTCCGGCGAGGAGCTCGACCACTTCACCAGCGTGCCGGTGCGCGAGATCATCCTCGACGAGGCGGGCCGAAACCGCTTCGCCGCCGCCTTCCGCGAACGCTTCCCGCAACACCGCAAGCATCCGATGCTCGATGCCGTGCAGGCCGGCCGGCCGCATCCGGGTATCGAGTCGCTGCTGCCGCTCGCCTTCGCCGGCATGGCCCGGCTCGCCGACTACCTGCCGGAGGGTGCGAAAATCCTCGCCCCGGCCGACATCGAGTCGAAGCGCGAGGCGTTCGCCGCCCAGGTGCGCGCCCAGTTCGAGATGGTACGCATGAGTGCAGAGCCGATCGTCAGCCCGCAGGAGCTGTATGCGGTCGAGACGCCGCTGCGCGCCGCCAGCCTGCCCGCCCCGGCCATCGAGGCAGCACCGTCACTCGCCGACTTCCAGCAGCAGGGACATCCGGTGCAGGCGCTGCACGACCACCTGCGATCGAGGCTCGATGCCGGCTGGCGGCTGTTGATCGTCGCCCACGGCTTCGGCCAGCAGGAACGCATGGTCGAGGCCTGCGAGGACTGGGCCGGCGATATCGCCCGCTGCCAGGGCTTCACCGACCTGCCGAAAGCGGGTGTAGCCACTGCCATCGGCTCACTCGACGCCGGTTTCGCGCTGCCGGCAGAAAAGATCCTGATGCTGACCGGCCGCGAACTGCTCGGCCAGCGGCTGCCGCGCAAACGCGGCCGCAGCTCGCATCTCTTGCGCGCCGACGCCTTCGCCAGCCTCGCCGAACTCTCCATCGGCGATCCGGTGGTGCACGAGGATCACGGCATCGGCCGCTACGAAGGGCTGGAGACCATCGACGACGGCGAGACACAGGCCGATTTCCTGAAGATCGTCTACGCGGGCGACGCCAGCATCTACCTGCCGGTGGAAGACCTGAACCGCCTGCACCGCTATACGGGCGAGGACACCCCGGAGCTCAACCGGCTGGGTAGCGACAAATGGAAGAAGACCCGCGAGCGGGTGCAGCAGGATCTGCTCGCCATGGCGCACGAGCTGATCGAGGTGGAGGCGGCACGCAGCCGCTCCGACCGGCCGCCCTACAAGCTCGAAGGGGCCCTGCACGCAGCCTACGAGGAGTTCTCCGCCGGCTTCCCGTTCGAGGAGACCGACGACCAGGCCACCGCCATCGACCAGGTGATCCGCGACCTCGCGCATGTCAAACCGATGGACCGCGTCGTCTGCGGCGACGTCGGCTTCGGCAAAACGGAGGTGGCGATGCGCGCCGCCTTCATCGTCGCCGAGGCGGGCCGGCAGGTGGCGGTGATGGCCCCCACCACCGTGCTCGCCAACCAGCACTTCAACAGTTTCTCCGAACGCTTCGCCGGCACCGGGCTGAAGGTGGCCATGCTCTCACGGCTGCAGGGCAAGGCGGAGGTCGACGAGATCACCCGCGAGCTGGCCAACGGCGACATCCGCATCATCGTCGGCACCCACCGGCTGCTCTCGGAAAGCTTCGAGTTCGGCGATCTGGGGCTGGTCATCGTCGACGAGGAGCAGCGTTTCGGCGTCAAGGACAAGCAGAAGCTGAAGGCACTGCACAGCAGTGTGGACCTGCTCACACTGACCGCCACGCCGATCCCGCGTACACTGCACCAGACGCTCTCCGGTCTGCGCTCGGTATCGATCATCAGCACGCC
Source organism: Mariprofundaceae bacterium (assembly GCA_035576205.1). Lineage (GTDB taxonomy): Bacteria > Pseudomonadota > Zetaproteobacteria > Mariprofundales > Mariprofundaceae > DATLWR01. The sequence continues at coordinate 5,780 of DATLWR010000037.1, forward strand.
GCCCGCCGAACGCGAAGCGATCCGAACCATGGTCACCGCCTTCGATCCGAGCATCGCCAACGAGGCGATCCGCCGCGAGCTCTACCGCGGCGGCCAGGCCTATTACCTGCACAACCACGTGGCAAGCATCGACAGGATTGCCAGAAGACTGCGTGATGAAATCCCCGAGGCGGTGGTCGGCATCGCCCACGGCCAGATGACGCCCTCCGAGCTCGACCGCCAGATGCTCGCCTTCTACGAGGGACGCGTGCATATCCTGGTCTGCACCACCATCGTCGAGTCGGGACTGGACGTGCCGAATGCCAATACGCTGATCGTCGAGCGCGCCGACCTCCTGGGGCTGTCGCAGCTGCACCAGATCCGTGGCCGGGTCGGGCGTTCACATCGGCAGGCCTTCGCCTACCTCTTCACGCCCGATCCGCGGGCGATGACAGCGGATGCGCGCGAGCGGCTGCAAGCCATCGCCGAGCATACCGAGCTCGGTGCCGGCTTCCTGCTAGCCCGCCAGGACATGGAGATAAGAGGCGCCGGCAACCTGCTGGGTGCCGAGCAGAGCGGCAAGATCGAGGCGATTGGGCTGGACATGTACATGGAGATGTTGCACGAGGCGATCGCCGAGGCGAAGGGCGAACCGGTACGTCACCGCCAGCCGCTCGATCTCAGGCTGGGAGTGAACGCCATCCTGCCGCCCTCCTACGTGCCGCAGGTCGCCGAGCGCCTCAATCTCTATCGCCGCATCGCCAGAACCGCCGACGACACGCAGGTCTCGATGCTGTTCGAGGAGATGACCGACCGCTTCGGCAAGCTGCCGGACGAGGCGAAGTTCGCGCTCGAAGCCGCGCGTCTGCGCTGGCGCGGCGACGTCATGCGCCTTGCCGCCCTGCACGCCACGACGCAGGGCACTCGCTTCAACTTCACTGCCGACTCGCCGATCGATCCGGGTCGGATGCTCACCCGCGTGCAGAAGGAACCGAACCGCTTCCGCCTCACCCCGGACGGCAACCTGACCCTGCTGCAGCCGGGAGAGACGCCGCGCGATCGCATCAAGGGCTGCATTGCCTTCCTCGATGAGCTCATGAAGGATGCCGGCAAGGAGATTCGATGACCCTCAAGCCCCCCGCCAACGCCCCGACCCTCGCCAAACCCGGCCTGCTGTTCATGGATATGGACTCCACGCTGATCCAGTGCGAGTGCATCGACGAGATCGGCGATTTTCTCGGCATCAAGCCGCAGATCGCCGCCATTACCGAGCGCGCCATGCGCGGGGAGCTCGATTTCGCCGCTTCCCTGACCGAGCGCGTATCGCTCCTGGCCGGTCTCGACGAATCGGTGCTGAATGAGGTCTACGAGCAGCGCGTGAAGCTCACCGACGGCGCCGAAAAGCTGATCGACACGGTGCATGCGCACGGCTGGAAGGTCGGGCTGGTCTCCGGCGGTTTTACCCATTTCACCGATCGGCTGAAACAGCGGCTCGGACTCGACTACACGCTTTCCAACGTGCTGGAGATCCACGCCGGCAAGCTCACCGGCGACGTGCTCGGCGACATCGTCGATGCGCAGGCCAAGAAGCGGGCGCTCCTGAACCAAGCGGCCGCCTGGGAGATTCCGCTGTCGCAGACCGTGGCGCTCGGCGACGGCGCCAACGATCTGCCGATGCTGCACACGGCAGGACTCGGCATCGCCTTCCACGCCAAGCCGAAGGTGGTGGCCGAGGCGCCCTACGCCATCAACGAGGGTGGCCTCGACCGGACGCTACTGCTGCTGCACCGTTAGACGCGGCAGGGTATCCACCCCGATCATGGCCGACTGGCGGGCCACCTCGGGCGACCAGATCACTTCGCCGTTCGGACCGTGCAGTTCTTTCGCCCAGCCGCGCTGGATCATGGCAACCACCTCGTCGGAGAGCGTCACGTAATCGATGTACTCGGCGACATCGTCGCCCTTGCGATAGGCCCAGTCGAAATAGCGCAGGATCTCGCGCGCCAGTTCCGGGTTCTGCTGTTTCTTGTACATCAGGATGAAGGTGGCACCGGCGATCGGCCAGGTATTGGCGCCCGGCTTGTCAGTCAGGATGATCTCATCGCCCTTGCCGGCCCAGTTGGCGCTGTCGGCGGCGGCCTGGAAAGCGGCCTTGTTGGGCTGCACGAAATTGCCGTCACGGTTCTTCAGGATCGCATAGTTGCCGCCGCTCTCCACGACATAGGCGTATTCGCAGTATCCCAGCCCTCCCGGTGTGCTGTTGACGGTATCGTTGACACCGCCGTTGCCGATAGCCGCCGTGCCGACCGGCCAGTTGACCACCTTGCCGGTGCCGACCTTCTGCTTCCATTCGTCGCTGACCATGCTGAGGTAGTGGGTGAAAATCCAGGTGGTACCGGAACCCTTGGTCCGGTGCACGACGCTGATGGGCATGTCCGGCAGCTTGAGGCCGGGATTCAGCGCCCGGATGGCCGGATCGTTCCAGCGATTCACATGGCCGAGGAAAATGTCGGCCAGAAGAGACCCGGTCAACCTGAGCTGTCCCTTCTCCACGCCCGGCAGATTGATCACCGGCACCACGCCGCCCAGCACGGTCGGGAACTGGATCAGGCCATACTTGTCGAGCTCCTCCTGCGACAGCGGCGCATCCGAGGCACCGAAATCGGCGGTGCGCCCCTCGATGCGCTCGATGCCGCCGCCCGAGCCGATGGCGTCGTACAGGATCTTGGTGCCGCTCGTTTTGCCGTAACGCAGTGCCCACCAGGCGTAAACCGGATACGGAAAGGTCGCCCCCGCTCCCTGGATCACCGCCTCGGCCGAGGCAACGGGAACCCTGCCGGCCACCAGTACACCCACGACTCCCAAAGCAAACAGCATCAATCGCATGAGAACTCCTTTCTTCACACCGGGTATCGGTACGCGGCGGCGCAGCCTAGAAACGGGCGTCTCGAAAACAACCACAAAACTGTGACACGAACATGATGCCGGCAGGGCAGGAAAACGGTGGGCGCGATGCGGCCCCGGCCGGCCGGGAAAGCACCGGGCAGGAAAATCCTTGCCTTTCTTTCCGGTACGGCGGCGCATGACCGGCCCGCATCACATGCGGCCTAGCAATATTGCCTACTTTATTCGCGCCGAATGCCTACCGTGAACGTGCGGATATCCGGGGGCGCAAGAACTAGGCGGACAGCAGGCGGAGTTCGCTGTCCGAAAAACCTGCCGTGCGTCGGGCATCGACGCCGTAAGGCCCGTGCAGGCCGTCGGGAAAATGCTTGGCGATCAGTGCGAAGAAGGTCGATTCCGGCTCCAGGCTGCGTTGGTCGCAGAGATAGCGGAACCAGCGCGTGCCGGTGGCGACATGCCCCACCTCATCGCGGAAGATGATATCGAGCAAGCTGGCGGCATTGAGATCGCCCGCCTGCACGAGCTTCTCGCGAATGCCGGGGGTGACATCGAGCCCGCGCGCCTCCAGCACCCGCGGCACCAGCGCCATGCGCTCCAGTACATCGCCGGACGTCTTCTCGGCCATCTCCCAGAGGCCGTTGTGGGCCGGATAGTCGCCGTAGTCGCCACCGAGATGCCTGAGATGGCCGCGCAGGATCTCGAAATGGTACGCCTCCTCGGCCGCCACGCGCAGCCAGTCGGCATAATAGTTTGCCGGCATGCCGGCAAAACGCTGCACCGCATCGAGCGCCAGGTTGATGGCGTTGAACTCGATATGCACGATGGCATGCAACAGCATGCGACGCCCGACCGGAGTGCCGAAACCGCGGCGCGGTACACGATGCGGTGCGACCAGTTGGGGGCGCATCGGCCGTCCCCGACTTCCGACTTCCAGCGGCTCTCCGAACGCCGCCACGTCGACGGCCAGCTGTACGGCCGCCCGTGTCAGGCGCAGCTTGTCGTCCGGATCGGTGGCCGCCAGCGCCTGCCGGACCGCCCGCAGAAACTCGCTCACTTTCCCTCCTTGAGGCCTCTGCCTGCCGTCGCCACAATGCGGCGATGCCCGATTCCCGCAAGCATGCCATTCAGGGCCGCGCCATCGCACTCGCCGCACTCGTGCAGACCGTGCGGCTGGTCGACGACATCGCCCGCAAGGGTAGCTGCGACGCCGAGGATTTTCACACGCTGATCGACAGCCTGTTCGCCAGCAGGGGCGAGGCACCGGACGCACCCTACGGCGGCGTCGGCAAGCTCCGCGTCGGGCTGAAGCTCTGCACACGCATGCTGTCGGGGGGCGAACTCGACCGGATCAAGATCCTGATGGGCTATATCGCGGGACTGATGGCGCTGGAAAAGCGCCTGTCGCGCCAGCCGCAGATGCTGGCCGCCATCGGCGAAGGCATCGAGCGCATCCGCCGGCAGTCGGACTACTTCGGCAGCCATACCCACGAGAACATCATCGCCAGCATCGCCGGTCTCTACGGCGATACGCTGAGCACGCTCACACCCCGCATCATCGTGCGCGGCAAACAGGAGTACCTTCGCAACAGCGCCAATACCAACCGCGTGCGCGCCCTGCTCTTCGCCGGCATCCGCGCCGCCCACCTGTGGCATGCGCATGGCGGCAACCGGCTGACACTACTGCTGCAGCGCAAGGCGCTGCTGAAGGAGTGCGAGGCGCTGCTTTCCGGCCACGCCCTGCTCTGAACACGGGACGAACCGTTCGCCCGCAGCCGACGCGAGGCCTTCCTATCCGCAACCGCAGCTGCCACAGTTCGGGCTCAATCGAAACGAGGTGGCAGCAATGACCGAGCGACAGGACAGCAGCGTGGAACAGGGCCGGCAGGCCTGGAGCATCGAGGATGCCGCCCGCCTCTATCAGGTCGACGGCTGGGGCCGTGGTTACTTCAGCGTCAACACGGCCGGCAACGTCGATGCCATTCCGGACGGCGAGCACAGCATCGATCTGAAACTGCTGTGCGACGACCTGGCATCGCGCGATCTCTATCCGCCGCTGCTGCTGCGCTTTTCAGACATGCTCCGACGCCGCATGGAGCAGATCTTCCAGCGCTTCACCATCGCCCGCGAGGAGTCGGGCTACGAGGGACGCTACTACGGCGTCTACCCGATCAAGGTCAACCAGCAACGGCAGGTGATCGAGGAGATCATCGAGTTCGGTGCCGAATTCAACTGGGGCCTGGAAGCGGGCTCCAAGCCCGAGCTGCACGCCACACTGGCCATGCTCGAGGATGTCGAGGGTCTGATCATCTGCAACGGCTACAAGGACCGTGAATTCATCGAGCTGGC
>DATLWR010000038.1:0-9850 GCA_035576205.1 Mariprofundaceae bacterium
CGCCGACAGCAGGAAGAGCGCCAGGCCGGTGTAGAGGGTGACGAGCGAGCCCAGCAGCGGGATATCGAACCAGAAGACCGCCACGACGATGATCAGCGTAGCCTCGAGACTGCCGATGATGAAGCCGGGCAGCGCCTTGCCGAGCAGGACCTCGAACGGCCTGAGCGGCGTCACCAGCAGCTGGTCGAAGGTACCCTGCTCGCGCTCGCGCGCTACGGAAAGTGCGATCACCAGCATCGTCACCACCAGCGTGATCAGCCCGGCGATACCGGGGATCAGGAACCAGCGGCTCTGCAGGTTGGGATTGAACCAGGCGCGCACCTCGACATGCACCGGCGGCCCGGTGGCACCCGTGGCCTGCAGCCGCGCCTCGTTGAAGGCCTGCACGATATTGCGCGCATAGCCCAGCACGATCAGCGCCGTATTGGAGTTGCGGCCGTCGACGATCAGCTGCACGGGTGCTGGCTGCCCCAGTGCCAGATCGCGGCTGAACTGACGGCCGATATGCACCACCAGCAGCACCTCCTGGGTATCGATCAGCGACCGTACCTCGTCATCGTGGCGGACGACCGCCACCCGCTCGAAGGCGGGCGTGCCGGCAAAGCGGGCGGCGAGATCCCGCGAGGCCGTGCCGCCGTCCTCGTTGTAGATCGCATACTGCACGTGATTGAGATCGAAGCTGGCGGCATAACCGAATACCATCAGCTGGATCACCGGTGGCCCGATCAGCACGAAGCGACTCTTCTTGTCCTTCAGCAGCGCCAGGAACTCCTTGCCCATCAGGGCGAGGATGCGCTGCCACATGGCCGCCAGTTTCGTCATGCCTGCCGCCATCTCAGTCCAGCCTCTTGCGGGAGATGCGGCGCACCATGGCCAGGAAGAAGAGCGCCATGACGGCCAGCGCCACCGTATTCGGCCAGATCACCGCCCAGACGTTGCCGGCCATGAAGATCGTGTGCAGCAGCGACACGAAATAGCGCGCCGGGATGATGTGGGTGATCGCCTGTACGACCTGGGGCATGCTGTCGATCTCGAAGATAAAGCCGGAGAGCAGGAAGGCCGGCAGGAAGGTGACGATCAGCGCGATCTGCGAGGCGACGAACTGGTTCTTCGCCACCGTCGAGATCAACAGCCCCATGCCGAGCGCCACCAGCAGGAACAGCGACGCAACAAAGATCAGCAGCAGCAGCGAACCGCGCAGCGGCACGCCGAACAGCCACACGGCCATCGCCACCGACAGCAGCATGCCGCCGGTGCCGAGCATGAAATAGGGCACCAGCTTGCCGACCATGATCTCGACGATGGAGACCGGGGTGGCCATCAGCGACTCCATGGTGCCACGCTCCCATTCGCGCGATACCACGAGTGCCGTCAGCAAGGCGCCGATCAGCGTCATGATCACGGCGATCAGCCCCGGCACGAGGTAGTTGTGGCTTTTGAGTTCGCTGTTGAACCAGACCCGCTGCTCGATCGCTACCGGCAAGCCGAGCGGCTTCGCTCCCGTCGCGGCGTACTGCTGCAGCCAGGTGGCCCAGACACCAGAGACATAGCCGCTGACCAGCCGCGCCGTGTTGGCGTTGACGCCATTGACAATGAGCTGTGCAGGCGCACCGCCCGGCTGGTAGAGATCGCGGCCGAAATCGCTCTTCAGGTGCAGGATCGCATCCACCTTGCCGTTCAGCATCGCCGCCTCGGCCGCCGGCATGTCGGCATACGGCTGCGGCGCGAAATACTCCAGCTTGCGGAAGGCGCCGGTAAACGAGGCGGTGGCCGCATCCGGTTTCTCCACCACCAGCGCGATCGGCACATGCTTGGCATCGAGCGACACGCCGTAGCCGAACAGCAATAACAGCACCAGCGGCAACACGAAGGCGATGGCGATGCTGGAGGGATCGCGCAGGATCTGCAGGAACTCCTTGCGCATCAGCCCTGCCAGACGCATGCGGCTGAGCCCCTTGTTGCCACCTCCGGCGCTCATGCCGCCTCCCGCTGGATCAGCGCGATGAAGGCATCCTCCATCGTCGCCACCGGTTTGCCGGTGGCGGCAGCCGTCTGCTTGATCGATTGCGGCGTGCCGTCTGCCAGGATGCTGCCCTCGGCCATGATCACCAGCCGGTCGCAATACTCCGCTTCCTCCATGAAGTGGGTGGTCACCAGTACCGTCACGCCGTGCTCGGCCAGTGTGTTGATGCGCTGCCAGAATTCGCGCCGCGCCAGCGGGTCCACCCCCGAGGTCGGCTCGTCGAGGAACAGGATGTCGGGCTCGTGCAGAAGTGCGGCCGCCATCGCCAGCCGCTGCTTGTAACCGAGCGACAGGTCGTTGCTGGTGGTATCGGCGACATCGCGCAAGTCGAAGCGGTCGAAGGCCCAGTCGATACGATTACCCCGCTGCTGCCGGCTCAACCCGTAGGCGCTGCTGAAGAAGCGCAGGTTCTCCAGTACGCTGAGCGTACCGTAGAGCGAGAAGCGCTGCGACATGTAGCCGATGCGACTGCGGGCGCTGGCCGGCGCCTCGCGCAGGTTCACTCCCGCCACGGTGAGATGGCCGGCACTTGCCGGCAACAGGCCGCAGAGCATACGGAAGGTGGTCGATTTGCCGGCACCGTTGGCGCCGAGCAGGCCGAACACCTCGCCGCGCCGGACATGGAAATCGATCTCCTTTACCGCCTGGAAACTGCCGAAGTAACGCGACAGGCCCTTCACCTCGATCACCGGCACGTCGCTGGCCGCTGCAGTCGCCGACGCGGCGGCTGCCGGTTCCGGAGGGATGGCGCCGACACCGCCCAGCATGGCCACGAATGCATCCTCGAAACGCGGTTCCGCCGCCTTGATCGCAGCATTGCCGAGCCCCCAGGCCTCCGGCTCCGGCGACTGCCCTTCGTGCATCACCAGCCGTACCGCCTCGCCCTGGATCAGCGCATCCAGCACCGGCTCCTGCTGCACAAGATGCTGCTGCAGGCTGCGCCGCAACCGTTCGCCGCCGGTGACGAACCAGGTCCGCCCCTGCATGCGACGGCTGAACTCCGCAGGTTTCCCCTGTCCCAGCAATTGTCCCTGGTGCAGCAGCAAGAGTTCGTCGCAGCGCTCGGCCTCGTCGAGATAAGCGGTACTGAACAGCACGCTCATGCCTGCCTGTTTGACCTGCCGGTAGACGATCTCCCACAGCTCGCGGCGCGACACCGGATCGACACCGGCGGTCGGCTCGTCGAGAAGCAGCAGCCTCGGCGAACGCACCAGCGTACAGGCAAGCCCGAGCTTCTGTTTCATGCCACCGGAGAGCTGTCCGGCCAGCCGCCTGGTGAATGGCGCTAGCCCCGTCATGTGCATCAGCTCGGCATAGCGCTCGGGACGCACCTCGTGGGCCACATGCTGCAGATCGGCATAGAGATCGAGATTCTCCTGCACGCTGAGATCCTCGTAGAGGCCGAAACGTTGCGGCATGTAGCTGAGCTGCTGCTGCACGGCGAGCGGCTCGCGGCCTACATCCCGCCCCAGCACGAAAAGGCTGCCGGCATCGGGTTGCAGCAGACCGGCCAAGAGCCGCATCAGGGTCGTCTTGCCGGCGCCGTCGGGACCGATCAGGCCGGTAACGCAACCGGCGCGCAGGCTGGCGCTGACTTCGTGCAGCGCCCGGATGCGCCGCTTGCCGGCGATGAACTCCTTGCTGACTCCCGTCAGCTGAGCGATGGCGTCAGCAGCGCTGCCTGCAGCCATATGTCGCGGCCGTTACTGCCCGTGGCAGGGATCGGTGTCCGAAGCTGCCGATTGCGGCTGATCGAGGGGAATGGCGACCGTGGCCGGCATGCCCAGCCGCAGTTCGCCCTCGGGATTGCAGACATAGACGCGCAGCTGGTAGACCAGTTGCGTGCGCATCTCCTCGGTCTGCACCGACTGCGGCGTGAACTCGGCCGTCGGCGAGATGTAGCCGATCCAGCCGCGGTACTGCTTGCCCGGGAAACTGTCGGTCGTCACTTCGGCGCGCATGCCGGGATGCACGCGGCCGAGATCGGTTTCGGAGACATAGGCGCGCACCCACAGCGGGTCGGTCATGGCCAGTGTATAAACGGGGCGCTGGGGGCTCGCCATGTCGCCGGGCTCGAGGATGCGGTTGCGGATAATGCCATCGGCGGGCGCATGGAGGCTGGCATCGTCCAGCTCCTTCTTCGCCAGTGCCAGCTGCGCCTGGTCGGCTTTCAGTCCTGCCTTGGCGGCGTCAATATCTTCCTGCCGCGGCCCCTGCTCGGCGAGCTTCAAGAGCTGTGTTGCAGCCTTGACGCGCTCGCGGGCGGCGGTCGCGGCGGCCTTGGCGTTGTCGGCCTGTTCCTTCGGAGCGAGATCCTGCTCGCTCAACGTCTGCAACCGCTTGGCGGTACGTGCGGCATCGTCGGCCTCGGCCTCGGCGGCGGCCAGATCGGCGCGCGCCTTGCGGATATCCTCGGGACGGTTGCCGGCCAGCATGCGGGCGACGATCGCCTGCTGCGCCTCGACCTGGGCGGCGGCACGGTCGGCCACGGCCTGCAAGCGGTCGGCATCGAGTTTCGCCAGCAGTTGCCCCTTGCGCACCTGTGCACCTTCCTGCACCAGCATTTCGGCGATGCGACCGTTGCCGTTGATGGCCAGCTCGACCTCGCGCATGTCGACGTTGCCGTACAGCTTCAAGCGGCCGTTCTCCATCGCCTGATCGCGGTCGTGCCACCACCAGATGCCACCGGCGACCGCCAGTAGCAGCACTGCTGCCACCGGGCGCAGAACGGTCTTGTTCACGGATTCTCCCCGTAGACATTCGGCAGCGGCTTATCGGTCAGCTCTCCGACGCTGGCGCGCAATTGCAGGTTGGCGAAAACATATTGCGATCTGGCGGCGGCAAGATCCTTCTCGGCGGTGTAGTTGCGCTCGTCGGCATCGAGCACCTCGGTGACGGTCCGCAGACCCACCTCATGTCCAAGATGCGCCGCCTCGGCCGCCTGCTTGGCGGAGACGCTCGCCTTCTGCATGGCCGACACCTGCGCGGCAGCCGCCTCGAGCGCCAGATAGGCCTGGCGGGCAGTCAGGCGCGCCAGACGCTTGTCGTCCGCCAGCGAGAATTCAGCCTGCAGCGCCTCCTTCTCGCTCTTGCGCACCTGCGCCAGGTTGCCGCCGCCGGCAAACAGCGGCATGTTCACCTGCACACCGACCGACTGATCGCGCACCGTCGCGCCGGAACCGAGCTGGGTGTCGCCCGAACGGTCGCGGTTGATCTCGGCGAACGCCTCCACTTTCGGCAGTGCACCACCCAGCGCCTTCTGCTCACCCTCCTTGGCCACATCCAGTTGCAGGCCGGAGAGCAGCACCGGGATGGCCTGCTCGGCAGCCCTGTTTTCCCATGCGGCGGGATCGGCAGGTGCCGGTTCGGCCGGATTCTCGGCCAGCGGCGGCGGCACGACGCCCTCGACCGTTTCGCCGGTCAGCGATGCCAGCGTGGCCTTGGCCTGGTCGAGGTCATTTTCGGCCTTCAGCCGGTCCGCCCTGGCCAGATCGTGGCGCGCCTCGGCATCGAGCCGGTCGGTCATCGCCGATGCACCCACCTTGAACGACGCTTCCGCCTGGGCCGCCAGCTTGCCGGCAGCCTCCTCGCGCGCCTGTGCGGCGACCACGGCCGCCTGCGCATTGGCGACGTCGAGCACGGCCTGTGCCGCCTCCAGCATCAGCCGCTGGCGCTCCAGGCGCAGCTTCAGGTCGCCCGTCTCGGCGGAGAGTTCGCCTTGCCGGTAACCGGCCCAACGCTCGAGATCGAACAGCGGCTGCACGACCTTCAGGCCGATGCGGTTTTCCGTGTAATTCAGTCTGGTCTTGAAAAAGGTCTGCGGGACGTCGTAGTTGCTGGTCTGCTTGCGGCGTTGCAGCGAACCGTTCGCATCGACGCGCGGCAACAACCCGGCCAAACCGATCGAGGCATCCTCAGCCGCGGCATCGCGGCCGGCTTCGGCTGCCTTCACAGCCGGCGCATGCGCCAGCGCCAGATCGATCGCCTGCTGCAGCGTCATCGGTTCGGCCCAGAGCGGAGCCGGCAGCAACAGGCAGCAGAGAAGCATGAGCCGTCGCACCGTTCGCCTAGCTGCCGTCATCGTCTGCCTCCCGTACTGGTTTCCCGGCCATTTCCGCTGCGATACGGTCCGGAACCGGGCCTCTGCCCGGAGCATGGCCCATATGCCGGCTGATTTCCACAGCCGGAACGCAAACAGGACGGCTTGCGGCCGTCCTGTTCCTCGCATCCCCGCATCAGCGGAGTTTCTTGTTGACCTTGTCGAGCTTGGCCTGCGCCTCCGCCTTGCGGCCCTTGGAATAGACCGGCCGGTTCGGCACATCCGGAAGCGCCAGCACCTTCTCGAAGTAGGGCTTGGCTTCCTTGTATTCCTTTTGGTCCAGCAGGAAATCTCCCATGAAGTAGTTGGCGTCCATATCGTTCGGAGCAACCTCCAGCGCCTTCTTCAGGTAGGCCCGCGCCTTGTCGTCATCGCCGAAACCCAACCAGCCTCCCGGCACCAGGTAGTAGAAGCTGCCCAGTGTGGTGTAGACCGAGCCGTTCAGTGTCTTCGGATCGATCTTCTCCGCTTCCAGCAGCAGGTCGCGCCCCTTCTCCATCTGCGGCATCGCCTTCAGCATCGCCTTCAGGCCACCCATGGCACCGGCGTAACCCGCCCGGATGATCGCTTCCCACACCTTCGGCTCGGCACGGTTCGGATAGGTCTTGGTCAGCGCCTCGGCCTTGGCGACCAGCGCCACGAACTTCGCTTCCTTCTCCTTCTCCGGCGTCTGATAATTGGCGATCGCCCACTCGTGCTGCAGATCGATCACCTTGTCCATCACCTCATCGGCCAGCGCCACCGTGCTCATCGTCACCGCAGCCAGCAGCGGCGTCAGCACACGCAGAAACATCTTCTTCATTTCAACCCTCCATAGATGCAGCGGATATCAGACCTGTCATTCCTCGCCCTTGGCGAAACCGCGGGCGACACGATTCTGGGCCTTCGTGCCGTTGTCGATGAGTCCCGGCAGGATGCCGTTGATGCGGGCGAACAGCGATTCCGGGAAGCCCAGATACGCCTCCTTCTTCCCAGCCTCGATCGCCGCCAGGATCTTGCCGGCCACATCGTCCGGCTCGTCCATGCTGGTCTTCGTCGCCACGTTCATGCGCATGATCGGGCCGGTATTGATCGGCGTCTTCACCGCCCGCGGCGAGATGTAGGTGACACCGACAGGGGTGTCGGCAAGCTCGCGCCGGAGCGCCTGCGAGAAGCCCCGGAGGCCGAACTTGCTGGCCGAGTAGGCGGCGAAATAGGCGAATCCGATCGAGCCGAACATCGAACCGACATTAACGATGTGGCCGGACTCCTGCTTCAGCATGCCCGGCAGCACGGCGCGGGTCAGCAGCATCGGCGCGATCAGGTTGACGTGCATCAACAGCTCGAGCCGACCGTCGTCCTCGTCCTCGAAGGCCGAAAAACTCATGATGCCGGCGAGATTGACCAGCAAGTCGACGCCGCCGAGCGCCTTGGCGGCCTGCTTGGCGATCAGTTCGCAACCTTCGCGGCTGGCGAGATTGCCGGTGACCGCCACCGATCCTGGAACATCCTGGGCCAGCGCCGCCAGTGCCTCGGCATTGGCATCCACCAGTGCCAGCTTCGCGCCCTTGCCGGCCATCAGCCGGGCCAGGGCGCTGCCGATGCCGCCCGCAGCACCGGTGAGAATCACGCGTTTGTCGTTGAGTTCCATCATTTGGCCTCCAGCGGAATCATCGGCAGGCTGCGGAAGATATCGCCGTAGAGCTTGTACATGATCTTCGCGCAGTGCACGACGGCCTGCCGATCCTCCTCGAGCTCCAGACGGTTGACCAGCTTCTCGTAGAAACCGACGTGCCCGACATCCAGCGAGCCGTGCGAGGTCAGGTAGGAGAAGGCGCTCTTGGGCAGTTTCAGGGATTCCTGGATCTTGCCGGCGGCATTGGTGGCCAGCGCGACACTGGTTCCCTCCAGCACCAGCACCATGCCGAAAAAACCGACCGGGTTGCGGCGGTAGACGGTGTCGTAGGCATAGGCGACCATGATCTCGGTGGCAGGCATCGGAACCGCCCTGCGCACCGCCTCCTTGTCGGCGCCGCAGGCCGCGATGTCGTTGAGGATCCACTCCTGGTGTCCCATCTCCTCCTCGATATATTCGCCGACCGCCTCGCGCAGCCACTCCAGCCGCTCCGGCAGACGGCCACCCGTCGCCATCAGCAGCGGTGTGGTGTGCTTGACGTGGTGATAGGCCTGACCGAGAAAGGCGAGGTAACTCTGCAGCGACAGGTGCCCGGCGGCCCCTTCGCGAATGAACGGGATCGACAGCAGGTCGTTGCGCTCCGCTTCCGTGGCGGCAATCAGTTGTTCATAGAAACTCATGCTTGCTCCTCATACAACGATGTCAGTTCCGCAGCATAGCTGCGCTCGATCTCGCCGCGCCGCGGCCGGCCGGTACCGGTCCACTGGCCGTTGCCCACCGAGAACGGTTCGCGTGCCGTTACCCAGCGGCTGACCCGAGCATAATCGGGCAACCGGTCGTTGGCGGCAGCCACCGCCGCCATAACCGCCTGGGCATCCGCTCCCTGACGCGGCTGGATCACAGCAACATTATAGGACTTTGCCTCACCGAACACGCAGGCCTGCGCGATGGCCGGCTCGATCGCGAGCTCGCGCTCCACCCACTCCGGCGACACGTTGCGGCCAAAGGCGGTGATGAAGATATGTTTCTTGCGGCCGGAGAGATGCAGGAACCCCTCATCGTCCAGATAGCCGAGATCGCCGGTCGGCCAGGCGGCATCCCCCCTGGGAGCCTCGCCGAGGTAACCCGAGAAGAGGTTGCCCTCGACCAGGATCTCGCCGTCGCCGGCAAACGACAGCCGCACATGCGGCAGTGGCTTGCCGACGCTTCCGGGCTTCACCGCGCCTGGGCGGTTCACCGCCACGACACTGCCCGCCTCGGAAAGGCCGTAGCCCTCGAAGACCGGCAGGCCGAGCCGCTCCGCCCGTTCCAGCAGGTGCAGCGACACCGGCGCACCGCCGACGGCGATAAAACGCAGCGCCGCGGGCTTCGGCATACCCATCTCCAGCGCCGTCACCAGCGCATGCAGCATCTGCGGGATCATGATCGTCGTGGTCGCCCCGGATACGGCCAGCCGCGTAACAAAGGCGCGAACATCCAGCCCGCTGGCACCGGAGAGACCGACGGCGGCAAGCCCGTGCGCGCAGACCGTGGCACCGGCCAGCAGCGGTGCATACAGCCCGCCGATATTCTCCAGCAGGGTGGCATATGGCATGGCCGAGAGATGGCGGTCGGTGGCGGCGGCCGCCGTCGCTCCGGCCAGCGAGGTGGCAACCGTCTCCATCGTGGCTTGCGTCAGGCAGACCCCTTTCGGATCGCCGGTGGAGCCCGAGGTGAAGGTGATCTTGGCGCAACCGGCCGGCAGATCGACGGCCGCTAGAGCCGGCAGCGTGATGCCATAGAGGCTGCCGCAATCGAACGATTGCGCGGCGCCGGCTTCGATACCCGTCGCCCGCAGCAGCTGCAACGCCTGCTCGGGCCTGTCGGTGATCAGCAGGTTGACGCCGGCGCTCCGGAAGAGATGGCTGATCTGCTCCGGCGAAAAGAAGTGCGGCACCGGCACCGACGGGATCGCGGCGGCGATCAGCGCCAGATCGGCCACGCACCAGTCGGGGGTGTTGTCGGCGAGGATAGCGGCCACCCGCGCATCCGCCTGCCGCAGCTTGCCGGCCAGTTTATCGACCATGGCGACCAGCCCGGCATAGCTCAGTGATTGTTCCGCATCGGCCGCCTC
>DATLWR010000039.1:0-6717 GCA_035576205.1 Mariprofundaceae bacterium
GCGTAAGCGAGTTCTACGTCGTCGTTGGCAGTTAATGCCGTTGGTCTTTTTAACGAGAGTACCATCCCGACATGCACCAAAGGGTTCAGCATCTCCGTCGATACCAGTCGCCCCCGTTGGAGCGGCTATTGTACGGCAGACAACCGGCAGACCGCAAGCCGTCGGTCGGTCAGGAAACCAGCGGCGTCAGCAAAAAGCCTGCACAGACGATGGCACCGACCCAGTGGGAGTTGAGGAAGAATGAGAAGCCCCAGGCTTCGCCTTTCCGGTAGAGCATCAGGCACAACCATGCCTGCCAAAGAGCCGAGACAATCACGAAGGCCCGCACCACCGGCCCGTATGACCAGCACGCCCAGGCCAAGAGCGCCATCATGCCGATACCTGTCAGGATAATCGCCGTCACCGCATAATCGCCGAACCATAGGGCCGCCGATTTCATGCCCATCTTGCGGTCGTCGTCGCGATCACCCAGGGCATAGGCCGTGTCATATGAGATCGACCAGAGAATGTTGGCCGCAAAGATCAGCCACGGCACCGCACTGTTACCTATAGCGCCCTGCTCAGCCGCCCAGGCCATGATGATGCCCCAGCCGAAGGCCATGCCGAGCCAGGCCTGTGGCATGTGGATATAGCGTTTCATGAACGGATAGATCGTAGCGAGCAGCGCGCCGACGACCGACAGCGCCACCACAAACCAGTCGAGCTGCAGCACCAGCAGCAGAGCCAGCAACAGCATCAGCACGAAACCGGCCAGCGCTGCGCCAGGCGCGATGCGGCCGGCCGCGATCGGCCGCTGTTTCGTACGCTCGACATTGGGATCGAGCCTGCGATCGGCAAAATCGTTGATCACGCAGCCGGCCGAACGCATCAAAAACACACCGGCAACGAAGATCAGCAGATTCTTGAACTGAGGAGAACCGTTCGAGGCGGCAAGCAGCCCCCACAACGTCGGCCACAGCAGCAACCAGTAGCCGATCGGCCTATCGATGCGCCACAGGACCAGCCAGTCGCGCCAGGTGCCGACCGGAGCGAAACGCATCAGTAGCGTCGCCCCATGCGCTCGATGCGCTTCCAGATTTCCGGGTGAAAGATCTCGACCACCAGCGCCCGCGTGCCGGCGGGCGAGCGCAACACCGAACGCCGGGCCCAGCGGCCGGCATGGACGGCATCGCCATCGACCTGCGCCACGGCCAGATCGGAGCGGGCGAGCGACAGCCCACGGTCCATCAGCAGGTTCCCGAGCGGCTTTTCGCCCTCCTCGAGCTGCTGCATCAGGTCGGCCGGCAGCTCGTCGAGCGGCAGCACCGATTCGGCATCGAACATCACCGAACCGCGATGCATCAGCGATACCTGGCGGCGCAGCGCGGGGGCCCCGCCATGGCAGCCGAGCAGCTCTGCTTCGTCGCTATGCAGGGAATCCACGAACTGGTCATGCACCTTCAGCTCCAGCGCCATGCCGTAATGGCGTTCAATAAAACGGGTCAGAGAACCGGCCACGGTAAGCACGGCCGCCATCTCGCGGTCGGCACCGGCATCGCCGGCACGCCAGTTGCGGACCGGATACCAGGTCTGGGAATGAAGGGCCGGAAAATGCATGCGCGCATCATGAGGAAGCGGCACACAGGGTCAAGGGGGTTGCGCTCATTGCCGCCTTGCGGCGGAATCCGCCGATGACCTGCCGCCTCTATCTACCCCAGCCGCTCCAGACCGGCCATCCGGTAACGCTGCCAACCGAGCAGGCGCATTACCTGCGGCAGGTCATGCGTCTGCATCCCGGTGACCCGATCATCCTGTTCAACGGTGAAGGCGGCGAATATGCGGCGCGCATCGAGCATCTCGCCCGCGATCACTCGCAATGCCACATCGAGGAGCACATCGAGGTGGAACGCGAACTGGACTGCCGCATCCATGTCGTGCAGGCCGCCTGCCGCAGCGAAAAGATCGAAACCGTGTTGCAGAAATGCACCGAGCTCGGCGCCGCCAGCTTCCAGATCGTGCGCAGCGAACGCTCCGACCTGAAACTGGACGACAACAAGCGTGCCTCACGGCTGGAGCGCTGGCAAAAGATTATCGTCGAGGCTGCCGAACAGAGCGGACGGACCAGGGTGCCGGAGGTCAACTGGAGGGAGTCGCTATCGGCCATCGAACCTGCCGGGCTGCTGTTCACCCTGCATCCCGAGGCGGCCAGCGACTGGTTTTCGTCTCGTGACATATTGGCGACGGCCGGCGACATCACCCTCGCGATCGGGCCTGAGGGCGGCTGGAGCCCGGCCGACCTGCAGCGGCTGCAAACATTGAAGTTTCAGCCGCTGCTATTCGGCAGCCGCATCATGCGCACCGAGACGGCCGCTCCAGCGCTTGTCGCGGCGATTGCCGCCGTCAGACAGGCCTGAACCGTCAACTATTCCCATTCGGAAAAAACGCGCTAACATGCGCGGCCCGCATCAGGGCCGATGTAGCTCAGTCGGTAGAGCAGCTGATTCGTAATCAGCAGGTCAGCGGTTCGAATCCGCTCATCGGCTCCAGTTCATCCTTCTAGATTGCACGACTAGAAATTGTATTTGACCCCTCCCAGCACGACCAGCGGCGTCAGCATGACCTGCATCTGCAGGTGATCCGAAAACTCGTACCAGCCATCCACCGAAATAACGGGATTCAGGTTGTGCTTGAAAAGAAAACTGTTACGAAAGGGAACGCCTCTGACCGTCGCCAGCTTGCCCTTATAACCATACAACGCCCCGGCAAAATAATCGATTCCAAAACCATGCGATGCGTAAATGTTGCGTATCAATACCAGATACCAGGTTCTGTCATTGAATGAGTTGATGAACGTCCCGGCCGAGAATGAATCATAAACCACGCCGATCAGGTTGTTGTGTGCAATCTTTTTGCTCTTGGTCTGGGTATGCATGCCATAGGGCAGAAATACGATGCCGTCTTTAGGTGTTTTTCCATAGAGAAATGTCAGGAAGGCATTTTGTTCTTCATCGGATGGCGCTTCCACCTGAGGGGCAGCTTGTGCCGACGATTCTTCACTTGCATAAGCGGAAGTGCCGCAAGAGATCAAGATGACAAGTAATGCGGAGCACCTGAGGAGAGCATGCAGCAAACCTTTGCCCGATTGACCCGATGCCAATCCACCCTCGTGACGCTCTGCGCGACTCACCTACATCCCTCCTTCAGCATTCGATATGGCTGACGACAGGTCGATGATAGTCCAGCCGCTCGGGATGAGCGATCATGGATATGCGATCCCCCGCCACCACAGGACCTCTACTCTCCAAGGCTGTGCGAAGTGGACGCTTCGCCAGCACCGCGGCAACATCCGGTCACGGGGAGGGGAAGCCCGCCACCTCCGGACAACCCCGACAAGGAGCCATTCCATGGGCCACCGGACCAGATATTTCCTGGCAATCACCGTTCTCTGTTTTCAGGCGATATCCTTTCCTGTCGGCAATGCAGTTGCCGTCGAAACCAACAACATTGCCACCACAAACGCCAAACTGCGTCTTAGCTACGAAAGAATCAGGCTGCCCGCCAACGAGCACATGGGACTGCTGGGCACATCCATGCTTTATGACGTCAATGACTGGCTGTCGATCGGTCCGGCTGCCTATGGAGCAGTCAGCGGTCAGCGTGGAGGTTTCATTACGCTGGGGCTGGCCGGTGACCTGCGATTACCAGTGAGTGATTACATTGATCTCAATACTGGCATCTTCGTCGGCGCTGGCGGTGGCCGCGGTGGTTTCACCATACAGGGTGGTGGGCTAATGCTGCGCTCGCATTTAGGTCTGACGGCGAAATTAGCCGATTGGGCCCATCTCGGAGGAGGAATCAGCTATGTCGATTTTCCCAATGGCAGCATTCACAGCCTGCAGCCCTATCTGACCTATGAGTACCCGTTCTCGGCCCTGCTGACGCATGGCTGGCCGGAACTCGGCATCGACACGACGGCGACACCGCAACTCGCTTCCTCCCGCCAGGAACTCTCACTCGTCTATCGCCATTACCGGATTCCGCATGGTGTACAAACCGACACCCGCACCGTCCAGTATCCAACCATTCGCTTGCTGGGAATCGAATGGCAAAACTATCTGGACAACAACCTGTTCGTGAAAATCGAGTCGGAAGGTGCCATGGGGGGTCAGAGCAACGGCTACATGCAAATCCTGTTCGGTGCCGGCTATCGGCTGCCGTTGATCTCCGGCACCGCGCTGAAGTTTGCCGCTTCCGTGGGCGTGGCCGGTGGTGGTGGCGTTGCTACCGGCGGCGGGCTACTGCTCGATGGCTCGCTGGGAATTCAGCAGACAATCACCGACAAGCTGTTCGCAGAACTGGATGGGGGGTATGTGAAGTCGCCGGGCGCCAGTTTCCGGGCCATGAGTCTCGCCGCCAAGCTGGGCTATCATTATGCAACACCGGACACCGATGCCAATGAAGTGCCCATTACAACGCTAGCCGGCTTCGACCAGCAGAAAATTCGTTTTCGTTTCGTGCAACAGACCTACCTGCAGGCAAACCCCAACTGGCGCCAACATCATGCCAACCTGAATGTCGACAATCTGGGCTTTCAGGCTGACTGGTTCGTCACCCCCTGGCTCTACCTCAGTGGGCAGGGCATAGCCGCCTGGCGTGGCCAGGCCGGTGGCTACATGACGGGACTGGTCGGTGGAGGATTGCATCTGCCGGTGGCGAATTCACCGCTGTTCGTCGAGCTGGAAGGACTTGTCGGCGCAGCCGGTGGCGGCGGACTGGATGTGGCCGGTGGTCTGGTCTGGCAGGCCAACGCCAATGTCGGCTATCACTTCTCCGATGCCTACAGCGTGCTGGGTTCCTACGGCTACATGGCCGCACCCAAGGGCAATTTCCGTGCAAGGGTTATCGGGCTCTCATTCGCTTATCAATTCAGCTTCTTCAGCAGATAGCAGGCGCCGGAAATTGCGCATGGTTTCTTTTGATCTACAATCAAGAAGAAATATGAACGGGAGCGGAAAGATCATTCGGGATGAACGGCATTTATCAGTATAATTATCTCATCGGCACGCTTGCTGTCGGGGTCTTCTGGACGCATTTCTTTTTTATCCGCCGGGACCTCAGATCACCCATGCTGCTCCTTTCACTCCTCTTCGGTATCGGCGGGATGCTGTCCGAATTTGTCTACATCAGGGACTGGTGGTCTCCGGTCACATTGACCGGCACAAAAGTTGGTATTGAGGATTTTCTGTTCGGTTTCTTTTTTTCCGGCTCGGTAGCCATGGCTTACGATGTCATCATGAGAAGAAAAAATGTGTGCCGGCATCATTTCAAGGCGCACATTCGGTTCAGGTACCTTGCCCTGCTTATCTCGCTGCTGTTTTTCGGCGGCACCATGCTGGCCAACCTGAGCTCCTTTGCAGCAACGGTACTCGCCTTCGGCATATGCACATTGCTGATCCTTGTGACACAAAGGGACCTCATTGTCGATGCGATGCTCAGCAGCCTCTTCGCCTGTCTGCTCGCCATGGTCTTCTTCGGCGTGCCCGAACTCTATGCAGCTGACTGGGTCACCTCGACATGGTCGTTCGATAAGCTTTCAGGCGATATGGTGTTCTATATCCCGTTAGAGGACTTTATCTGGTTCATGATGGCCGGCGCTTTTATCGGGCCGCTTTTCAAATACTGGAAATACTACCAGGTCATAGAAACAGCAGAGCATTAACGACCAGCATCGATACCAGTAGCGGCCTGTTCCTTCTGGGCTGATGTCTCAGGACAATCTTCGTCGCCAGCAAAAAAACCACCGACTCGAAACAGGTCAGATACAGGGATGACTGCAATGCAGCCGGGATCAGGCCAAGCTGCTGCGCCAGCCATGGCGTCACCCAGGATAAAAGCAGCAGCAGCAGCTCCAGTCCTGCCGAAAGAAATATCCTTCCGTGGCGTTTGAAGTAGAGCTTGATCGCAACCCAAAAGACCAGCAGGCCGGCAACCCAGAGCAGATATCCCGCTCCCCACGAATCGGCGACAAGATTGACCGTCAGGATCGGAGTAAACACAAGTAAATAGATAATACCGCTCAACCATGTGGCATCGCGACTTTCACGCCATGGGTAGAGCACAATGGCCAATAGCATGACCGTGCCGACCACGATCAGCAGGTTTCCTTTCACATCAATCGAAACGACGGGTAGCAGGAGTGACACTGGAATAAACCAGGTCATCCACGGGACCGTCCTGCCGGTCAGCCGGGTCAGCTGCTGGTATAATTGCCCGTTAGAAGGCTGCTGACCGGAATCGGCTTCCTTCAGTGCAAAGCTTACGCAGCCTTTCTCAAGGCAGTGGAGCAAGCCATAGGTCAAGGCAATCAAGCCAAGCAATGCCGCCATCTGGATCCATGCCGGGGTCCGGATCAACGCCAATGCAGCGATGCCATAGACCATCATGATCGCATACATGGTGCCCACCACACCGCCATGCGTCAGGCCCAACTGCATCAGACGATGGTGGAAATGTGTCTGGTCAGGCAGAAAAGGGCTTGCGCCTTTCATGACGCGCCGGCCCATGACATACAGCGTATCGGCCAGTGGCAAACCGAGCAGCGTACCCATCAGCACCGGAGAAATCGGTGTGTCGGCTTTGCCATGTGCCTTGATCAGCAGCAGCGACACCGCCGCCAGTACGTATCCCAGCACCAGACTGCCGGTATCGCCCATAAACACCCTGGCCGGATGAGAATTG
>DATLWR010000040.1:0-13704 GCA_035576205.1 Mariprofundaceae bacterium
CCACCAGGCCTCGCCGCTGCGCTGCTGGTAGGTGTAGACGATGACCTTCCGGGCGCGGCCGCAGGCCTTGCGGATACGCTTCTCGTCCGGCTGCCCCAGCTCGATCCACAGCTCGATCTCGCCGCTCATGCTCTTCTGCCATAGATCGGGCTCATCCTCGGTGCTGATCCCCCTGGTGAACTGCAGCGCCTCGCCGGCATGGAAGGCGAAGGCGACGAGCCGCACCATCATGCGGGAGTCGGTTTCCGACGGGTGGCGGGCGATGGTCAGCTGGTGGTCGGCATAGTAGTGGCGGTCGAGATCGGTGATCTGGACTTCCGCCTTGAAAATGGTTGCGTTGATGGCCATGCCCTTATCCCTCCACAAGAACCGCGGCATTCCATGTCATCGGTACTCGACTGGCAAGCACAACAGCGTCCTGTGCCGGGTTGACGCTCGCCCGACCATGATTACTTTTGCCGCTTAGCCGAAGATACGTGGCAAATTGTGAGGGGAGCGGCGCCACCTGCCATGCCAACAAAGCAAGCGAAACTATTTCCTGAACCGGTCGCTGCCCGTTTGCGACAGCTCATTACCCCGCCGGCCAATGTCCCGTCCGGCTGGAGCTACTTCTTTGTCGGCAGTACCGCCGCCTACCTGTGCGGCCTCGTCTTGCAGCCGATCTGGGCTGTCATGTTCTTCTGGCTCGATGCGCCCATCATCGCGTCGATCTGTATCGTCACGATGCTGATGTTCGTTGCCGTTCTGGCGTTGAATCAACGCGGACTGCTGCGCGCAGCCATGTATCTGACCTATCTGGAGGTCACCGGCCATGCCGCCCTGCTGACCTACTATGTCGGCTGGGAGGGCAGTTTCCACTTTTACATCATGGACCTGCTTGCCGTCTGGTGCGTGGCCCCGATGCTGCGAGTCAGCACCCGGATCGTGGGGGCCTTCCTAGCCATCCTGCTCGTCGTTTATCTCCATCACACCTATTCGGCCGCTGCCCCCTACTACACGCTTCCCGTTGCCTGGATGACTTTCTTCATGATCCAGAGCATTGCGACAGCCCACGTCATCCTGGGCCTGTCGGTCTATTACTACGCCGTGGTAAACGAAACGATTTTCCGGGAGAGGGAAAGGCTCAGCCATCGGCTCGCAGAGAAAAGGAGAATGGACGGTATTGCAACCATTGCCGGCGGTGTGGCGCATCAATTCAATAACCTGCTTGCAGTCATTATGGGAAACGCCGAATTGATCCGGATGCAAACCGACACCCCCAAACGACAGCGCCAGCTGGAATCCATCCGGCTCGCCTGCGAAAAAGGCCACCAGCTCTCCAATTCCCTGCTGACCTATTCCGGCCACCAAAAAGGTGCTGTGCATATTCATAACCTTGCCGCACTGCTCCAGGATTGTACCAACCGCTTCGCCATCGACCATCCCAATTGCAACATCGACCTGCAAATCCACGACGATGCAGCGCAAATCGAAGGTTTCCACGACCAGATATGCCAGGCCGTGATGGCCCTTCTCGCCAATGCCCGCGAGGCAACGGTGGACAAACCCGCCGACATCGTCGTTTCCCTCTCTGCGATGCGCATGACGGCCGGAAAATTAAGGCGGCTCTCCAACAATTTCGGATTGCCCGAAGGCAGCACCGCAACCTGCCTGGAAGTCCGGGATCATGGTGAAGGAATCAAGGCAGACATCCAGAACATGATGTTCGAGCCCTTTTATACGAGCCGTCACCAGGTCGGGCTGGGACTTTCCCATGTTATCGGGCTTGTCCGCATGCTCCACGGCGGCATCGAGGTCGAGTCGACCATCGGCAAAGGGGCCCGATTTGCGATCTACCTGCCTCGAACCTAGCCGTTTCACTGCCACCAGGATGTAACGGTGTAGCACGCCAGGCATCGGACAGCTGGCAAAGCGACAGGCAAAAAAACAAGGGGGCCATGTGGCCCCCTTGCTCGATCGATTGGCCTGTCGGCGGAGCTCAGTCCAGCTTGTGCAGCACGTCGTGTACGCCCTTCTTGGCCGTCGCCACGAGCAGCGGCTCCAGTTTCGGGAAGTTCACCGCATCGCCCAGGGCCGGCACACTCTTGTCCGACACCACTTCGATATTGTCGGACCACAGCGTGTTACCGTCCCGGTCGACGGCGGCGATGAGATAGCCCACCTTGGCACTATGAGCGCCGGCGGAGACCAGCCCGCCCAGGTTGAGCCCCGAGAACCCGTAGCCCATATAGACACTGACGGTGATCACGCCATCGACGTTCAGGTCGCGGGCGAGCTGCTTCAGCTGATCCTTGTCGCGGATCAGCTTGTACTTGTCCGGCAGCACCATGCTGACGAAGAAGCCCTTCGGATCCTCGCCTGCCACATTCTTGTAGGCTGCGCTGCGCAGCACCTTGTTTTCCGGCAGCAGCTTGAAATGCCTGTCCTGACGGAAAGCCGTCTTGATCTCCGGCAAAATCTCCTTGAAGACGGGCTCGGCCTTCTCCGAATAACCCACATCCTTGCCCACCGACTGCACCATCCCCAGGATCGAGGCAGGGCCGCCGGCCTGGTTGCCGCTGTTGACGCTGATCTTGTCGTTGCAGGCGATCGAGACCAACGCGTAGGTCTTCGTGCCGTCGAATGCCT
Source organism: Mariprofundaceae bacterium (assembly GCA_035576205.1). GTDB lineage: Bacteria > Pseudomonadota > Zetaproteobacteria > Mariprofundales > Mariprofundaceae > DATLWR01. The sequence continues at coordinate 2,629 of DATLWR010000040.1, forward strand.
GCTTCTGCAGCGTGCCGCAGCTGGCCAGCAGCAGGGTCAATGCCGCCAGCGCCACTTTCTTGTAAGCCATCATTGATGGTTCCTCCCGTTTTAGCTTGATTGACAAACACCTGTCGGCCTTGTCCTAAAGCCATCCCCGCGGAAAGTCGTTTTCCGCGCCAGTGAACATAGGCAGATAGACCGCCTGGGCTGTGATGGCCGACACGTATGACATGCCCACTGAATGAACCGCCCTCCCCGGCCATGCATTTGGGCCTTTGGACGTTTCTGGTCTATGGTGATTTTCTGGTTTCCGCGCGGCGAAAACCCTGCCTGTGCCCGGCCACCGGCAGGCGGAAACCCAGGGGAGGTTGGCATGAGCGGTATCCTTTGCGGCCCGATCGTCCGGCGCACGACGCCGTCTGAAGTCTGTATCTGGATCGCCACCGAGGACGGCGAACAGCTCGGCGGCGAAATCCGGGACCGGGCCACGCAGGCTGTGGTCGGCATCGATCACGGCACCCGCAAGGTGAAACTCGGCGACAACTTCTTCGTTCACCTGATCCGCGTCCGCCCGCAAGGCACGCAACCCTTCGCACAGGATACCATCCTCTGCTACGACATTTACCGGGAACAAAACGGCAGCCGGCAGAGCCTGCTGGCGGACGATGCCGAGATCCGCTATGCGGGCGAACCGCTGCCCGGCTTCGTGATTCCCTCGAAGCTGCGCACGATCCTGCACGGCTCCTGCCGCAAACCGCACGCTCCGGCTGTCAAGTCCGCCTGGGGCGCCGCCGACCAGCTCAGCGTCGGCGACGACCTGCTGGCCGACAGTTTCGCCGATGCCGGCAAACGCCCCTCGCTGCTGCTGATGACCGGAGACCAGATCTACGCCGACGACGTCGGCGGGCCGCTGCTCGACCACCTGATCCGGCTCGGCGGCCACCTGACCGGCTGGAACGAGATCGTGCCACGCCGCCGGCCGCCGTCGACAGGTCCCGTTCCGACACCGGATGACCACCTGTGCGCCGCCGACATCCAGCTCTACCGCCGCGGACCGGTCCTGTCGGACGAGTGGACGGGATTCACCTCGACGGAGAAGGCCAACCACCTGCTGACCTTCGGCGAGTACGCCGCCATGTACCTCACCGTCTGGGGCGGACCGGGAGCGAAACCCCAACTGCGCGACTGGGCGGCGGTCCAGGGAAGTATCAATCCGTCCGCATCGCGGAACGAATACGAACGGGAGCTGAATCAGCTCCGGGAGTTCTGCGCCAGCCTCGGCAAGGTGCGGCGGCTGTTGGCCAACATCACCGTCCATATGATCTTCGACGACCATGACGTCACCGACGACTGGAACCTCAACCCCGACTGGGAGGATAAGGTCAATGCCAGCCCGCGCGGCCGCCGCACCGTCGCCAACGCCCTGGCCGCCTGCTGGGCCTGCCAGTCGTGGGGCAACAATCCGGAGGCCTTCGGCGATGCCTTCATCAGGACGCTGACCGACCACCTGGCCAGCCGGGCCTACGAGGGTACTGCGGCGGACGCCTTCGATGCCATGCTGTGGGAGAAGAAACCCGACCGCTGGGCCTTCACCATCGACACCGAGCCGCCGATCGTCGCGCTGGATACGCGCACCTGCCGCCAGACGGGCAGCCACGGACCGGCCAAGGCGGTCAAGCTGATGAACCCGGCCGCACTCGCCTGGCTGCAGGGTGAACTGAACCGGGTAGCCGCCGGCAGCCATGCCTGCCTCGTCTCCGCCACACCGGCATTCGGCCTTAAGGCCATCGAGGGGATGCAGGCCTTCTTTACCGCGATCGGCATCAGCCCGGCCTCCCTCGACAACGAGTCGTGGGCCGAAGGCTTCCCCGAGTTGCAGCAAGCCATCGCCTCGCTGGCGAACCCTCCCGCCTCCATCGCCATCCTCTCAGGTGACGTGCATTACTCGTTCACGCGCAAGGGAAGCTTCAACGGCAACGGCAAGTCGGTGGCAGCGCTGCAGCTGACCAGCAGCCCGCTGCACAACGAGCCGCCCGCCCTGAGCTTCAGCAGCAACGACGTGCTGGTGCAGCACGGCGGCTTCATCGCTTCCGTCGAGAAGGACAACATGGGCAAGGGCACCGTCGTGACCGCGATCAACAATCTCGCCCGGATCGATTTCGACGATCACGGCAAGGCAAAGGGAGAGGTGCTGCTCAGCCGGCTGCACGACGGCTCCCAGAACCGCGTCACCTACAACGACTGAGACGGCGGCAACTATCCGGCAAGCCGATCGTTCAGGATCGCGACGTAAACCCCTTCGTGCGAGGCCACTGTGGTGGAGCCGATCGTCACCTCCGAGGGCAACGTGATGCGGGCGCGACCTTTTTTCCGCAGCATCGTGCAGAAGCGCTCCCAGCCAGCGGCATCAGGCAATGCCGCCGTTGCCTCGAAGTCGGCATCGCCCGGCGCCAGGAATTCCATGCGGCTGCTCTGGATCACGATACGACTGGGCAGCCCCAGCTGCTGCAGCGAGAAATGGATCAGCCCCCAGCCGGCCAGGATGCCGAGCGACGAAAGGCTGCCGCCGAAAGCGGTATCCCGGTGGTTGATGTTGGCGGCCAGCGGCGCGCGCAGGCAGATCGAACCCTTGCCAAAAGCAATCACCTCGACACCGAAATGCGCGGTAATCGGGATATGCTCGTGCAGGTAGGTCTGCATGGCGGAGAGATCGTTACTCATGCCGGCGACGCTAGCTCAGCCGAGTCGCTTGCGGAAACCCCGGTCAGGACGACAACCGCGGCCCGGTGTCTTACTCCTCGAGGGCGAAAGACCTGATGATGTAGCCGCCGGATTTCTCGTCCAGTTCCAGCTGCAGCAGCCCGCGTGCCTGCGCTTCCTCCAGCAGCTGGCCGAAACTGCGGAAACCGTGATAGCTCTCGGAGAAACCGGGCTGGCGCCGTTTCAGCGTCTGTTTGACCATCGAGCCCCACACCTTCTCCTCCGCGCCGCGCTCCTTGAACAGGTCCTCCAGCGTCGCCATCACCAGATCGATCCCCTCCTGTTTCAGTGCCTCCTCGCCCTCGGGCACATCCTTGGCTTTGACCTTGGCCTTGCCGGAAGAACGCCGGCGCCGCGCCTTGCCCTGTTTCTCGGACTCGCGCACCAGATCGTCGTAGTAGATAAATTCGTCGCAGTTGGAGGTGAGCAGATCGGAGGTCGAGTTCTTCACGCCGACACCGATCACGACCTTGTCGTTCTCGCGCAGCTTGGAGACCAGCGGCGAAAAATCCGAATCGCCGGAAATGATGACGAAGGTATCGACATGCGCCTTGGTGTAGCAGAGGTCGAGTGCATCGACGACCATGCGGATATCGGCCGAGTTCTTGCCGCTCATCCGTACGTGCGGAATCTCGATCAGTTCGAAGGCCGCCTCGTGCATCGGCGCCTTGAACTCCTTGTAGCGCTCCCAGTCGCAGTAGGCCTTCTTGACGACGATATTGCCCTTCAACAGCAACCGCTCCAGCACCTTCCTGATATCGAAGGCGGCGAATTTGGCATCGCGCACGCCCAGCGCCACGTTCTCGAAATCGCAGAACAGCGCCATGCTGTAGGTATGTCTGTTATCGCTCATTGATCATTCCCTGTGAAGGCCGGCTCATGCCGGAACCTTCCGCAGCATAGCTCAGGAGAGGCGGTTCCTGAAATCCTCGTAGCTGAAGCGGCGAACGACGTCGAGCTTGCCCGACTCGCGCAGGATGGCGATGTCCGGATGGCGCACGCCGTTGAACATCGTCGTCTTCACCATCGTGTAGTGGATCATGTCCTCGAATACCAGGCGGGATCCGATCGCGAGCGGTGAATCGAACGAATAGTCGCCGATGACGTCGCCGGCCAGACACGAGGTACCGCCGAGCCGGTAGGTATGCGCCTTCTCCCGAGCCTCGCCGGAACCTGTGATGGCCGGCCGGTACGGCATCTCCAGCACGTCCGGCATGTGGGCCGTCGCCGAAATATCTAGGATGGCGACCGGAAGCGAATCGGTCGGCACGATGTCGAGCACCGAGGCGATCAAGGGGCCGGTGCGCCAGGCCACTGCCCCGCCCGGCTCGAGGTAGACCTTGACCTTCCATTTCTCGCGGAAGGCCTTGATACGGCCGATCAGCAGCTCGACGTCGTAGCCCTCTTTCGTCATCAGATGACCGCCGCCGAAGTTGACCCACTTCAGATTCGGGATCAGGTGACCGAATTTCGCCTCGAAAGCATCGATCAGCTTCACCGACGAGGCAGCGAGATTCTCGCACAGCGCATGCGCGTGCAGCCCCTCAAGCCCAGAGAGATCCGCCCCTTCAAGGTGCTCGGGGCGCACGCCAAGGCGCGAGCCCGAGAAGCACGGGTTGTAGAGATCGGTGGAGACCTCCGCGATCCCGGGATTGACGCGCAGGCCGCAGGAGCGACCGGCGGCCAGTGCCTTCGGCCCGAACTTCTGCCACTGAGCCACCGAGTTGAACACCAGATGGTCGGCCATGGCGAGGATCTCGTCGAACTCATCGTCGCGGTAGGCGGCCGAATAGATGTGGTTCTCGCCGCCGAATTCATCATGGGAGAGTTTCAGCTCGTAGAGCGAGCTCGCCGTACAGCCGGGCAGATACTGCCTCACCAGAGGAAAGGCCGACCACATGGCAAAGCCCTTCAGCGCCAGGATGATGGTGCAGCCGGATTCCGCCTGCACCCGCTTCATCAGCTCCAGGTTGGCGCGCAGCTTCGCCTCCTCCAGCACGTAGGCCGGGGATGGGCAGTCGTTGATCCAGTTGGGAAGCGGGTCTTGTGTCATGTCTGAAAAGCTAGCTATCGATATAGATGATGGGTAGAGATTCCGTGATGGATATTCGACATACTTGAACGGGATGCGAATATGAATATGCCTTTCGGGCAGAGGAATGGCTGTGAATGATCCAGAGAAAGCGGCGATAGATTTTATGTCTTGAGCCAAACCTCAGTAGGTTCCCTCCATCATTACCGGGCATAAGGGGCCGGTCCTGAATGGCAAATGCACAATCAAGAACCTGCCCAGTTAATTATAGTTCCATTCAGCAGAAGAGAAAATTTATTGAACGTAGGGATTCAAAATGCGTTTCAGCCTTTCTCGAACATTTGGAGGAGATTCTGAAACTAATTTCTTAACCACTTCACTTCTATATTCGGCTTTATATTGCTCAATCTCACGGCTACCACCATTCGCAAGAATCAACTTGACGGCATCAAGTTGCCCATAAATAACTGCATATTCCAGCAATGAATGAGTGTCACCCAAATATGGCATGCTTATTGTGCCCTTATGCTCGCCCCATTTGTTCTCGCCCGAATAGAATCCACGTGTTACAATCGATGTTTCGCGGATATCGTCCTCTAATTCTGGTTTTTGCCATTCAAGGTCAATGTATTTGCCCTCAAGGGTTTGGTAGGGATATTTAATCGTAAAGGGCTTTTGGACATCAAGCTTGATGCCCTCAGACAGGAATTTCTTGAGTACTGAGGTATTCCCTTCTATTGCAGCAAAAGCCACGGCCTGCTGTTTCGCTCCATCAGGATCATATTCCCAGACATAATATATCGTATCTTTCGAGCTGTAATTTTCACCCGATTCATCAACGTCAGATCCCCCGACAGTAGAGCTATAGGTCGATGTTTCTGCACATCCAGGACAAAGAGCCGGGGTCGTGGATGTCACATAAGTTTCACTTGGAGTGTAAGTCACTCTCTGAAATTTATGGTCAGCTATTCTAGCTCCTTTGAAAACTATCAAGTCACCTTCGTAGCCTTTCAGCGCCTGAACTGCTTGCTGTATGGATGGAGGTGTTAAAGTTTCAGGCGCATATTTATATTTATACTTTTCAGCAAGCATATTCATATCGGAGACTTGCGGTTCGCATATGGCGACCCTGCCCACTAACACATAACCCTTCAGGGTCAAAGCAAGGTTGCCGGGGTCCTCGTTTAATGTAGTGACGTTGCGTTCCTTACCATCGTGCTTCACACCAAATACCGTTGGACCGAGGCACGAAGGATTCCATGCACTTTGCTGGGGTACCCCAAGCGAGGCGCATCCGGATACTGAAAAAGCCAGAGCAACAAAGATGGATGTAGATAACGCCTGAAATTTCACGACTGATCCCATGTACCCCTCCTCGTCGCGAACCATCTAAAAAGATGATCTTTCGTTAATTGTAGTCTTGTTTCAACCTTAAGCAATTTCGTTGGATTTCAATACAATGGCGTCAACCCTCCCGCTCAATTACGGAGAGAAAGAACAACGTTCTCACTACACCTGCGACTGGATATACCCCCTTCTCATTCCTTCAACGTTAGTTTTTGTTTCACTGATAGTTGAATGGAATCTCATCTGTTCCTCAGATGCTTCGGCAAAGACAACAAAATCCAATAGAAAAGGGCCGGAGAATTGCTCCGGCCCTTGTTTTCCGAGTAGGCGCAGGCTTATTGCTGTGGCGAGATTTCGTCGAGCGGCTTGTACTCGACGTCCTGCCATGGCAGGCCGTACCTGTTCAGGTCCGCCATGAACGGATCGGGATCGAGCTGCTCCATGTTCCAGACACCGGGCTTCAGCCACGTCCCGTCGACCATCTGCTTGGCGCCGATCATCGCCGGCACGCCGGTGGTGTAGCTGACCGCCTGCGCATAGGTCTCCTTGTAGCACGCCTCGTGGTCGCAGATGTTGTAGATGTAGCGGGTGAACGGTTTGCCGCCACCCTTGGTGCCGGTGACGATGCAGCCGATATTGGTCTTGCCCTTGGTACGCGGGCCGAGGCTCGCCGGATCCGGCAGCAGCGCCTTCAGGAACTGGATCGGCACGATCTCACGGCCTTCGAACATGATCGGCTCGATGGAGTCGAGGCCAATGTTGCGGAACACCTCGAGGTGCTTCAGGTAGGCGTCGCCGAAGGTCATCCAGAAGCGGATGCGTTTCAGCCCCGGCAGGTTCTTGGCCAGCGACTCCATCTCCTCGTGGTAGAGAAGGTACATATTCTTCGGGCCCACCTGCTCGAAATCGAACGCTCTCTTGAATTGCATCGGCTTCGTCTCGATCCAGTCGCCGTTCTCCCAGTAACGGCCGTTGGCGGTCACCTCGCGGATGTTGATCTCCGGGTTGAAGTTGGTGGCGAATGCATAGCCGTGGTCGCCGCCGTTGCAGTCGAGGATGTCGACTGTCTGCACCTCATCGAAATGGTGCTTCACGGCATGCGCACAGTAGACATTGGTGACGCCCGGATCGAAACCGGAGCCAAGCAGCGCCATCAGCCCCGCCTGCCTGAACTTGTCCTGGTAGGCCCACTGCCACTTGTACTCGAACTTCGCCTCGTCCAGCGGCTCGTAGTTGGCGGTGTCGAGGTAATGCACGCCGGTCTCGAGGCAGGCATCCATGATGGTGAGGTCCTGGTACGGCAGCGCCACGTTGATGACCATGAACGGCTTCTCGGCCTTGAACAGCTTCACCAGTTCCGGCACCGAATCGGCATCGACGGCGGCGGTAGCGATGTTGCGGCCGGTCTTTTCCCTGATCTCGGCGGCGATCTGGTCGCACTTCGACTTGGTGCGCGACGCCAGCGTGATTTCGGAAAACACCTCCGGCAGCTGCGCGCACTTGTGCGCCACCACGCGGCCGACGCCGCCCGCGCCGATAATCAGAACCTTTGCCATGCCAACCTCCGGTCGTGTCTTGAATGCGGGGCGCATGCTAGGGGGGCGGATTATGACCTGCAATCGACAAACAATGACCCATGGTCCGGGGGCTGTTCAGCGGCAACCGTTCGGTCTATAAATCGACCATGCTTGGCCAGTATATCGGCGATACCGATTTCCCCGCCATCGTCGCCCTCTCCGTCCTCTGCGGTGCCATCATCGGCCTGGAGCGGCAGATGCGCGGCAAGCCGGCCGGTATCCGTACCAGCATCATGGTCTGCCTCGGCACCGCCACCTTCGTACATCTCGGCAGCCAGTTCGCCGGACCGGGCGTGGACCCGACCCGCGTGCTCGGCCAGGTGATCACCGGTATCGGCTTTCTCGGCGCCGGCGTCATGTTCGCCCGCGAGGGCACTGTGCTGGGGGTGACGACAGCGGCGGTGATCTGGATGCTGGCAGGTATCGGCGCATCCATCGGCCTCGGCCAGTATCACCTGGGTCTGGGACTCGCCGTCACGGTCGTGGCGGTGCTGTTCACCTGCGAGTGGCTGGAGATGACATTCGCCGCCCTGACCCGCGGCGTGCACGCCATCTACCACCAGACCGGCCGGGCGAAGGAAAAGGTCGACGAGGAACCACCGCACAATCCCAGCTGAGGCCCTCCTAGAGCCAGCGACGGCGACGGAAGAACAGCAGCATGCCGACAGCGATGGCGATCATGACCAGCCACACCAGCGGATAACCGAAAGCCCAGCCGAGTTCGGGCATGTTCCAGTCGCTGGCCTTGCGATCGAAATTCATGCCGTAGACGCCGACGATGAAGGTCAGCGGAATGAAGATGGTCGCGATCACCGTCAGCACGCGCATGATGTCGTTCATGCGGTTGCTCACACTCGACAGGTAGATATCCAGCATGCTGCCGGTCATGTCGCGGTAGGTCTCCAGCAGGTCCATCACCTGCACGGTATGGTCGTAGCAGTCGCGCAGGTAGACCCGCGTATCCGCCTGTACCTGCGGATAGTCGTCCCGCAGCAGCTGGTTGATCACGTCGCGCTGCGGCCAAAGCATGCGGCGTAGCAAAATCAGCTCGCGCTTGACGACATGGATCCTCTCCAGCGTATCGCCGCCGTCGGCCACATCGAGAATCCGTTCCTCCAGATCCTCCAGCTGCAGGCCGAACTGCTCCAGCACCGGGAAGCCCTGGTCGATCACCATATCGAGCATGCCGTAGAGCAGAAAATCGATGCCGCGGCTGCGCAGCCGGCTGCCGCCATCCTGCAGCCGCTTGACGATCGGCTGAAACGGCGTGAAATCACCTTCGCAGAAGCTCACCAAAAAATTGCTGCTCAGGAAAAAGCTGACCTGCTGTACCTCGACAAGGTCGTCCACCATGAACGGCAGGCTCATGACCATGAACAGCTGGTTATCATAGGGCTCGATCTTGGGCCGCTGGCCGGTATTGAGCACGTCTTCCAGTGCCAGCGGATGCAACCCGAAGGCCGCGCCGAGCTCTCGCAGCGCCGCCTCCGTCGGCCGCCCCTCGATATGCACCCAGGTCATGGTATCCCGCATCATGTAGGGATGGCACTCGGAAGCCTCGACATCCTCGCGGATGGTGATCTCGGCGGCACTGTAATCGAACAGGCGGATGCGCAGCGGCAACGCCTCGGGGACATAGGCCCCGGTCAGCGTGCCCGGTGCGGTTCCGGGCGGGTGATAGCGTTTGGTGAAAAATGCCATGCATTCCCCCTGACCCGATCAAGCATAGCTTATCACGCACGCAAGCGTAAAACCGGCTGGAGGAATACGCAGCCGCTGCTATACACTCCTAGTATGACATACTCGATTTTCAGCGACCGCTAGCCATGCACATGGATCCCCTGCTGCCGTCGCTGGTTGCCGCCATCTTCGGCATCCTGCTGCTGGCACTGCTGCTGCGCCGCTTCAACCAGCCGCACGTCGTCGCCTACCTGCTGGCCGGCGTCGCACTCGGCCCCTATGGCCTCGGCATCATCGAGGACCAGATCACGCTCGACCGGCTCGGCACCATCGGCGTAATCCTGCTGCTCTTCTATGTCGGCTCGCGCATCCACGTACGCATCCTCGCCCGTCACTGGCGCATCTCCATCCTCGGCACGCTGCTGCAGATCGCCGCCAGCGTGGCGGTGGTCGGCATCGTCGGCTGGCTGCTCGACTGGCCGCTGGCGCGCACGCTGCTGATCGGCTTCATGATCAGCCTCAGCAGCACGGCCGTGCTGCTCAGTTTCCTGAAAGGCCGCAACGAGCTGGATACGCCGCTCAGCCAGAAGACCATCGGCATCCTGCTGGTGCAGGACCTGGCCATCATCCCGATGCTGATCATCATCGGCTTCGTCGGCGGTGACGGCCACGCCTCGGCCGGCCAACTGGCCGGCCAGATGGCCGGCGCCGCTCTGATCCTCGCCCTCATCGGCTGGCTGGCCTTCGCGCGCGAAATCCACCTGCCGTGGCTGTCGCGCCTCTTGGCCCACGATCACGAGCTGCAGGTCTTCGCCGCACTCATCCTCTGTTTCGGACTGGCCACGCTCACCGGCCTGTTGTCGCTCTCCACAGCACTCGGCGCCTTCGTCGCCGGCATGGTAGTCGCCTCCAGCCGCGAGACCGGCTGGGTGGACAAGAGCATGGAATCGCTGCGCGTCGTCTTCGTGGCGATCTTCTTCGTCTCCATCGGCATGCTGGTCGATCTCGCCTACCTGTGGGCCAACCTGGGGCTGATCAGCCTGCTGGTGCTGGCGGCGATGCTCACCAACACGCTGGTCAACGCACTGGTGCTTATCGTGCTCGGCGAAACGCCGCGCGATGCCTGCGACGCCGCCGCCATGCTGGCACAGATCGGCGAATTCGGATTCGTGCTGGTGGCGGTCGGCTGGGGCTCGGGTGTAATCGGCAACGAAGGCTACCAGCTGGCCATCGCGGTGATCGCGCTGACTCTGCTGCTGGCACCATTGTGGATTGCGCTGGTCCGGCAGCTGCTGAAGTATGCGGCCGGCAGGCTGCCGCTCTTCTCGCAGGGCCGCGAGGAGCGCGATCCGACGGCCTGACGCACGGCCCGAGGTGCACACCGCTTGAACTACCGCCACAGCTACCATGCCGGCAATTTCGCCGATGTCTTCAAGCATATTCTGCTCGTCATGCTGATCGAGGCACTGAAGCTGAAGGAAAAACCGTTCGCCGTGCTCGACACGCACGCCGGCGCCGGCGTCTACGATCTCAACGACGAGACGGCACAGAAGACCGGCGAATGGGTAAATGGCATAGGCCGCCTGCTGGAAACCGGCGCCCTGCCGCCGGTCGCGAAACGTTATGTCCAGGCGGTGCGCGCCTGCCAGCTCACCGGCGGCCCCGGCAGCCGCCTCTACCCCGGCTCGCCGTGGCTGG
>DATLWR010000041.1:0-29697 GCA_035576205.1 Mariprofundaceae bacterium
TAACGCTGACATTGGCTGGCGTTGGGGTTGCAACGGTTGTACATACCAGCTGTTCAAACTGATTATAACCGCATACCTGCCCCTGAGGAACTGTTACGGTACTACCCGTCTTGCCGCTCCCACCGAAGCGAACCTCGACACCGACATTCTCGTTGAAGTCGTTGCCTACCATACCATAACCGCCCAAAGCGGTTTTACCCCCTAGACCTGCATCAATGAGGATGCTGCCGACACCGGCACCGGCATACGGATGCCAGTAGTCGGCCGCCTGCGCCGGTACAGAGACGGCGAACAGCCCGACGACCAGGCAAAGAGAACGGAACACATTTCGCATCATATGACCTCCCTAGGATCGTTTCTTATACCCAGCGTAGTCCAAGCGAAATGCATTCCGCAAGATAAAGACCCCACTATTACTGTGCCGAAATAAATCAGACCGGAATGGTCTGTTGCCTATGACCTGACCGGCCGCTTGGCCAGCTTGCGCTGCAGGGTACGCCGGTGCATGCCGAGCTTGCGTGCCGCGGCCGAGATGTTGCCGTCGCATTCGGTAAGCACCTTCTGGATATGCTCCCACTCCAGCCGCTTGACCGACACGGGCTTCTCGGAAACCTCGACTTCGGCATCGCCCTCGCCCTGATGCAGCGCGGCAACGATCTCGTCGGTATCGGCCGGCTTGGCCAGGTAGTGCGTGGCGCCGAGCTTGATCGCCTCGACGGCGGTGGCGACGCTGGCATAGCCGGTCAGCACCAGGATGCGCGCATTGGCATCCATCTCGTGCAGATGCTTCACCAGCGCCAGCCCCGACGGACCCGGCATGCTCAGATCCACCACGGCGTATTCCGGCGCCTCATCACCGACCAGCTGCATCGCCTCGTCGACGTTGTGGGCTACCTGCACGTCGAAACCGCGCCGCTCCAGAGCCCCCGCCAGCACCTGGCAGAAGGTCGCATCGTCGTCGACCAGCAACAGGGCCGGAACATCGTCGGCAGGCCAGTTCATGGAGTCACCTTCGCCGAGAAGCGCGCACAGGGCAAGGTGACGCGTGCACAGACACCGCGCGGCTGCCGGTCGGCGAGCGTCAGGCTGCCGCCCAGCCGTTCGATGACGGCCTGGCTGAGGAACAGGCCGAGCCCGCGGCCGCCGCTCTTCGTGGAGACGAACGGCGAACCGAGCTGCTGGCGGAACCCCTCCGGCAATCCCGGCCCCTCGTCGCACACCTCGATCTCGATCCGATCGTTCTGCCAGCGGCACGCCAGCCAGATGTGCTCCGGCGAGGCGTCGGCGGCATTGTTGAGCAGGTTGAACAGCGCCTGCGTCAGGGTCACATCGGCCACCAGGCTCGGCGGCGTGCCGGTCGGCACGTCGAGCTCCACGCTGGTGCCCGGCCGGGTGGACTGCCACTGCTCGAGCAGCTGGCGCATATAGCTATCGAGCGGAATGCTGCGTCCCTCCTCGGCGCGCGCTTGCCCGGCGCTAGCCGAAATCTGCGACAGGATATCCCGGCAGCGGCGGAGCTGTTCCCTGAGGATATTCATCTTGCCGGCGGCCTCGGGATCTCCGGCATAGTCGTGCGCCAACTCGCCGGCGACGACCGCCATGGTGGCCAGCGGCGTGCCGAGCTCGTGCGCCGCACCCGCCGCCAGCGCACCGAGGGCCACGACCAGTTCGTCGCGCGCCGTCTTCTCGCGCAGGTCGGCCAGCCGCTTCTCCCGTTCGCGCAACGCATCCGACATGTGCATGATGAAGAAGACGATCAGCGCCACGCTCAGCACGAAGCTGACCCACATGCCGACCAGATGCAGGTGGAAATCCATGCCGGCGTGGCCGTGCATCATCACGAACAACGGCTGGTAGAAGAAGACGAGCAGCGAATAACAGACGAGCACCAGCCCCGCCATCGACCAGGCATAGGCGCGCGGCAATGTCGAGCTGACGATGAACAGCGGCAGCAGGTAGAGCCAGATGAGCGGATTGGAATAACCGCCGGAGAAATAGAGCAGCAGGGTCAGGAACAGAACGTCGAGGATCAGCTGCGCGAAATAGGCCCGCTCGGAGATTTCGCGCTGGTCGCGAAGCAGCCGGATGGAGACGACATTCACCACCGCATAGGCGGCGATGATGCCGAGCATCGGCCACAGGTGCAGCCGGATTTCGGACAGCAGGAACGACAGCAGCACCAGCACCGCCTGGCAAAGAATCAGGAGGCTGCGCATCTGCAACAGGCGCTTCAGGTTGCGCGACAGTGTCGGGGCATCGGTCAGCAGGCCGTTGCCCGCAGCACGAAAAAGCATGACATCTCCTTTCTGGAACCGCCGGGAACCGGTCACCGGCTCCCCGGCGGCAAGTATCGCAGAAACGGCGGCTGCCGGGGCGCGACAATTTGTCGCGCCGCTATTTTCCCGAAGCTCGCCTATACTGGCTATCGGGCAAGTATCGCCGACCCGCGACAGCGGCCAACGGCACGATACCCGCACACAAAGAGAGCACGAACAGACTCCCTAGTAAACTGTATCTCCTTTTTGTGTCGAGCATGGTGGCCCATCCCTCCGGGCCACCATGTTTCCCGCGCAGGATGCGCACCGGTCACTCCTCTTCTCGTTGCAAAGAGCCAGGCCCCCGCACGATGCGGGGGTTTCGCTTCCGGCCGTCCGGAAACCGCCGCGACCGCCCTGCGACATCGTGCCACATTTACCCCCTGCGCCATGCCCGAGACAGTTCCGGACATCAATCCGAAACACTGGGGATGGTTATGAAAGGACAATTGAACGCCATGGCCTGCCTGCTGGCATTGGGCCTTACCGTAACACTGGCGCCGGTCGCCTTCGCCGCCGACACGCCGGCAGCGGAACAGACCGCAGGGAACAAGGCGGATGCCACTGGCACGCTGGACGAGGTGGTGATCACCGCCCCGCTCAGCCGCGAACCGCTGAAGGTGGAGACGGACCCCAGGGCACCGCGCCAGCCGATGCCGGCGCACGACGGCGCCGACTACCTGAAGAGCATCCCCGGCTTCTCGATGATCCGCAAGGGCGGCACCGACGGCGACCCGGTGTTCCGCGGCATGGCCGGCTCCCGCCTCAACATCCTGCTCGACGGCGAGCAGATACTCGGCGGCTGCGGCATGCGCATGGATCCGCCGACGGCCTACGTCTTTCCGGGCGCCTACGACCGCATCACCGTGCTGAAAGGACCGGAGACCGTGCTCTACGGCCCCGGCGCCTCGGCCGGCACGGTGCTCTTCGAGCGTGACGTGAAGCGTTTCAGGCAGGCCGGCATCAAGGCCGACGGCACGCTGACGGTGGGCAGCTTCGGCCGTAACGACGAGATGCTCGACCTGCGCGCCGGCACCCCCGACGGCTATGCCCAGGTCGCCGGCACCCGCTCGCACAGCAACGACTACAAGGACGGCGGCGGCAACACCGTGCACTCCAACTATACCCGCTGGAGCGCCAACGCCGCGCTGGGCTGGACACCGGGCGACAACACGCTGCTGGAGCTCTCCGCCGCCAAAAGCGACGGCCGCGCCGCCTATGCCGACCGCTCCATGGACGGCGTCAAGTTCTCCCGCGACAACGTCGGCCTGAAATTCCGGCAGCAGAACATCTCGTCGCTGCTGGAGAACGTCGAGGCGCAGGCCTACTACAACTACGTCGACCACGTGATGGACAACTACACGCTGCGCACCTTCACGCCGACCGCGATGATGCCCAATCCGGCCGTCAACAACCCCGACCGCAAGACGACCGGCGGCAAGCTGATCGGCGGCTTCGCGCTGGGCGACGCGACCGATGCCCATCTCGGCGTCGACATCCAGAACAACATCCACACCTCCCGCATCACCATGAACCAGCTGGCGACGCCCTACGATGCGATGGCGCGGACCGAGGATGCCCGCTTCCGCAACTACGGCGTCTTCGGCGACGTCCACCACGATGTCACCGATCACGACCGCCTGCTGGCCGGTGTGCGCGTCGACAACTGGCGCGCCGAGGACAAGCGCGTGTCGGTGATGACCGGCATGACCATGACGGCCAACCCCACCTACGGTGCGATCCGCAACGAGACGCTGACCAGCGGTTTCGGCCGCTACGAGCACGACCTTGGCGACCTGCCCGCCACTCTCTATGTCGGCATCGGCTACACCTCCCGCTTCCCCGATTACTGGGAGATGATCATGAAGGAGAGCCTGAATACGGTCAGCGCCTTCTACACCAAGCCCGAGAAGACCACGCAGGTCGATGCCGGCGTCAACTTCAACGGCGAAACCGTCATCGTCTCGCTGTCGGCCTTCTACAGCAGGATCAAGGACTTCAACCTGATCCAGTCCAACGTCGTGAAGCCGGCCGGCATGATGGGCACCCGCCTGACCACCGTGACGCGCAATGTGAATGCCACCACCTGGGGCGGCGAAGCGAGCCTGGCCTGGCTGTTCGCCGACAGCTGGAAGGCGGATGCCACGCTCGCCTATACCTACGGCAGGAACGACACCGACAATCTGCCGCTCGGCCAGATGCCGCCGCTGGAAGGACGCCTCGGGCTGAACTACGACGACAAGGTCTGGTCGGCCGGCGCGCTGTGGCGCCTCGTCGCGACCCAGAGCCGCTATGCCGTCAACCAGGGCAACATCGTCGGCCAGGACCTCGGCCGTACCGGCGGCTTCGGCGTCCTGTCGCTGCATGCCGGCTGGAAGCCGACCCGGAACATCCAGCTGACCGCCGGCGTCGACAACGTGCTCGACAAGCTCTATGCCGAACACATCAGCCGCAACGGCAGCGCGGTGCCGGGCTACATCACCACCACGCGCATCAACGAGATGGGACGCAGCCTGTGGCTGAGCGCCAACATCAGCTACTGATCCTGTTGCACGGCAGTGCAGCCGGCGGGGTGCCCTTGCGGGGCACCCCTTGCCGTTGACGGACGGCGGCCAAAGGTGATGCGTGGGCTATCCGCAACCGGCTCCGGCGGGCGCAACTTGCTGCTCGCGGGCTGTCTCTCCGTCGCCATGCACGCCGGGCTGCTCTGGGGCGTGGCCGGGACGGCCACGACGCCGCAGTTCCGCATCGCGCAGGAGTTCAGCGTCACACTGGTCCGGCAGTCCGAGCAACGCACCAGGTCGGCCCCTCCTCCAGCAGCGGACCCGACCCCGAAAGCGAACCCTCCCGCTCCCGAAAGCCGCGAAACGGCAAGGGTTCAACCGGAGCGGCAGGCCCCGCAACCGGAGCGGCCGCAGGCTCACAAGCCCGCCCCCGCCCCCCAGGCGCCGGCCGACACCGCCGAAGCGGCCGACCGGCAGGACTCCGCAGGACAGCCGGTTCCACAGACGCAACAGGCAAGCACCGACTACCTGAACAATCCCCTGCCGCACTATCCCAATGCGGCACGCCGCCGTGGCCTCGAAGGGCAGGTGGTTCTGAATGTCGAAGTGCTGGCCACCGGAAGGTGCGGCCGCATCGACATCCTGCAAAGCAGCGGGCATACAATCCTAGACGAGGCGGCCATCGAGGCGGTGAAGCGCTGGCACTTTATCCCGGCCAGCGATGCCGGCTTGCCGGTGGATCACTGGCTGCATATCCCCATACGTTTCCGCCTCTCCGGAAGGAGCGCGGGATAACTCCTGCGGCGCACTGCGGCGATCCGCCGCGCGATAATCCGCCCAATGGTCATCCTGCCCAACCGTGCCAGCATGGCCTGACTCGCGGTCCCCAAATCGCGAACAGGAACGCGGACAGACTCCCTAGCTACGATGCAATCCTGTACAACCGGGCATGATGGCCTTGCCCTCCGAGGCCATCATGCCCGGCCTCCCACCCCTTCATATAGCTCGCCGACCGGCGGACTTTTCGGCTAACAAGCACGGGGTCGGCTCGACTGATCTGAACCCTCCCGCATGGTTTTCGTGCAGATGGCTCGGTAAGCTGCCGCCATGCGCCGTATCGATCAGATCGAACCCTTCCGAGTCATGCAATTGCTGGAGCGTGCCAAGGAACTGGAGGCCCAGAGTAAGAGCATCATCCACATGGAGATCGGCGAGCCCGATTTCGCCACCCCAGCCCCCGTGCTGGCAGCGGCGCACCGGCTGCTCGATTCCATCGACCAGCACTACACCGCCTCCACCGGCGCACCGGAACTGCAGCAGGCGCTGTCGGAGTGGTACAAACGGGAATACGATCTTGCTGTCGATCCGGCGCGCATCCTTATCACCCCCGGCACCTCCGGCGCCTTCAGCCTGATCTATGCCGCCCTGCTCGATCCCGGCGAATCGGTGCTGCTGCCCGACCCCGGCTACCCCTGCCAGCGCAATTTCATTCGGCTGGCCGGCGGCGAACCCCGCAACATCCCGGTCGGCCCGGAGAGCCGCTACCACCTCTCCGCCGAACTTGTCGCCAACAACTGGCAGCCGAACACCCGCGCCGCCGTGGTGATCAACCCGAGCAATCCGACCGGCACGCTGATCGAGCCGGATGAACTCGCCGCCATCGGCAAGGTGTGTAGCGAGCGCGGCGGTTACCTCATCTCCGACGAGATCTACCACGGCCTCACCTATGGCGTGTCGCCACCCTGCGCGCTGTCGCTCACCGACAATGCCATCATCGTCAACGGTTTCTCCAAACGCTGGGCGATGACCGGCTGGCGAATCGGCTGGATCGTCGTGCCGGAGCCGCTGATCGATGCCTGCCGGCGGGTGATGCAGAACATCTTCATCGCCGCCCCGACGCTGTCGCAGCACGTTGCGATTGCGGCGCTGCAACAGGCCGATGCCGATGTGGCGGCGATGCGAAAGGCCTACGACGAGCGACGCCAATACCTGCTCGGAGAGCTGCCGAAACTCGGTTTCGAGGTGGTGGTCGAGCCGCAGGGCGCCTTCTACATCTACGCCAATGTCGAAAAGATTACCGGCGACTCAAGAGCCTTCTGCTGGCGGCTTTTGGAAGAGGCCGGTGTCGCTGTAACCCCCGGCGAGGATTTCGGCAGCTACCGTTCTGGTCAGCATGTGCGCTTCTCCTACGCCACGAGCCTCGACAACCTGCGCGAGGGAATCGCCCGCCTCGCCGGATTCCTGAAACAGGCATAGACCACGGGGGATATTTTCCCGCCAAGCGCCGCCTTGGTACGTCAGCCCCCCTGTGGTAGCGTGCCGAACCTTCAATGTACCCTGACGGGAGTTTTTCACCCATGCTCACCATTCTCACCAAGATTTTCGGCAGCCGGAACGAGCGCATCCTCAAAACCCTCTACCCGGTTGTGGAGCGGATCAACGCTCTGGAAGCGGGCCTTACCGAGCTCTCCGACGAGGCGCTGCAGGCCAAGACCGTCGAGTTCAAGCAGCGCCTGGCCGACGGTGCCTCGCTCGACGAGCTGCTGCCCGAAGCCTTCGCAGTCTGCCGCGAGGCCTCCAGACGCGTGCTCGGCATGCGCCATTTCGACGTGCAGCTGATCGGCGGCATGATCCTGCACCAGGGCAAGATCGCCGAAATGAAGACCGGCGAAGGCAAGACGCTGATGGCCACCCTGCCGGTCTACCTCAATGCGCTGACCGGCCGCGGCGCGCATGTCGTGACGGTCAACGACTACCTGGCCAAGCGCGACGCCGAATGGATGGGCCGCCTCTACGGCTTCCTCGGCCTCTCCACCGGCATCATCGTGCACGGCATCTCCAGCGACGAGCGCCGCGACGCCTATGCCGCCGACATCACTTACGGCACCAACAATGAATTCGGCTTCGACTACCTGCGCGACAACATGGCCTTCCTCCCCGAGGAGCTAGCGCAGCGCAGCCACGCTTTCGCCATCGTCGACGAGGTCGACTCGATCCTGATCGACGAGGCGCGCACGCCGCTGATCATCTCCGGCCCCGCCGAGCAGGCGACCGAGCTGTACGTGGCGGCCGACAAGCTGATCAAGCAGCTCGCCGAGTCCGACTACGAGAAGGACGAGAAGGATCGCGCCGTCTCCTATACCGAGGCCGGCATGGAGAATGTCGAGCAGCTGTTCCGCGAGGCGGGCCTGCTGAAATCGGGCAACCTCTACGACCCCGAGAACGTCAACCTGATGCATGCCGCCACCCAGGCACTGCGCGCCAACACGCTGTTCACCCGCGAGGTGGACTACATCGTGCGCAACAACGAGGTGGTGATCATCGACGAGTTCACCGGCCGCATGATGCCGGGCCGCCGCTACTCCGACGGCCTGCACCAGGCGCTGGAGGCCAAGGAGGCGGTGAAGGTGCAGCCGGAGAACCAGACGCTGGCCTCGATCACCTTCCAGAACTACTTCCGCATGTACGAC
Organism: Mariprofundaceae bacterium; assembly: GCA_035576205.1. Taxonomy (GTDB): domain Bacteria; phylum Pseudomonadota; class Zetaproteobacteria; order Mariprofundales; family Mariprofundaceae; genus DATLWR01. The sequence goes on from DATLWR010000041.1 coordinate 8,290, forward strand.
AAGCTGGCCGGCATGACCGGTACCGCCGACACCGAGGCCGAGGAGTTCCAGAAGATCTACAGCCTCGAGGTGGTGATCGTGCCGACCAACCGGCCGATGGTGCGCAAGGACCTCTCCGACGTGATCTACCGCGACACCGAGGACAAGTACGAGGCGATCATCCGCGACATCGAGGCGAGCCACAAGACGGGCGCCCCGATCCTCGTCGGCACCACCTCGATCGACAAATCCGAGCGCCTCTCCGCCATGCTCGAGAAGCGCGGCATCAAGCACGAGGTGCTGAACGCCAAGCATCACGAGCGCGAGGCGGAAATCGTCGCGCAGGCCGGTCGCAAGGGTGCGGTAACCATCGCCACCAACATGGCCGGCCGCGGTACCGACATCATGCTGGGCGGCAACCCGTCCATGCTGATCGCGCAGCTGCCGACCTCCCTCTCCGACGAAGAGCGGCAGAAGATGGCCGAGAAGATCAAGGCCGACTGCCAGGCGGAGCACAACGAGGTGGTCGCTGCCGGCGGCCTGCATATCGTCGGCACGGAGCGCCACGAATCCCGCCGCATCGACAACCAGCTCAGAGGCCGAGCCGGCCGCCAGGGCGATCCGGGCATCACCCGCTTCTACCTGTCGCTGGAAGACGACCTGATGCGCATCTTCGGCGGCGAGAAGATGCAGGCGATGCTGACCCGCATGGGCTTCGAGCAGGGCGAGGCGATCGAGCATCCGTGGGTGAACAAGGCGATCGAGAACTCGCAGAAGAAGGTCGAAGGCCGCAACTTCGACATCCGCAAACAACTACTGGAATACGACGACGTCATGAACCAGCAGCGCGACGTGATCTACTCGCAGCGCCGCGAGCTGCTGGAAGCCGAGGACGTGCGCGACGTCATCGAGGACATGCAGGCCGACTACTCCGGCCGGCTGATGGGCGAATTCCTCGCCGGCCATCCCGACGAGTGGGACCTCGACGGCCTGGCCACGGCCCTCAGGGAACGCCTCACCGTCACCGCCGATCCGAAGGGGTGGTACGAGAGCGACGAGGTGGAGACCGCCGACGACATAGCGAAAAAGATCACCGCCAGGATGCAGGCCCACATGCTGGAGAAGGAGCATCTGGTCGGCCCCGACGAGATGCGCCGCTTCGAGAAGTTCCTGCTGCTGCAGGTGCTCGACCATCACTGGAAGGAGCATCTGCTGGCCATGGATCACCTGCGCCAGAGCGTGGGGCTTCGCGGCTATGCCCAGAAGCAGCCGATCCAGGAGTACAAGCGCGAGTCGTTCGAACTGTTCGCCGGCATGATCAACCGCGTGCGCGAGGAGACCATGCTGGTCCTGCATCGCGTGCAGGTGGAGCAGCCGGCCGCAGCCCCTGAACCGAAACCGCAGCAGACAGCAGCGCCCGTGCAGTACAGCCACAGCTCCAGCACGGCGATGCCCCATGAAGCGCACTCCGATACGGTCAAACGCGACCAGCCGAAGATCGGCCGCAACGACCCCTGCCCCTGCGGCTCCGGCAAGAAGTACAAGCAGTGCCACGGCGCCCACCAGAACGCATAAACCGAAGGAAACAACCATGAGTACCGAAAACGAACTTTACGTTCGCAGCGAATCGAAGTGCGAACTGTGCGGCGCCACCGACAACCTCGCCGCCTACGAGGTTGCCCCGTCCGACGGCAGCGCCGATAAGAGTGCGCTGTTGTGCGCCACCTGCCGCGAGCAGATCGACAATCCGGAGAAGACGGATGCCAACCACTGGCGCTGCCTGAACGACAGCATGTGGAGCCAGGTACCGGCCGTGCAGGTGCTGGCGTTCCGCATGCTCAACCGCCTGCGCGGCGAGGGCTGGCCGCAGGATCTGCTGGACATGATGTATCTGGAGGACGACGTGCGCGCCTGGGCCGAAGCCGGCCTGGAGGGTGCGGGCGACGACACCCCGAAGCATGTCGACTGCCACGGCGCCGTGCTGGAAGCGGGCGATACCGTTACGCTGATCAAGGATCTCGACGTGAAGGGCTCGAGCATTACTGCGAAAAGAGGAACTGCCGTGCGCAACATCCGGCTGGTGCACGATAACCCCGAGCAGATCGAGGGCAAGGTCGAAGGCCAGCAGATCATCATCCTGACCAAGTTCGTCAAGAAATCGGGCTGACCGTCAGTCAGCCAATCAAAAGGGGGAGCTGCTGCTCCCCCTTTTATTTTCAGAAAACCTTCAAGCTCCGTCTGCCCCGGCCAATTGCCGGGCGACAACCGCCGGCAGTTTCTGCGGTGCGCGGATACGCAGCTGCTTGTTGACGTTGTAGCGGCCGAACATTACCTCGATATCGCTCACTGCCACCCCGAACTTGTCCGCCAGGAAACGCACCATGTGATCGGTCGCCCGGCCGCGCACCGGCTTCTCGGTCACACTGACCCGTAGCTGCTTGCCCTTCGGCCGGCCGATCGCATCACGACTGGCGGCGGGCGTACCGAGGATGTTCAGCACCAGCGTATCGCCGTCCCAGGCGCAGAACGCATCCAGTTCCTGCCCCTTGTTCGCCTTGCTTCCACCGCCATGCGCTGTTCTGTTTTTCAACACCTTCCCCCGCATGGCGCGGCAAGGGAGCAAACCCGTCAGCCGTGCATGGTGTCACTACCTCATCAGTCGTCGGATGTGCGATCGAATCCAACGCTACTTACGTGGAGCCGAAATCCGGATTCTCCGCTTCGTATCCATTTTACAGCATTGCCCTGTCTCATCTACAGTGGTGGTTGTACCGTTCACTGGGGAAATAAAGTTACAAATGATAAGAATGAAGATTTTGCTTGCAGCGATCATGCTGCTCATCTTTACAGCTCCCGGGACTTCCCATGCGGGCGAAGACGCCATCCTGGCCGCAAACAATCAGATTTCAGTCCGGTATGTATCCACCTATGTCGACTATGGTGAAACCGGCAATGGCGTTGTGGGCGCAGCCAACACTTTGCTTGATACCGAAAAAGGCATGGTGCCCGGCTTCGGCTTTGATTTTTCATTGATGGGAAACAAGCTGATCGACAACGGCTATCTCGATATCGAGTTCAGCCACGTCATGGGACACACCAACTACGTCGGAGCCCTTATTGCAGGCGGCCCTTACGGTTCCATTGTTTCAACTTCGGGAGCTGCGATCACCGACATCGGAGCCCGCCTGGGCAAAGGCTTCCGGCTCGGGGATTCCTTCATGCTTACGCCGTTCCTGGAAATCGGGCACCATCGATGGTATCGCGGTATAAATGCCGGCGAAACCTACCAGCACGACTACTACGCTGGCGGCGCGCTTGCCCAGATATCAGTCGGGAAGGCATTTGTACTTTCCGTCAACGGCATGATCGGCAAGACATTCAATTCCTCGATCTATGTAAACGCCTTTCCGTTTGGTTTTTCACTCGGCCTTGGGAGTTCAAGTATTTGGCGTGCAGGTGCAACCGTCGACTACGCCGTCAACGGCGATTTCCATATCAATGTGGGCGTTGGCCAGACTCGCTTCAAGTATGGGACAAGCGGCCTAAACGCGTTGGGCATTGGAGAACCGAACAGCAGCACAAAGTACACCACCATCAAAACGGGCATCGGTTTCGCGTTCTAATCAATTGCCGATTGATACAGGCATTGCCCGCCTGATGCTTCCAAAGCAGGCACCGGTCATACATCGTCTCATAGAAGCGCTGATCCGCAGCTTGCAAGGCGTTATTCGCGGTTTCAGTCTTAGCGCGTTTACAAATACGCATTACGAGGACGTACCGCCATGGCCGTGAATCCACCTGCCCTGAATCCCCCGCTCGCCGTACCCGGCTTCAAGGTCGGCACCGCCTCATGCGGCGTCAAATCGCCGACACTGAAGGGCAAGCGCCAGGACGTCACGCTGATCGTCGCCGATGTCGATTGCCATGCCGCCGGCGTGTTCACGACGAACCGTTTCAGGGCCGCCTGTGTACGCTGGGGCGAGAAAACGCTGGCGCGGCATGCCGACAAGGTCCGCGCCATCGTGGCCAATGCCGGAAATGCGAACGCCGGGCTTGGCGAGATGGAAACCGTCTGGGCGCGGCAGCTGATCGAGACGGGTGCCGCTGCCGCCGGCGTCGATGTCGACGCCGTGCTCTCCGCCTCCACAGGAGTGATCGGCACGCCGTTCCCGATCGAGCGCATCAAGGAAAGCATGCACGAGGCCACCGACACGCTGGCGCCGGCCAACTGGGAGGCCGCCGCGCATGCCATCCGCACCACCGACACCTTCGCCAAATGGGCTTCGGCGCAGATCGACATGGACGGCAATACCTACACGCTGACCGGCATCGCCAAGGGATCGGGCATGATCCATCCGAACATGGCGACGATGCTCGCCTTTGTCGCCACCGACGCGCCGATTGCCGCCAGCGATCTCGCCCCGATGCTGCGGCGCGTCGCCGACCGCTCGTTCAACTGCATCTCGGTGGATGGCGACACCTCGACCAACGACACCCTCTATCTGCTCTCCTCGGGCATCGGCCTCGGATATGCGCCGCTTGGCGACACCACACTGTTCGAACAGGCGCTGACCGAGCTGTGCGTGGATCTCGCACAACTGATCGTGCGCGACGGCGAGGGCGTCTCGAAATTCGTCACCATCGAAGTAACCGGCGCGGAGAGCGAAGCCGAGGCGCGCCAGGTCGGCCGTGCCGTGGCCGTCTCGCCGCTGGTCAAGACCGCCTTCGCGGGCAGCGACGCCAACTGGGGACGCATCCTCTCGGCGGTCGGCAACTCCGGGGTGGCGATCGACACCAACAAGATCACCCTCTCCGCCGACGACGTGCGGATGTTCGAAAAGGGCAACCTGCATCCGGACTACCGCGATGCGGACGGCATGGAAGTGTTCCGCAAGCCGGAATTCACCATCTCGCTCGACCTCGGCATGGGCACGGCTCGCAGCACCGTCTGGACCGGCGACCTGACCCACGACTACATCACCATCAACGCCGAATACCGGACCTGACGCATGAACGAACAGGTCATCGCCCTGGTCGCGGCATTCGACAGCAGCGGGGAACTGCTGCTGCTCAGGCGCCCGGACGATGTCCACTGCGGCGGCCTCTGGTCGCTGCCCGGCGGCAAGGTGGAGGATGCCGAAACGCCGCTCGATACCGCAGCCCGCGAGCTGCAGGAGGAGACGGGGCTTGTCGGCAGTTACTGGCGGCAGCTCGGCCGCTTCCGGCACGATTATCCGGCGCGCTGCCTGAACTTTTTCGTATTCACCTGCATCTGCCGCGATCTCGCGGGCTTCAGCCCCGAATCGGAAGCGGCCTGGGTGCCGCTGGCCGACATCGGCCAGTACCCGATGCCGGAAGCCAATGCGAAACTGCTGCCATTGCTGAAGCTGCCGTCGGTCGGAGCTTATCTGCAGGAGCTTTCGACAGCTCCCTGAAGCCGGATCAGGCTAGAAATCCACGGCGATGCCGGTGCTGTACCGCACGTCGGTCTTTCTGACCCCCTGCGGCGGCTCCGAATCGTGGGCGATATCCAGGTTCAATTTCAGGTCGAGTTGTTTATACAACCGGATGGCGGCCGCCAGCTGTTCCAGCAACCGGTAATCGGCCATGCGCCTGAAAGCCGGCTGGTAGTAGGTAATGCTGTAGAGGCGAATCTGATCGTTCAGCTGACGTTTCAGGACCAGATAGCTGTTGGCTCTCCACAGCCGACTGTCCAGCGGATCGGTTGTCCCCGCTTTCGGACTCAGCCTCTCATGCTCGTAGAAAGCGCCGAGACCGAAATAGACCCCGGCCTTGCCCGCCGCCTCCAGCAGCGTCCATCGTACACCGCCGCCCAGCAGGGTGCGCAGCGACAGCCTGGCGAACGGATCGCGGCCGGCCTGGGCAAACGCCTCGACTCCCCACGCTTCGCCGACCATGGTGCGATGCCGGAGATGGGCGAAGAAACGGTTGGTGTCGACGAGCCCGTTGCTCTTGCCGTAGGCGTATTGCAGCCACAGGAACTCCGTATGAGGGCCGTGCAACCACTGGCTGAGAAGCTCGGCGCGGATGCTGTTTTTGTTCGTGTTGCCGCTGCTGCCGTCGATCGCCAGCTCGGCATGGCTGGATAGCCCCTCCTTGCCAGGCCCGATGATCGCCTGCTCGACGTTGACGATGGCCATGGCAGGAACGGGAAATGCGAGGCAGGCCAAAAGCAGGGCCGCAACTGGAGACTTGCGCATATCCCGAGAGTAACGGATGCCGCCCTGCCAATCAAAAGCGAACGGCTCCCGGCTGTTTCCGGCTACCCCTTGCGGCGTGCCCGCGGATGCGCCTTGTCGTATACCTCGGTCAGCCGCGCGATGTCGAGATAAGTATAACGCTCGGTGGTGGCCAGCGACGCATGGCCGAGCAACTCCTGGATCGCGCGCAGATCGACACCGCCGGCCAGCAGGTGGGTGGCGAAGGAGTGGCGCAACCGGTGCGGGGTCACCGACACATCGGCGCCGGTAGCCAGCGCCCGGCTTTTGAGCATGCGCTGCACGCTGCGCTGGGTCAGCCGGCCGCCGCTGCGGTTGCGGAACAATGCCGGTTCGTCGCCCGTTACCGGACACTCGGCGAGATAGTTTCGCAACAGGTTCAGTGCCGCCGCCGGCACCGGCACCACCCGTTCCTTGCGCCCCTTGCCGAACACACGCAGCTCGCCGGTATGCAGGTCGAGATCGGTCAGATCGAGCCCCACCGCCTCGGAAACACGCAGGCCGCAACCGTACATGACGGCGAGCAGGGCGAGATCGCGGCTTTCGCTGCCGCTACCGGCGGCCTCCAGCATCGCCGCGGTCTGTTCGGGCGGAAGGCTTTTCGGCAGCCGCTTCGGCTGCTTGGGCGCCCGCACCGAAGCCGCAACGTTGTTCGGAATCCATTTCGCCAGCACGGCGACATCGAGGAAGCTGGAGAGGGCCGACAGCCGCCTGGCCAGCGTCGAGGCGGCGAGCCCAGAGGCATGGCCGGCCACCAGCCAGTCCTGCACCTGCAGCCGCGTGATGTCGGCAAGCAGGATGTCGCCACAGTGTTCGGAAAAATCGGCCAGATCCCTTCGATAAGCCGCCACGGTATGTGCCGAGGCAAGGCGGATATCGGCAAGATCGCGCAGGTACTGCGCAATCGCGGCCAGAAGCCTCAGATCAGCTCCCATCCCCGTTGTTTTCCGCAACTTCCAGGCGCGAACCGCCCAGCGCCTTGGCGACGTACATCGCGTGGTCGGCACGCTCGATCAGCTGCTTCACGGCCAGGTCCTCGTCCGGTGCCGAAAAGGCGACCCCCATGCTGACCCCCGTCCGGCAGCCCTGGAATTCGAGCTTGCCACAGCCTGCGACAATCCGGCCGCCGATCTCCAGCGCCTTGTCCCGCGGACAGCCCGGCAGCAGCACGACGAACTCGTCACCGCCCATGCGGATCAGCGGATCCTGCGAGCGCACGAAGCTGCGGATGGTCTTGCTGATTTCGCTCAGCGCATCGTCGCCGGCCGCATGCCCGACATGATCGTTGATGACCTTGAAATCATCGACATCGACATACAGGCAGGCTACGCCCGTATCCTTGCCAAACCATTGCGACAGCGGCTGATGGCTGTGCGGCTGCAGGAAACGGCGATTGTGGCTGCCGGTCAGGGCATCGGTGATGGCATGCCGCGCCAGACGCTCCTTGGTCACCGAATTCTCCAGTGTCAGCCCGATCACCTGTGCCAGGTGCTGCAGGAAATCCCCGCTCTGGTCGGGGGCGAATCGGTCGCGGTCCACCGAGCCCATGCCCAGCACACCGAACGGTCGCTCGAGATCGCCCAGCGTCAGCAGCGCCAGCGAACCCAGATGATTGTCCTGCGCCGTCAGCCAGTCGAAGCCGTTGTCCGCCGACAATCTCAGCAGGCAGACCTGCCCATGCATCAGACCCATGCCTTCGATCTCGCCCTTTTCGATCCAGACCAGATCGCGCTCCGACAGGGCTCCCAGCTGGCGCCCACCCATGAAGCTCGAGCGGTCGAACCAGAAGCGGACGAAATCGAGCTCGAAACGCGAACGCAGCCCGCGCAGCAGCGTGAAGCAGAGGTCTTCCGGATCGGTCGCCTTCAGCACCTGCGCTTCCAGCTCGAACAGCCGCTCGAACAGCCTCTCGTTCGCCCTGAGCCGCTTCATCACCTCCGCGACATACTGGCGCAGCTCGCGATTCTCGTCGGCCAGCTGCTGGAAGCGGCGGGCGGAGATGTCCTTGACCTCGCGGGTCTTGCCGGTCACGGCTCGATCGTCTCCTCGATCAGTACCTTCCAGGGAGCATCCTTGCCGGCGCGCGCCAGATACAGGCGCTTGCGGGTCTCGTCGGCATAGTTGTTGGAGCGGTAGTGCTGCTTGAACTCGGCCACCACCACCTCACCCTCGGGCCACGGCGACGGATCGTGAATGATCGTCAGATCGGAAAAGCTGACATCGATGGACGTCTTGCCGGCATTGACCCGCTCCTTGTACCGCTTCCAGCCGGCGAGATCGTATTTGCCGGAGCGGAACTCGGCGTGGTAATGCGACAGATAGGCATCGGTGTCCAGCGACGCCCAGTCCTTGCGCCACGACTCGATGGCGTTCTCAACACTCTGCAACAGATCCTGCTGCTCGGCCGGCTGGTTGAAGGCGAAATCGCGGCCGACGATCACCCAGCTCTTGCCGAGCGTGATCTCGTCGGCGACGGCGAGCAGCTTGTTGTTCGGCAGTGCGAAACAGCCCTTGGTATCCCGCGGCGGCCGCCGTTCCACATCCAGCGGATAGCCGTGCAGCCAGATACCGTGGCCGTTCTTGTGATGCAGGCTGTCCAGCTCGTTCGGGTAGTCGATCGGGAAAGCGACCGGGCCATACTTGGCTTCCAGCGACTTGCCCTCCAGGCGTTTGACGAAGCGGTAGATGCCGTTGGGTGTCTTGCCGTCGCCCTCACTGGTCTTGTCGCCACTGGAGGCGCCGGTCACCACATATTCGTCCGCCACCTTGTGCAGGCTGCCATCCGGCTGGCGATCGAAGATGAACAGGCGGTTGCGCCCCTTGTCGACCATGAAGACATTCCGGACCTCCGGCCCGAGCTGCAGCAGGTCGAGCGGCGCATTGAATTCGGAATCGAGCTTGTCGAGAAATGCGTGCAGCCTCGCATCGGCCTCGCCGAGCCCGGCGGAAAGGTCGGCCGAAGCCAACAGATGGCTCTGCTGCTGCACATCGCGGGCATAGCTGCCGGCCGTCTCGACGGCGCGCACGGCCTCCTGCCGGTGCGCCTCGGCACCGAGCAGTGCGGCCAGCGGATCCTGATCGACATTGTTGCCGAGCAGCTTCAGCGCCTCCTCCGGCTGGCCGGACTTCAGCGCCACGGTGGCCTTCAGGATGGTGAGGTCGTGCTCGGGCATCTGCTTGACCAAATCGCTGTCGCCGGCATCCAGCGCTTCGCGGGCGCGGCTCCAGTTGTCGTCGCCCATGGCATGGGCAGCGGTCGCGGCCAGCAGTGCCGCCAGAAAAATCGACGATCCCTTACAGAGCCTGTTCATCGGTAATCTTCCAGCCATCCTCAGCCTTCCTGAGCGTCAGCTCCTTGCGGTCGTCGCTGTTGTAGTTATTCGAGCGGAAATGCTGCACGAAACGGACCCTGGCCGTGCTGTCGCCGGCCATGCTGACCTGCACCTCGTCCAGCGTCACCCTGATGAATTTCTTGCCGCCGATCACGCGCTGCTTGTAGCTCTCCCAGTCGCCGCGTGTCGCGAAATTGCCGCCCGGCCCGAAATCCGGCGCATAGGCGGCGATATAGGCCCCGACATCGCGCTCGCTCCAGGCCTTCCGCCAGGCCTCGATCGCCGCCAGCACCGCGGCCGCAGGATCCGTAGCCCGCATCTGCTTCTGCACATCGGCCACCTGGTCGCCGGCAGAATGGACAGCCGTGGCCGGCGACACCTGCGCGACCTTCGGCGACGGCTTCACAGCCTCGGCCGTCGCTGCCGGAGCCTCAGCGGCATCCGGAACCGTCGCAGCGGACGGTGACGTCGCAGGTTTTGCTGCGTCAGAAGCGTCAGCTTGCTTCGTGGCAGCCTGTTGCGCCACCTGTGCCCCCTCGGCATCGACGCGGGCTGAAGGGGTCGTCATCCGCACCTGCAGCAGCCGGTCGTACCGCACCTGCAACTCGTCGTTCGGTGCCTGCGCCAGCGATTTCTCGTAGGCCTGCAGCGCCAGCTTGACGTATAGGTCGCCGAGGTTTTCCTGTGCCGTGGAGTAATTGGGGTTCTTCGCGAGCGAGACTTCCAGCTCGCTGACCGCCGCACGCAGATCGCCCAGTTCGTTGTAGATCACTGCCAGGTTGTTGTGCGGCTCGGCCAGGTCCGGGCGCAGGCTGGAAACCTTCCGGAAAGCCTCGATCGCTTCGTGGTATTGCTGCTGCCGGGCATAGGCGACACCGAGCAGGAACCAGGCCTGATATTCGCTGTCCGACTGGTGGACCATGCGCTGCAGCATGCTGACCGCCTCGCGTTCGTGCCCCCCGTCCAGCAGCGAGCGGGCAGCCGCAAGCGAATCGCTCGCCGCCTGTGCCGGCAGCACAGCAAGCCAAACAGCCGCCAAGAATCCGGCCAGAACTCCCACCCGTTTCAACATGGCCGGATATCGTAGCGGTATTTGTAAGGCGGACAAGCGTTTCAGCTGGTCGTCGTGCCGTTTTGACCGGGCGGCAGCATGCCGCCGGAGAGCACGAGCTTCATCCCCTCCTCGACACTGATCTCCAGGCGAACCAGTTCCGATGGCTGCACGAACAGCAGCCAGCCGGTGGTCGGAATCGGGGTGGAAGGCACGAAAACCGATACGAACTGGTCGCCCTCGGCCATGCCGGGCAGCCGGCCCTCGCCGGTCAGGAAACCGATTACCCAGCGCCCCTGCTGCGGGAACTGCACCATGACCACTTCCTGAAAAGCGCGGCCGCTTTCGCTGAAGATCGCGTTGAGCAGCTGACGCGTCGCCTTGTGCACCGTGCGGATCAGCGGGATGCGCTCCATCAGCAGGTCGACCCAGTGCATCACCCTGCTGCCGATGAAATGGGTGGTGATCGCACCGACCAGCAGGATCACCACGAGCGCCATCAGAACGCCGGCACCCGGCACGCTGAATCCCAGCAGGGCTTCCGGCCGGTAAGGCTCCGGCAACAGAGCGATGGCCTTGTCCGACAGGCCGATCAGCCATTCGATCAGCAACACGGTGACCAGCAGCGGCGCCAGTGCCACGACACCGGCAATCAGGTAACGGCGCAACAGACCCATCAGGAGGCTCCTTTCACCACCGGAGCGCGCAGCATGGCGCTGAGCGGCTGCATCTTTTTCCAGTCGTCCGCGCCAAGCTGCTGCTCGAGGAAGTTGACTGTCTCGGGATGCGGATGGGCGATCACCACGCAGGTGCCGCCACGCTTGGCACAGGCCAGCGCCTTGTCCCAGGACTTGCGCAGCGAGGTGGTATCGAGCTGGTTGTCGAGGAATATCTGCCGCGACGCCCAGCTGATGCCGGCATTGGCCGCCATCTTCGCCGCCACGCTGTCGGCTGAAGTCCGCGAATCGACGAAGAACAATCCCTTTTCGCGACACACCTGCATGACCGTGCGCATCGGTTCTTCCAGCCTCGTCAGGTGCGAGCCCATGTGGTTGTTGACACCCTGCACATAGGGCACACGCTCGAGATCGTGCAGGAACGTGCTGCGTAGCGTGGCATCGTCCATGCCGACGCGCAGGAAGGCATCGGTCATTTCATCACGATACTTCGGGGTATCGGGCTCCATCGGCAGGTGCAGCATCACCATCTGGCCGGCCTGATGCGCCATCTCGGCGGCCTGCTTCGCATGCGGCGAATCGGGCAGAATGGCGATGGCCACGGTGATCGGCAGCTTCAGGATCCGCTGCAGGGCCGCAAGGTCGTAACCGACATCATCGATGATCAGCGCAATACCGGCCTTCACCTGCGGCAGGGGAGGCAGCGGCGTCGGCGCTGGCAACGGCTCCACGGAAGGCGGCGTTTCCGGCACCGAATGAAAATCCTCGAAGGTCACGGCCGGCGCGGCCGCCGGCGGCGGCGCGACCGGTTGCGCCTGATGCTGGCTGACAAACGGTTGCGGCACCCGTGTCGGCTGCTGCTCGGGCTGGCTAACGATCACCGCCAGCACCAGCACGACCAGCAGCAACAACAGGCTCAGTGGTAGCCAGTTAGGCAGCTTGTTTTTTTTCGCCATGGTCAGCGCTCTGGCCGACGCAACTCAGCTGTGCAGTGCATGCAGCCCTTTCAGCAGGTCATAGGCCCGCTGCAACTGCGTATCGCGCTGCAGACGCTGCTTCATTGCCTCGCTGACCTGCTCCTCGGTCGGAGCCTTGGCCTTCTTCGACTGCTTGCCGTTGCCGTTCTCCAGATGCCCCTTCAGGCTGCTTTCGGAGATGGACGGCAGCTGCGCTGCGGCGTCCTTGGATGGCGTCATCGCGATCTGTTCGACTTCGATATCCGGTTCGATGCCGGTCGCCTGGATCGAGCGGCCGCTCGGTGTGTAGTAGAGCGCCGTCGTCAGCTTGATCGCGGTACCGTCGGAGAGCGGCACCACCGACTGCACCGAGCCCTTGCCGAAACTCTTGGTGCCGAGTAGCACGGCGCGGTGATGATCCTGCAGGGCGCCGGCGACGATCTCGGAGGCCGATGCCGAACCCTGGTTGATTAGCACGATCATCGGCACACCCTGCAGGATGTCACCCTTCTGGGCGTCGAACGACAGGTTCTTGCCGGCGCGCGAACGGGTGCTGACGATGTTGCCGCCGCTGAGGAACAGGTCGGACACCGCCACTGCCTGGTCGAGCAGGCCGCCGGGGTTGTTGCGCAGGTCGAGGACGACGCCATCGAGCTTGCCGCCCGAACGCTTCTTCAGCTCCTCGATCTGGTCTTTCAGCAGGCTGCCGGTATGTTCCTGGAACTGCGTGACGCGCAGATAGGCGTACTGGGGCGCCAACAGGTCGCTCTTCACCGACTTGATGCGGATGACGTCGCGCACGATACGGAACTCCAGCGGCGCATTCTCGCCCTCGCGGAAGATGGTCAGCGTGATCGCCGTGCCGGGCTTGCCGCGCATCATCTTCACCGCTTCCGGCAGCGACAGGTCCTTGGCCAGTGCATCGCCGATCTTGATGATCAGGTCGCCGGCATGCACGCCGGCGTGGTCGGCCGGGGTATCCTCGATCGGCGTCACCACGCGGATGCCGCCCTCGGCCGCCGAGATTTCGATGCCCAAGCCACCGAATTCACCCTTGGTGTCGACCTGCATCTCGCTGTACATCTCCTTGTCGAGATAGACCGAATGCGGATCGAGGCTGGAGAGCATGCCGGAGAGGGCGCCGTCGATCAGTTTCTCGTCGCTGACGTTCTCGACATAGGCCTGCTTGACCAGATCCATGACCCGCGAAAACTTCTGCAACTGCTGGTAGTCGGTGGCCGCCATGGCCTGCGGATAGCCGTTGCCGGCCGGATTCCAGGCGAGGACCGCCGCCAGCACCACGGCCAGACCGCCTCCTGCCAGAATGATACGCCGCAATCTCGTAGACATAATTTTCTCCGTTAGTTTTTTCCGTGCCGGGATCATTTCCGACACCAGCGGGCCGGGTCAACCGGTTTGCCGGCATCCCGCACCTCGAAATAGAGGGCCACATCGCTGACCCATCCCGTACTTCCTGCCTCGGCGAGCTTGTCGCCGGCATCCACCCAGTCGCCCAGATGCTTGTACAGCACATCATTATGCGCATAAACGCTGAGAACGCCATCGCCATGGTCGACGATCATCATCAGGCCGTAGCCGCCAAACCAGTCGGCATAGCGGACCTGGCCGGGCGCAATAGCATGCACCTCGCGCGACTTGCCGGCAGGAGCAATTTTCACGCCGTTCAGCGGCGGCCGCGACGGCGACTCGTGCGAACCGAAACTGGCGACGATCCTGCCGTTAAGCGGCCAGTGCAGCTTGCCTTTCTGCTGCCGCACGTGCTCGGACGCCGGTTCCCGGTCGGTCACCAGCAGGCCACCGCGCAGGTCCTCCAGCAGCTTCTTCAGCGCTGCTTCCTCGCTGGCCAGCTCCGCATCGCGCTTGGCCTTCAGGCTAGCATCGCGCTTGACCCGGTCGGCCATCTGCCGTTTGTCATCCACGCGGCTGGCCACCTGCTTTTCGGCCCGCTGCTTTTCGGCCAGCAGTTTCGTCAACGCATCGCGCTGGTCGGCCAGGGACGCTTCGGTCGCGGCAAGCTGCTTCACACTCTGCTGATAGGCCAGTCGATCATTCTCCTGCGATTGCATCACCTGGCCGAGCATGTAGGAACGGTTCGGAATGTCGCTCATCGAGACGCCCGAAAGCAGTGCCATCCACGGCGAACTGCGTTGCGTATGCTCCCAAGCGGCCACGGCCTCATCGAGCAGTCGCCCCCTGAGTTCGGCCACCTTGAGCTGCAACTGCTGCCGCTCGCGCTCCAGCTTCTGCAGCCGGTCGTTGGCGTCCTTCACCTGATCTGCGACCTGCTGCCGGGCTGCACTCGCCTCGGCCAGTGCCGTATCCAGCGTATGCAGTTCGCGGCCCAGTTCGCCGAGCTGCCGGTCCAGCTGCTGGCGCACTTCGGCAAGCCGCGCGCGCTCGGCCTTGATCGAATCGAGACGGGTCTGGGGCGAAGCATTATCGCCGGCAGCCGCGGCGAATGCAGCCGCGCCGAAAAGACAGAAGAGAAAGATCGGGAGGAGAAGCAGCCGCCGCATCATTCCCGATGATAGGGGTGACCCTTCAGGATCGTAAAGGCCCGATACAGCTGCTCCAGCACCATCACCCGCACCAGCTGGTGCGGCAGCGTGAGTTTCGACAGGCTCCAGCAATCGCCGGCCGCAGCACGCACCTCATCGCTGATGCCACCGGCGCCACCGATCACCAGATCGAGGCAACCGTCGCCGGGCAACTGCTGCAGACGGCCGGCCCAGTCATGGCTGGCCAAAAGCTTGCCGCGCTCGTCGAACAGCACAAACCCCTTCGCCGCCTTTTGCAGGATCTGCCGCCCCTCTTCCTGGCGGCGCTGGCTGAGTTGCTTGCTGCGCCCCTCCGGCAGTTCGCCGACCTGCACGTCGGCGAAAGCACCAAGCCGCTTGCGGAATTCAGCCTCGTAGGCAGCCAGCGCCGGGTTACCCCGGCCCACGACCCACAGGCGGATTTTCAATCCTCGGCCGCTCCCGCCGTCGTGGAAGAAGATGGCTGGGCCCACAACCGGTCGAGCTGGAAGGCTTCGCGCACCTCGGCCAGGAACAGATGCACGACGATGTCGTCGAGATCGACCAGCAGCCACTCCATCGCCTCCAGTCCCTCGATCTTCGCCGGCAGGCCGAACTTGTGCGCCACCTCGGCCAACCCCTGCGACATCGCCTTCAGCTGCCGGTCGGTACGTCCCGTCGCCACCACGAAGCGATCGGCATAGTCGCAACGCCCGCGCACGTCGATCACCAGCACGTCCTGTGCCTTCTTGTCATCCAGGGCCTCCAGCACCGCTTCGGTCAGGCGCTCGAATTCCGCGTCCACTGTCTGTTTCTTTCGTGTCACCATCACTCCTCACCCGGCCCTGCGGCCGTTTTCCTCATCGATCATTTCAACCGTTTGCCGTCCGGCCTTTCCCGTACATCACTACAATCTCCGCTGCGATCGCCTCCGGCAGTTCGCGGATATCCGGGGAATCGCTTTCAAGCCTTGCCCGCAGTTCCGTCGCCGAAATATCCGGCAGGCTCACATCGAGATAGATCACCCGCCCGCTGCCGGCAACCTGCTGCCACTCGCCGACCGTCGCTTCCCGCCAGCCCGCCAGCCTCGGCTTGGCCACACCCTGGCGCGCGAACACCGCCACGTCGCACAACTGCTGATGCTGCGGATAGCCGCGCCAGCTCTGCATGCCGGCAAAGGCATCGCCGCCGAGCAGCAGCAGCGGCCGCGCCTCAGGCTCGGTGGCCGCCAGGTGTCGCAGCGTATCGATCGTTGCGGTCGGCTCGCTCCGCTTCACCTCCCAGTCCCAGACCACGACCCCCGGCATGCCGGCGAACAGCGTGGCCAGCCAGGCCAGCCGCTGTTCGGCGCTGACCCGGCCGGAAAGCTCGCGGTGCACCGGCAGGCCGACCGGCACGACACGCAATTCGTCGAGCGGCAGCCATTCGAGTGCTGCCTGCACCAGTGCAACATGTCCGATATGGGGAGGGTCGAAACTGCCGCCGAACAGGCCGATGCGTTTGAAAGACAGCGTTCAGCTCCGGATTTCGCCGTGACCGAACACGATCCACTTCTGGGTCGTCAGCCCCTCCAGCCCGACCGGACCTCGCACATGCAGGCGATCGGTGGAGATGCCGATCTCGGCACCCAGACCGTATTCGAAGCCGTCGGCAAAGCGGGTGCTGGCGTTCCACATCACCGACGATGAGTCGACCTCGCGCAGGAATCGCTGCCCCGCAGCATAGTTTTCGGTCACGATGCTCTCGGTATGCCCCGAACCGTAACGGGCGATGTGGTCCATCGCCACCTCGATGCTGTCGACGATACGGATGGAGAGTTCGGGCGCCAGATACTCCGTGCCCCAATCCTCCTCGGAGGCCGCCGACACCTTGTCCGGGCCGGCGATGGCGCGCGTCGCTTCGCAGCCGCGCAGCTCCACACCTTTCTCCAGCATCTTCGCCACGATCTCCGGCAACACCTTGCCCGCCGCATCGCGATGCACCAGCAAGGTCTCCATGGCATTGCAAACGCCGTAACGATGGGTCTTGGCATTCATGGCGATATTGACCGCCATGGCCGGATCGGCGGCAGCATCGATGTAGACATGGCAGATGCCGTCCAGGTGCTTGATCACCGGCACGCGCGAATCGGCAGCCACGCGCTCAATCAGCGACTTGCCGCCGCGCGGGATGATGACATCGACGAATCGATCGCTCTTCAGCAACTCGCCGACCAGCGCCCGGTCGGTCGAATCAACGAGTTGCACGGCATCCTGCGGCAGGCCGGAATCGACCAGCGCCCGGCGCAGGCAGGCGGCGATGGCGCGGTTGGAGTGGATCGCCTCGGAACCACCGCGCAAGATCGCGGCATTGCCCGATTTCAGGCAAAGGCCGGCGGCATCGGCCGTCACATTCGGGCGCGATTCGTAGATGATGCCGATAACACCGAGCGGCACGCGCATATGGCCCACCTGGATACCGGAGGGGCGGTAACGCAGGTTGTCGATCGCACCCACCGGATCGGGCAGCTGCGCGATCTGCTCCAGCCCTTCGGCCATCGCCTCGATACGAGATTCGTTGAGCAGAAGACGATCCTTCAGCGCCGCATCGAGGCCGCCCTTCTCGGCCGCCTGCATATCCATGGCATTGGCAGCGATGATCTCCTTCATCTCGCGGCGGATGATCCCGGCCGCCAGCGTCAGCGTCCGGTTCTTGGCACGGGTTTCGGCCGTCCGCATCGCCTTGGCGGCTTCCTTCGCCTGCCGGCCGAGCGTTTCCATCACCTGCTGTACATCTGCTGACATTGCCGATTACTCCTCCATCCCGCCTGTTCCAAGCAGGACGAGGTTATCCCGATGGATCACCGACGAAAAGTCCCGGTAACCGAGGATCGTCTCGATATCGCCGCTGGCATGCCCCATGATCCGGCGCATCTCCTCGGCATTGTAGTTGCACAGGCCGCGCGCGATCACCCCATGGCTGCCGACGATCTCCACACAGTCCCCCTTGTCGAACATGCCTTCCACCGACGTCACGCCGACCGGCAGCAGGCTGCTGCCCTTGGTCAGCACTGCCCGTGCGGCACCGTCGTCGACCCGGATGATGCCGGCGGGCCTCAGCAGGTCGGCGATCCAGTGCTGGCGCCGGCCCTGCCGGTCCTCGCCGCACAGGAACAGCGTTCCCTCGTCCTCGCCGTCGAGCAGCCGACGCAGCGTCCCGTCGCGCTTGCCGCTGATGATGGCTGCCGCCACCCCGCCCCTGGTGGCCAGGTGTGCCGCCTGCAGCTTGCTGGCCATGCCGCCGGTGCCGAACGATGATCCGGAACCGCCCGCAGCTGCAAAGATGTCGGCGGTGAGGCTTTCGACCACGCCGATGCGCTCGGCCTGCGGATTCTCCTGCGGGTTGGCACCATAGAGGCCATCGACATCGGTCAGCATCACCATCAGGTCGGCGTCGATCAGCAGGCCGACCAGGGCACCGAGCGTATCGTTATCGCCGAACTTGATCTCCTCGACCACAACGGTGTCGTTCTCGTTCACCACGGGCACGACACCCTCGCCGAACAGGGTTTCGCTGGTATTGCGAGCATTGAGATAGCGACGGCGATGGCGAAGGTCGTCCTTGGTCAGCAGCATCTGAGCCACCGTCCTGCCGTGGCGGGCAAATGAGTGGCTGTAGGCATGCATCAGCTCCGGCTGGCCGATGGCCGCCGCCGCCTGCTTTTCGTGCACCGTGAGAACCCGGCCCAGCCAGCCCAGCTTCAGGCGCCCGAGCGCCACCGCACCAGAAGTGACGACGACCACCTCCTTGCCCGCCTGCATCAGGCGCGCCACCTCGTCGGCCAGATGATCCACCACCGACTGGCGGATGCCGCGTTCGGCGTCGGCCAGGAGCGAACTGCCGATCTTGATGACGACTCGACGGATGGAGGCCAGATCACTCCGCGAGCGAATCATTGCCCTCGTCCTCCTGCTCTTGCGTACGCGAGGCGCGCATCTGCTGCACCTGTGAGTTCACCTCGCGCAGCAACACATCGAGTCCGGCACCGGTCACCGCAGAAATGGCATAGACGGGCAGACCGAATGCCTTCGCCTCGCCGGTCGCTTCGGCCAGCTCGGCCGGGCCGACCGCGTCGATCTTGGTCAGCACCAGTATGCGAGGCTTGCTCCAGACCGTTTCACCGTATCCCTTCAGCTCCGCCTCGATCTCCTTCACCTGCCCGCTGATCGACTTGCCGTCGGCACAGGAGGCATCGACGAGATGCAGCAGCAGCGCCGTGCGCTCGATATGCTTGAGGAAGCGGGTACCCAGGCCGCGTCCTTCGTGGGCACCCTCGATCAGGCCGGGAATATCGGCCACGACAAAGCCGTCGCCGTCCTCCATGAACACCTGGCCGAGCGAAGGGGCCAGCGTCGTGAAGGGGTAATCGGCGATCTTCGGCCGGGCATTGGAGATACGCGACAACAGCGTCGACTTGCCGGCATTGGGAAGGCCCGCCAGCCCGACATCGGCCATCAGTTTCAGCTCCAGATAACGGATGCCGTGCTCGCCCTCCTCGCCGGGTTGCGCATAACGGGGAGCGCGATTGGTGCTGGTGGAGAAATGGGTGTTGCCGAGTCCGCCGCGGCCACCGCGGGCCATGATATAGGTGGCTCCCTCGCGATCGAGATCGGCGAGGATATTGCCATCCTCGTCCTTGACCACCGTCCCGACAGGGACTTCGACGAGAATATCCTCGCCGTTCTTGCCGTTGCAGTCGGAACCCATGCCGGACTCACCGTTCTTGGCGATAATCTTCTTGCGCAGGTAGAGCTCCTGCAGCGTGTTCTTGCGGGTGCTGGCCTCCAGGATCACATGGCCGCCGCGGCCGCCGTCGCCACCGTTGGGGCCACCCTTGGGGATGAACTTCTCGCGGCGGAACGACACGCAACCCTTGCCGCCGTTGCCGGCGCGTACCGTGATTCTTACTTCATCGATGAATCGCATGTTTGCATTACACCACCAAGTCGGGATTGCCGGAAGCCATTCAACCAAAGCACCGGACGCTTATGAACCAAAGTGCCCGCGCGGCCCATGGAGGGGCCGCCAAGATCGGCAACCTGAGGTGCCGATCTTGCACGCGAAGCAAAAACCACGCTTTTGGCTTCGCGTCACTGAATACGTGCCGTATCACTTATTCAGATGGCATCAAACGAAAAAGGGGCGCGTCGAACGCACCCCTTTCACTCATCTGCTGTGGAACCGGATCAAGCGGCGATGCGCACCGTCGTGCGTCCGGCATGCTGGTAGTACTCCACCTTGCCGTCGGTCAGCGCGAAAAGGGTATAATCGCGACCGCAGCCAACATTGGCGCCCGGGCGAATCTTCGTGCCGCGCTGGCGAACCAGGATGCCACCTGCACGCACGGTCTGACCGCCGTATACCTTCACACCGAGGCGCTTGGCGTTGGAATCGCGTCCGTTGCGGCTGGAACCGCCTGCCTTTTTATGTGCCATGGCTCTTTACTCCTTACTCTGCAGCAGCAGCTTCTGCCTTGGCGGCAGCAGCACGCGGCTTGCTGATTTTCTCGATACGAACTGCCGTGAAAGCCTGACGATGGCCCTTGGTACGGCGGTAGGTCTTGCGACGACGCTTCTTGAAGACGACGATCTTCTTGTCGCGATCCTGCTCGGTCACCACGCCGCTGACCTTGGTCTTGGCAGCCTCGGCACCGACCTTGATATCGGCGCCCTCGCCGAACAGCAGGACCTCGTCAAAGGTCACCTTGCTGCCGACATCGGCATTCAGTTTTTCGACGCGGACCACATCACCTTCGCTCACGCGATACTGCTTGCCGCCAGTCTTGATTACAGCGTACATCTGATCTCTCCAGTCGCCTTAGGCAGCCTTCGCAGGCTTGCCGTATTTCTTGTAGAAGCGCTCAACGCGGCCTTCCGTGTCCATGATCTTCTGCTTGCCGGTGTAGAACGGATGGCAGGCGGAGCAGATTTCGACATGAATGTCGCCCTTGGTGGAGCGCGTCTCGAACGTATTACCGCAAGAGCAGGTCACTTTGGATGCTTCATATTGCGGATGAATGCCAGCTTTCACTTTCAATCTCCTGTCGTTTCAACCCGGATCGGGGCATAGCCGCCCGCTCGATCTCGAAGGGGCGCGATTTATAGCGTTATGAACCGCGAGTTGCAAGCCCCGACTTGCGTCGCGGCGCAAATCATACCAGCCCGACCAGGGCAGCCTTGCACAGCCCGATCAGAGGGTCGGGATAAATGCCAATAGCCACCACCGCCAGCGCCGTCACCACGACTGCCGCCTGCATCAGGCGGTTCTCCGAGAAGTTGAACGGTACGCGCTCGGCGTCGAAGTAGATGTATTTGACCACGCGTATGTAATAGAAGGCGCCGATCGCCGCAAAAAGCAGTGCATACAGTACGAGATAAATGTGGCCCGCCTCGACAGCGGCGATGAACACCACGTATTTGGCCCAGAAACCGCCGAGGAACGGGATACCGGCCAGCGAGAATAGCATCAGGCCCATGGCCAGCGCGTAGCCCGGCCGTACCTTCGCGAGCCCCGCGAAGTCGTCCAGCAGCTCGCCCTGGATGCCCTCGCGGCGCATCAGCACGATGATCGCGAAGGCGCCCATGGTCATGAACAGGTA
>DATLWR010000042.1:0-4684 GCA_035576205.1 Mariprofundaceae bacterium
ACGGATGTATGTTACGTAATCAGGATAAACCTGAACGGACTTTTATCTTTCGGTCAAACCGAGTCGAAAACGATGGCAGAACAACGCCTTTGAAATTATTTCATCAACAATAAATTTAATATAACTGAAGCCCTGTCTCAGTGAAGAATGAAAGGGTGCAGAGACCTTTTCTCCAATAAGTCAAAGCGCCCCGAACTTTTGCAGAAATGTCAACACGGATTGAGCCATCAGCCGATAACCGGCCGCATTGGGGTGGATGTAATCGGATTTGAGATTGCCCTTGCTGAGAATGGATGGGAGGGCTTCGTCCTCGATCGGCACATGCATCTCCTTGGCGACCTTGTCGTAAAACTCGGCGGTGCCCAGCAGCAGGCCCGGTTTTGGTACGCCGATCAACACGACCGGGATATTGCGCTGTTTGGCCTCATCGATCATGGCGCGCAGGTTCGCTTCGGTCTGCCCCAAGTCCAGTTTCTGCAGCATGTCGTTGCCGCCGTGGCAGAGGATCAGCAGTGACGGCTGCACCTCGTCCAGCAGCGCCGGCAGACGCGCAAGTCCCTTCGCGCTGATCTCGCCCGGAATCCCCGCATTGACCACCTCGTGACCGCTGAGCGATGCCAGCACGGCCGGGTAGCTCTGGCCTTCGCCTGCGCCGGTGCCGTAGGTGAGGCTGTCGCCGAAGGCGAGGATCACACCATCCGGTGGCAGGGCAGGCAGTTTCGGCGACGGGCTGCAGGCCGCCAGCAGCAGAGCGATGAGTAGCAGAATGGGCAGAGCGCGATGCGACAACGTCATGCTTCGATGTTAGGCGTTACGGGCAGGAAGTTCGAGGCGCCGGTACGAGCCTCCGGGCTTCAACACATAGGCTTGAGTACAGTTTTTTCAAGGTTAAATGACATTGAGTTCCATGCGTCGAGCCACTAACCTGACTAAATGAGTCAAGTATTTCCCTCGGACTATGCCTTGCGCCATACGCTCAACGACGAGCTGCATATCCATCCCTACGAGCCGCTGACGCCGCCGGAAAGGATTCTCTATGTGGCGATGCTGGTGACGCCCGAGCAGCGCCGGATGGAGGAGGGGCACCTGGCTAGGCTTGCGGACGGCATGGGCGGTGCCGAGCCGGTGCGGCGCTCCGATCAGGTGCGCTACGAGTTCGGCGATTTGCGCCTGAAAGTCGAGCGGCATCATGAGTTTACCCGCTACAAGTTCGTCTATCACTCGTCCGTGCCTCTGGATGAGTCACCCTTCGGTTCCTCGGTGCTCTCCCTGCTGCCGTCGGGCTGGATGGCGGGCATCCCCGGGCAGCTACTGACGGCTCTCGATATGACTGTGCTCGATTGCCCTGAGGGTATTGACCATGCCTCTCTGGTCGAGAGGTACGCCAAGGAGTTCGATGTCGATTCGCTGGCGGCTTCGCAGGTGGGGCGAAGCAGGGGCCTGGTGCTGACCGATTTTGTCATCCGGGATGACGGCCTGATGCGGATGCTCGTGCTCACCCGGGCGAAATTGCCGTCCCAGAACGGACGGCTGCTGCTGCGTCTCATCGAGATGGAGACCTACCGGATGCTGGCCATGCTGGCGCTGCCCGAGGCGCGCAGCCTGTTAAGCCAGTTGCCGGAGGCCGACCAGAAACTGACCCACCTGACGCAGGCGATTGCTCGCGGCAGCAGCATGGACGACGAGGCCTTGCTCGAGGAGCTGACCACGCTGGCCGCCAACGTCGAGCAGTCGGTGGCGGCGAATTACCGACGGCTATCGGCCAGTCGCGCCTATTTCGATCTGCTGTTCAAGCGCCTGCAGGATTTGCGCGAGGAACCGGTGGAACGTGTGCTCTCCATCGGAGGCCTGCTGTCGCGCAGGCTGGAGCCGGCTCGTACCACCTGCGAGTCGGTGTCTCGCTGGCTGGAACAGCTGTCGCAGCGCGTTTCCCACGCCAGCGATCTGTTGCGCACGCGTATCGAGGTGCGTCACGAGCGACAGAATCAGGAGCTGCTGGCCGCCATGAACAAGCGATTCAAGCTGCAGCTTCGCCTGCAGCAGGCTGCCGAACTGTTGTCGGTGGCGATCTTCACCTACTACTCCGTGAATCTTGTCGCCTATGTGGCCGAAGAGCTCGAGTTGCTGGCAGGCATGGAGATCGATGCGCTCCTCATCAAGGCTGTGACAGCTCCGATCCTGGCCTCGGCCGCACTCCTTTTCCTGTTCCGGGCGCGTCGAAAGAAGTATGACGAATAGGTAGGTTTCTCCAGACGTTTTCGTTTTGACCCTGGGAATGGGCACGGCTACCCTTGCCAGCCGAATTCCCGGAGGTTCTTCCCATGTCTGACGCCCAGCACCATCGCCTGATCATTCTCGGTTCCGGCCCGGCCGGCTACACCGCTGCCATCTACGCGGCGCGTGCCAACCTCAATCCGGTGGTGATCCAGGGCATGCAGCCCGGCGGCCAGCTCACCACGACCACCGATGTGGACAACTATCCCGGCTACAAGGACGGCGTGCAGGGCCCCGAGATGATGGAGGATTTCAAGGCGCAGGCCGAGCGCTTTGGCACCGAGATCATATGGGACCACATCAACGACGCCGATCTCTCCAAGCGTCCGTTTACCCTGAAGGGTGATTCCGGTACCTACACCTGCGATGCGCTGATCATTGCCACCGGCGCCTCGGCCAAGTATCTCGGCCTGCCTTCCGAGGAGACCTTCGCCGGCAAGGGTGTGTCGGCCTGTGCGACCTGCGACGGCTTTTTCTATCGCGGCAAGGAGGTTGCCGTTGTCGGCGGCGGCGATACGGCGGTCGAGGAGGCGATCTATCTCGCCAACCTCTGCAGCAAGGTGACGCTGATCCATCGCCGCGACGAACTGCGCGCCGAGAAGATCATGCAGGACAAGCTCTTCGCCACCGAGAACATCGAGGTGAAGTGGAACAGCGTGACCGAGGAGATCCTCGGCGACGCTACCGGCGTGACCGGCATCCGCCTCAAGTCGACCAAGGATGGTTCGACGGAAGACCTGACCGTGCACGGTGTCTTCATCGCCATCGGCCACAAGCCGAACACCGATTTCCTCAAGGGCCAGCTTGACATGGATGCCAACGGTTACCTGGTGCTGAAGAACCGCAGCACGGCGACCAACGTGCCCGGCGTCTTTGCCGCCGGCGACGTGGCCGATCCGGTCTATCGTCAGGCCGTCACTTCGGCGGGCGAGGGCTGCAAGGCCGCACTCGATGTGGAGCGTTTCCTGTCGCACCACTGATCGGCAACCGATCGAATGCGAAAAGGCCGGGCACTGCCCGGCTTTTTTGTTGGCTGGTATATCGTCTGTTCGTGAGCGGTCTCCCTGTATGGTCACGCTCCCGTCACAATGGCAACATATCATCCAAATTCCTATAAGCATCGCCGTCCGGATATGCGTGCGGAATGAAAGACGCTGTCTGGACGAGCCACGATGCATACACATCTTGCTTACCTTTGAATACACTCGAATCACGGAGGATGAAGGTATGGGAAAGACCGGCAAGCCCAAGGGGCTGGAAGGCGATGAGGTCGTAGCCTGGTATCTGCAGGCCGCCGAAGGGGGCGATGCGGAGAGCCAGTATCTTTTCGGCAAGATGTACCAGAAGGGTAAAGGCCTCGACAAGGACGATGCCGAAGCGGTGAAATGGTACCGCAAGGCGGCTATGCAGGGATATCCGGCAGCCCAGCACCGTTTGGCGCAGATGTACGAAACAGGATCGGGTGTTTCCCGCGATCTTGTCGAAGCCGTTCGCTGGTGGAATCTGGCGGCCGAGCAGGGGGATGTGGATGCCCAGTGCCGCATGGCCGAAATCTATCGCGACGGAACCGGCATGGCCGCCAACGCTTCGGAAGCGGCGAAATGGTATCGCAAGGCAGCCAGGCAGGGTGGGTCCGAGGCTCAGTGTTGCCTGGCCGGGATGTACCGCGACGGTATCGGTGTGGATGCCGATCTCTCGGAAGCGGCCAAGTGGTACCGCAGGGCGGCCAAGCAGGGGCTTGCCGAGGCGCAATACCGTCTGGGAGAGATGTACTACCAGGGTCACGGGGTGAAGCAGAACTTTTCCAAGGCGGTCAAGTGGCTGCATCGGGCAGCGAAGCATGACCATGCCCATGCCAAGCTGTTGCTGGCTGGAATGTTCGAGGAGAAGGCGGACAAAAAGCATGATGCCGCAAAACCGAAGCGGAAAGGACAAAAGTCCGGCAAGGACAAAAAGTCCTGATCGGGAGTAGAGCGTTTTGTCCGATGCCCGCATCTCGGGCGGCCGGTCATAGCCAGCCGCGGCGTTTGAAGTACCAGTAGGGCGCGATGCCGCTCAACAGCATCAGCAGCAAGGCGAGGGGATAGCCGAACTCCCAGCTGAGTTCGGGCAGGACGTGGAAGTTCATGCCGTAGATGCTGGCCACGAGCGTCGGCGGCAGGAAAACGACCGCGGCGATCGAGAAGATCTTGATGATGTTGTTCTGTTTGATGTTGATGAAGCCCTGTACGGCGCTCATTAGGAAGTTGACCTTGTCGAACAGGAATGACGTATGCGGCAGCAGGGAATCGATATCTCGCAGCAGATCCTGGCTCCGTTCGACCGCCTCGGCATCCAGGCGGGAATGGCGCTGGATGAAGGAGATGGCGCGCTGGGCATCGAGCAGGCTCAGCCTCGCCTTGCCGGTAAT
>DATLWR010000043.1:0-35413 GCA_035576205.1 Mariprofundaceae bacterium
GCCGATCAGCTCGCAGCCGGCGAGCAGCATCATCAGCCAGCTCGAAGGGCTGAAGGAGGGAGCCAAGATCCAGCTTTTGGCACCGATCGCCCGCGGCAAGAAGGGCGAGTTCCGCCGCGAACTGGAGAAGGCAGGCCAGGATGGCTTCGTACGCGTGCGCATCGACGGCGAGATCATGGCGCTGGAGGAGGCGCCGGCGCTCGACAAGAACAAGAAGCACGATATCGAACTGGTCGTCGATCGGCTGGTGATCCGCGACGGCATCCGCACGCGCCTGGCAGACTCTGTGGAAACAGCGCTACGCTACGGCGACGGCATGCTGGTTGCCGACATCGACGGCGACGATGAGGTCTTCTCCGAGAACTTCGCCTGTCCGGATTGCGGCATCTCATATCCGGAGCTGGAGCCGCGTCTCTTCTCCTTCAACTCGCCGGCCGGCGCCTGCCTGAAGTGCGATGGCATCGGCGTGCAGACCATCTTCGACCCGGACCTGGTGGTGCCGGATGCATCGCTGTCGCTCGCCGAGGGTGCGATCCAGCCGTGGTCGGGCCGAGAGACCTTCATGTACCGGCAGACCATCGAGTCCGTGGCGGAATACGCCGGCATCGACATGGACACGCCGTTCGAGAAGTTGCCGGAAGTGGCGCGCAAGACCATCCTCTATGGTACCGGCCGTGACAAGGTGAAGTTCGTCTACGAGACACCCGGCCAGAGCCGTATCGTCGAGCGCCCGTTCGAGGGGGTAATCCCGAACCTCGAGCGTCGCTATCGCGAGTCCGCCTCCGACGACGTGCGCGAGGAGCTGGGGCGCTACATCAATGAGATCGACTGCCCAACCTGTGCCGGCAGCCGCCTGAACCTGCCGGCCCGGCACGTGAAGGTGGGCGAGATGAGCCTGCCGGAATTCTGCGCCATGCCGCTGCGCGAGGCGAAGGGCTGGATTACCGGGCTGAAGCTCTCCGAGCAGCAGCGGGCTATCGCCGAGAAGGTGCTGGAGGAGATCTCCGCCCGCATCGGTTTCATGATCGAGGTGGGGCTCGATTACCTGAGCCTGAACCGCACCGCCGGTACGCTCTCGGGCGGCGAGGCACAGCGCATCCGGCTGGCTACCCAGATCGGCTCGGCCCTGGTCGGGGTTCTCTACATTCTCGACGAGCCCTCCATCGGCCTGCACCAGCGCGACAACGACCGCCTGCTGGCCACCCTCAAGCGGCTGCGCGATCTCGGTAACTCGGTGCTAGTGGTCGAGCACGACGAGGATGCGATTCGCAGCGCCGACTGGATTATCGACATGGGGCCGCGCGCCGGCGAGCACGGCGGCGAGATCGTCGCGCAGGGCCTGCTGGAGGATATCCTGCATGCCGATTCGCTGACCGCCGCCTATCTCTCCGGTCGTAAGGCGATCGAGGTACCGAAACGGCGTGAGGTTGGCAGGGATCACCCGATGCTGGGCGTGGCTGGAGCAACGGGCCATAACCTCAAGCAGGTCACCGCCGAGTTCCCGCAGGCGCGCTTTACCTGTGTGACCGGCGTTTCCGGTTCCGGCAAGTCGACGCTGACCAACGACACGCTGTTCCGCGCCTTCGCCCGCGCCAAGGGGCTGAAGAGTGAGCGGGTGTCGCCCTACGGGGCGTTGATCGGCGCCGATCTGGTCGACAAGGTCATCGACATCGACCAGAGCCCGATCGGCCGCACGCCGCGCTCGAATCCCGCCACCTACACCGGCATCTTCACGCCGATCCGCGATCTTTTTGCGCAAGTGCCGGAAGCCAGGGCGCGCGGCTACAAGCCGGGCCGCTTCTCGTTCAACGTCAAGGGTGGCCGCTGTGAGGCGTGCGAAGGCGACGGCATCATCAAGGTGGAGATGCACTTCCTGCCGGACGTCTACGTGCATTGCGAATCGTGCGGCGGCGCCCGCTACAACAGGGAGACGCTGGATATCCGCTACAAGGGCAAGAACATCGCCGACGTGCTGGAGATGACGGTCGAGGAGGCTTTCGAGTTCTTCGAGGCGATCCCGCCGCTGAAGACGAAGCTTGAAACCCTGATGCAGGTGGGGCTCGGCTATATCCGCCTCGGCCAGTCGGCGACCACGCTGTCGGGAGGCGAGGCGCAGCGCGTGAAGCTCGCCAAGGAGCTCTCCAGGCGTGCCACCGGCGACACGCTCTACATCCTCGACGAGCCGACCACCGGTCTGCACTTCGACGACGTGGCGAAGCTCTTGGAGGTGCTGCACGCACTGGTCGAGCGCGGCAATACGGTGATCGTCATCGAGCACAACCTCGACGTGATCAAGACGGCCGACTGGATCGTCGATCTCGGACCGGAGGGCGGGGACCGGGGTGGCGAGATCGTCGTCGCCGGTACGCCGGAGGCGGTGGCGGCCTGCGATGCGTCGTGGACCGGCCGCTACCTGAAACCCTATCTGAAATAATCCGCTTGCCATGTTGCCGGTGCGTTTGGCACCGGCGTGCGACATGGCCCAAACTCGGGTATGCAGCAAGCGCATTGGCAGCACTTTCCGCATGCCGCCGATATCGGTGTGCGTGGCATCGGGCCCAGCCTGCACGAGTCCTTCGAGCAGGCGGCGCTGGCATTGACGGCCGTGGTCAGTGATCCGGAGACGATCGAGGCCGACACGGCTATCCATATTCGCTGCGAGGCACCGGACGACGAGCTGCTGCTGGTCGACTGGCTCAATGCAGTGATCTACGAGATGGCCGTGCGGCACATGCTGTTTAGCCATTTCGATGTGACGATCGAGAATCACCATTTGCAGGCCACGGCGTGGGGCGAGGCCATCGACCCTATGCGCCATCCCTTCTCGGTCGAGGTGAAGGGAGCGACCTATACCGCCCTGCGGGTCAGCGAGGATAACCGGGGCTGGTGGCACGCCCAGTGCGTCGTCGATGTCTGAGGGGAGTGTCATGGCCAGATTGCAGCGCCGATCCGACAACGTCTGGGAGATTCCGGCCGCCGGCGATATGCAGGTGCCGGCAATCATCTACGCCAGCCAGGTGCTGATCGAGCAGATGGATGCCAAGGTGTTCGAGCAGGCGATGAACGTGGCACGGCTGCCCGGCATCGTGGCGGGAAGCTTCGCCATGCCCGATGCCCACTGGGGCTACGGTTTCCCGATCGGCGGCGTGGCGGCCTTCGATCCGGAGGCGGGCGGTGTCGTTTCTGCCGGTGGTGTCGGTTTCGATATCTCCTGCGGCGTGCGCACCCTTCTGACCGGCTGCAGGCGCGAGGCAGTCGAGGAAGTCGGCAAGGAGCTGGCCGATGCGCTCTATTTCGGCATTCCGGCCGGCGTGGGCAGCCGCGGCGGACTCCGGCTCGATGACCGGGCGATGGACGCCATGCTTGCCGGCGGCGCCGCCTGGGCGGTGGAGCAGGGCTATGGCAGGAAGGCCGATCTGCGCCTGATCGAGGAGGAGGGCTGCATGGCGGGTGCGGCTACCGATGCCGTTTCACCGCTCGCCAAGCAGCGACAGCGCGACGAGATGGGCACACTCGGTTCCGGCAACCACTATCTCGAGGTGCAGCACGTCGCCGAGATATTCGATGCGGAAACGGCCACCGCCTTCGGTCTGCAACGCGGCGAGGTGGTGGTCAGTATTCATTGCGGTTCGCGTGGTCTCGGCCATCAGATCGGTACGGAGTTCCTCAAATCGATGGTGGTGGAGGCCGGAAGGCACGGGCTTGTGTTGCCGGATCGCGAGCTGGCCTGCGCGCCGATCCGTTCGAAGCTCGGCGAGCGCTATCTCGGTGCCATGCGGGCCGGCATCAACTGCGCGCTGGCCAATCGCCAGATCATCACCCATCTGGCCCGACAGGTGTTTGCCGACGTACTGCCGGATGCCGAACTGCGCTTGCTGTACGACGTTTCGCACAACACCTGCAAGCTCGAGGAGCATGTGGTCGACGGCCGCAAACGGCAGCTGTTCGTGCACCGCAAGGGGGCGACACGTGCATTCGGGCCGGGCCATCCGGAGATTCCCGAGGTCTACCGGCAGGTCGGCCAGCCGGTGCTGATCGGCGGTTCGATGGGGACGGCTTCCTATATTCTGGCGGGAACCGCCGAGAGCGAGCAACTGGCCTTCAGCTCCTCCTGCCATGGCGCCGGCCGGGCGATGAGCCGGCATGCGGCGAAGCGCCTGTGGCGCGGCGACAGGGTGGTTCGCGAGCTCGCGCATCGCGGCATCATCATACGCAGCAGTTCGATGCGGGGCGTGGCCGAGGAGGCACCGGACGCCTACAAGGATGTTTCGGCGGTCGTAGAGGCAGCGGACCGGGCGGGCCTGAGCCGCAAGGTGGCCAGGCTCGAACCGTTGATCTGTATCAAGGGGTGAGTCGTTCCCGGCTGGTCATTGTCATCGGTGGCATCACCACCTAGGTTTTAGCCGCTTCGAGCCGAGCGGCCGATTCGAATTGAGGGGAGTTGCCATGCTGAACAAGGTGATGCTGATCGGAAATCTGGGTGCGGACCCGGAAACGCGTTATACGCAGGACGGCACCTGTGTCTGCAACCTCCGTCTGGCGACCACCGAAAAATACAAGGACCGTAACGGCCAGCAGCAGGAGAAGACCGAATGGCACCGTGTCGTGCTGTGGGGTCGCCTGGGCGAGATCGCCAACCAGTACCTGAAGAAGGGTGCGCGCGTCTATATCGAGGGCAAGATCGAGACCCGAAAGTGGCAGAACAAGGAAGGTCAGGACCAGTACACGACCGAGATTCGCGCGGGCGAGATGAAGATGCTGGGTGGCGGCGGTGGTGGCCGCGGCGATGACTTCGGCGGTTCCTCGAATGGCGGCGGTTTCCCGACGCATGGCGGCTCCGGTGGCGGCAACCGTGCACCGCAGCGCAACAACGATCCGTTTGCCGACGCGCCCGATTTCGGCGACGTGCCGGTGGACGACGATATCCCGTTCTGAGGTTTCCCGAGGGGGAGGGGAGGAGAAAGGGCGCCAATGGCGCCCTTTCTTATGCGACATCGGACATGTTCCGGATCGCCGGCCGTTTCTCAAATGGACATCCAGGAATCGTTGACTGACAATAGCCATCATGATGATGGGGCGGGTCTGAATGTGTTCGATTCGAAAGATGCGCGGCTCCACGAACTGTGGGCCGTTTTCTCATCCCAAAAGGCGCTGACTTGAGCATCAGCCGGCGATTGCTGCTGGCCGCTATAGTGCTGCTGGCCGTTTTCGGCCAGTCGTCGCCGGTTTTGGCTGCGGAAGCCAAGAAGGCCGATATCGTGACGCTCAAGTCGGCTTATATCGTCAATTTCATCCGTTTCACCGAATGGCCGAAACCGCCTCCCGGAGACGAGATAACGCTCGAAATCGTGGGGGATGATGAGCTCTATGAAGTGCTACGTTCGTTCGTCCGCCAGGATGTCGCGAAGGCAATCGGGCTTTCTGTCGATACCTGCAGTACGGCTCAATGCCTCAAGAGTGCCGAAGTCGTTTTTCTGGGCAGGTCGGCGGTCGGATACGAATCGACGCTCGAGCAGCTGAAAGGGCTGCCGGTCCTGACCATTTCCGATATGCCGGGCTTCGTCGAGCAGGGCGGCATGATCGAGATCAAATACCAAAACAATCAACTCACCTTTGTCGTCAATCGCGATGCCGTAGCGCGTGCAGGCCTGTACATCAGCGCACAATTGCTGCAGCTCGGTGAAGTGACGGGTGAAGTGAGAGGAAGTGATCATGAGTAGAAGCGCATCCACTTCGATCCAGCGACAGCTGCAGCTTTTTTTCGTCGGGTTGCTGGTATTCACCGTGCTGCTGATGGGATCGGCCTGGTTTGTCTACAACCAGAGCCTGCTTCAGGAAGAGGCCGGGCGCGTATTGACTGCCGAAAGCGATATCATCGGGACTGCGGCGAAACCGGCACTGATGTTCAACGATGCTCGTCTGGCGACCGAAGTGCTCCGAAGCATGAAATTCGACTCCGATATTTCGCTGGTCAAGTTGTTCACCTATGACGGAAAGGTGCTGTCCACCTACAGCCGGAACGGTGCGGAAGCGGAACTGGCAACACGCATTCCGTTCCGTTCCGCCCCCGGAACCCGGAAAATCGACGGGCGACTGGGCATTTACAGGTTGGTCGAACATAAGGGAAGTCCGGTCGGTGTGATCTACCTGGAATCGCACCTGCAACACCTGCAGCAGCTCCAGCAGGACAGCATTGTCGTGATGATGTTGTCGATGCTCGGCTGCCTCGTAACAGGGTGGTTTGTCGCGGCCAGGCTGCGCAAACGAATTGCCTCCCCGATTACGGAACTGGCCTCGCTGATGGAGCAGATGGGTACGACGGGCGATTATGCCCTTCGCATGGAGGGAGAGGCATTCAACCGGGAAACGGAAGAGCTGTTCGACGGCTTCAACCAGATGACCGAACAGATTCAGACCAATTTCGATACGATCGAAGCCCAGCAGGAGGATTTGCGCCGGCGCGAGGAGCGTTTCCGCAATATCGTCGAGCTGGCGCCGCTGCCGGTCCTTATTTCCCGCCAGTCCGATGGGCAGGTGATGTTCGCGAATCGTCCGGCAGCCGATCTGTTGAAGGTCGGCCAGCAGGAGATCGCGCGTTTCAAGTCAACCGATTTTTATCGTGATCCGGCGGAACGATCCGGACTCATGGCGACGCTTGCCGAACAGGGACAATTGCGCAGCGTGGAATTGAATGTCGTGCGCCGGGACGGTGTGTCCCGGGTAATCTCGTTGTCGATGAACGCGATGCCATTCGAAGGGGAGCAGGCCCTGTGCAGCGCATTTTTCGATATTACCGAGCAGAAGGAGGCTGAACAGAAACTGGCACAGCATAACCAGCTTCTCGAAGTGCAGGTGCGCGAGCGGACGGCCGAACTGCAGGCAGCACGTGACGAACTGCTGTCGACGCTCGATAACATGATGGATACCTATTACAAGATTCTTCCCGACGGGAAGGTCGGCTGGACATCGGCATCGATCGTCGCCCTGCTCGGCTATCAGACGTCCGAGATCGCAGGGATGTCCCTGAAGGAACTCTGCATCAATAAACATGAGTATTCCCGGATCGCCGCAGAACTGGCCCGGAATGGCGGCGTTCTGGTCAACCAGACAATTCAGTTGCGTCACAAGCTCGGCCATACCGTCTGGGTTTCCTTCTCCGCGCACTGGGTGCTGGGTGCGCATGGCAAGCTCGTCGCTGTCGAGGGCGTTGCACGCGATATCACGGCGATGGTCGAGGCGGAAAATCACAAGGCCGAACTGGAAAGGAGAATGGTTCATGTCCAGCGGCTGGAGTCACTGGGTGTTCTGGCAGGCGGTATCGCACATGACTTCAATAACATCCTGGCCGGTATTCTGGCCAATGCGGAGCTTGCCGAGCTCAATTTGCTGGATGGTTCGTCCGCCGAGGGAGAACTCAAAGGAATCATCGCCTCTTCGATCCGTGCCGCCGAATTGTGTCAGCAGATGCTGGCCTATTCCGGGCAAGGTTCGTTCAGGCGGGAGGATTTGAGCGTGACTGAGCTTGTCGAAGAGGCACTGCAGCTGATCGACATTTCTATTCCGAAAAATATCTCCCTGAATCTTGATCTCGCATCCGGCCTGCCTGCGATTCATGCCGACAGGACACAGCTTCAGCAGGTCATCATGAATCTGGTGACCAATGCCGCCGAGAGTATCGGTCATGGGTGCGCCGGCAGCATTACGATCCGAACCGTTGCAATGCATGCATCAAGAAAGGATCTGCAGAGCCGGTTCATCGAAGCGGAACTGGAGCCTGGCGATTACGTGCTTCTCGAGGTGAGCGACAGCGGTTGTGGTATGGACGGGGCGACGATCGAGAAGATGTTCGAGCCTTTCTTCACGACGAAGTTCACAGGGCGCGGACTGGGGATGAGTGCCGTGCTCGGCATCGTCCGTTCCCACGGGGGCACGATTCATGTGTCGAGCAGGCCGGGCCGCGGAACCATGTTCAGGATCCTTCTGCCGGTCTGTGAGCGGCCATCGGTCAAGTCGGCGGAGAAGCGGCCGACAGCAGCCAAACGGGTCCATCCCACCGGTTACAAGGTGCTGGTGGTGGACGACGAGGAGGCGGTCAGTTCGGTGGTGAAGCGTTTGCTGGAGCGTATGGGTTGCGAGGTCATGATCGCCACGGATGGCGAGTCGGGGGTCGAGACATATCGACGTCATCGCGACGTGATAGATCTGGTGCTGATGGACCTGACCATGCCGGTCATGGATGGCCGCGAAGCCTTGAAACGGCTGCGCGAGATCGATCCGGACCTGCCCGTATTTATCTGCAGCGGCTACAGCTACGAGGGAGTGGAGTCCGGATTTGCGGAGGTGCGACCAAGCGGCTTCCTGCAAAAGCCGTTTACAATGCAGACCCTGCAAAGGATTCTTGTGGGGCTTGGCGAGGGGGAAGGATGATTTTTTCATGCCTGGATGTGGTGCATGCAAAGCTTCTGCCAGGGAGGGCACCCAGGTTAACCATAGTCGGGAAGTCGTTATTGCCGGTCTGCCTGGCGATATTCGGGTGCAGTGCCATGCCTTCCTGGGCCGCGGATCGTTATACGCCTGCTGATCTGATGTCGATGAAAATCGAGGATCTGGTCAACGTGAAGGTGACAACGTTGTCGAAGCGTGAAGAGAAGTACATGCGTACGGCAGGTGCCGTATTCGTGATCACCCGCGACGATATCCGCCGTTCCGGCGTACGCAGCATTCCCGACGCGTTGCGTCTGGCGCCCGGCCTGCAGGTTTCCCAGTCGAACATGAACCAGTGGCAGATCGGTATCCGGGGGCAGAGCGACTTTTTCACCGATTTATTGCTGGTGATGGTGGATAACCGCCCGGTCTATACCACGACTTTTTCGGGTGTCTGGTGGGTGACCCAGAACTATCCGCTCGAGGATATCGATCGTATCGAAATCGTGCGCGGGCCTGGAGGAGCGATCTGGGGCTCCAATGCCGTCAACGGCGTGATCAATATCATTACCCGCCATGCCGGTGCATCGAAGGGGCTTCGCATCAGCGGCGGTGCGGGTACGGAAGACAAGGGGTTCGGAAACATCAGGTACTCCGGCACGGCCGGCCGTGTCGACTACCGGGTCTATGCCATGAGCGAGCTTCGGGATGGCGGGCTGGCCACCCTTGGGGCGCTGTCCCATGGAGGCTACAACCCAGGCGATGCGATGCCGGATTTCCGGCGCCTGAACCAGCAAGGGTTCAGGCTGGACTGGGAGACGGATGCATCGACTCGCATGAGTTTGCACGGCGACAGATACCGGGTCACGACTGGAGTGGCCAATTACTGGCTGGCCTCACCGACGCCTCCGGCACCGGCAAATGCAACGGTCAACTATACGGGGCTCAATACCTTCACGGGGCAGAATCTGGTTTTTCGCGTCGAAAAGGACCTTGCCGACCACGTACGGATGAAAGGGCAGCTGTTCTACGACCAGTACAAGCTCCAGGCGAAGTTCCTGGGCGAAAGAAAGGATACGTTCGATGCGGATCTGCAGTTCGATATCGCCGATGTCATGCATCAGAACATTTCGCTGGGGATGAACCTGCGGCACTTGCGTTCAAAGTTCTCCGATACTCCGCAATTCCAGATGCGTGACCGCTCAACCAATCTCTCCTCTTTTTTCATTAATGACGAATTGAATTTTTACGGCGGCGTCTTTCGCATCATCGGCGGCATCAAACTGGAGCGGAACTCCTATACCCGCTGGGTATCCCAGCCGAGCATCCGTGCCATTGTTTCGGATGATAACTGGGCATTGTGGGCGGCGGCTTCGCAGGCGGCGCGAACCCCCAATGATTCGGAAAACAACATGCTCTGGAATCTGAAGAGCATCGGCCCGTATGTGGTGCAGCTGACCGGCTCCGGTGCCGTGCATCCCGAGAGGGTCACGACCTATGAAGTGGGAGGGCGCCTGCGGCCAACGCAGAATAGCCTGATAGAACTCACCGCATTCAAGATTTTTTACAAGGGGGTTCCGGACGTGGTGCAGGGGGCACCGAATCCTGCGACATTCACTGTTCCCGTGAGCATGACCAATGTCTTGAACGGAAATGGGGACGGCATCGAAGCGAACTTCCAGTACAGCCCCCGCCCCTGGGTGACGTTGAAGGGCTCCTATACCTATTTGCACCAGAATTATACGCCTTATCCGCTGGTGAACGCCGAAACGCTATTCACCGCCATGACCAACAAGGGGCAGGATCCGGCCAACAGGTTCCATGTGGGACTCAGCCTGGATCCGATCAGCAACGTCGAATTCGACACCAACCTCTATTTTACCGGCCCTTTCCGGCAGATGGAGGGCGGCATCCATGGCTATCATCGACTCGATACGCGACTTGGCTGGAAGCCGAACGACCAGCTCGAGATGAGCGTGGTCGGCCAGGATTTGCTGCAGCCTTCCTACCAGAGCAATATCGACAATTTCATGGGCTTTGCGTCGAGAATCCAGCGGCGATATTACTTCAATGTGACCTATCGCCATTAAGGGATGAGGAGACAGGCGAAGCGTAGTCGTGGCTAGTTACCTTCGCTCGTCAGGATATCCCTGAGCAGACGGAATAGCTGGCGGGAGGATTTCGGTCCCTTGTTCTGCAGCATCTCCTGGCGGGCATTGCGGATCAGTTGCCTGAGCTGACCGGCATCGGCCTGCGGGTATTCGGCCATGAATTCGGTGACGGCTCCGGCATCGTTTGACAGCAGACGGTCACGCCAGTGTTCGCAAAGATGGAAGCTGGCATCGAGGTTCTGTTTCCGGGCTTCGAGGCTCGCCATGGTCGCCTCGATCGCTTCGGTATCCATCTTGCGCAGCAGACCGCCGATGAACTTCAGCTGCCGCTTCAGCGCGCCGAACTGCATGTTCTGCGCGGCACGGATCTCCTTCAACAGGTGATCCGGCAGGTCGAAACGTGAGAGGCTTGCCGCATCCAACTCGACCAGCTGCTTGCCGAGATCGGTCAGTGCCAGCGCGGCGCGCTTCTGCTTGCTGCGGCCGCGCCCTTCCTCGACGAACGCCTCGTCCCATGGGGATTCGTAATCGCCGGATTCGTAATCGCCGGATTCGTGGTCGTCGGGTTCGTAATCTTCGTGGGCCATCAGATGTGCTCGCGTGTCTTGTGGAAGATGATGTCGGGCCACTGTTCCATGGTGTAGTTCAGTTTCCACTGGCTGGGGGCGAGATAGGTGAGGAACTCGTCGGCATCCTCGGCGAGGTTCGGTTCGAACTGGCGCCTGAACTCGTTGAGTTTCTTCTCGTCCTTGCACTCGATCCAGCGTGCCACCTGGAAGTCGGTGCCGGTGTAGTCGGCGTCGACGTTGTATTCCGCTTTCAATCTTGCCACGGTGACGTCGAACTGCAGCACGCCGACGGCACCGAGGATGTAGTCGCCGCCCAGAACGGTGCGGAAGACCTGCACCGCGCCCTCTTCCGAAAGCTGCACCAGTCCCTTGTGCAGCTGCTTGCGCTTCATCGGGTCCTTCAGTCGCACGCGGCGGAACAGTTCCGGTGCGAAGTTCGGGATGCCGGTGAACTTCAGCGGCTCCTTCGTCGTGAAGGTGTCGCCGATCTTGATGGTGCCGTGGTTGTGGATGCCGATGATGTCGCCTGCATACGCTTCCTCGACATGACTGCGATCCTGCGCCATAAAGATGGTGGCGTTGGCGATGCGCACATCCTTGCCGATGCGGTGGTGGCGGACGGTCATGCCCTTCTCGAACTTGCCGGAGCAGATGCGGAAGAAGGCGATGCGGTCGCGGTGCGCCGGGTCCATGTTCGCCTGGATCTTGAAGCAGAATCCGGAGAAATCCTTCTCGTCCGGTTGCACGATACGCTGCTCGGCCTCCCGCGGGCCCGGGTGTGGAGCGAGTTCGACGAAGGCGTCGAGCAACTCGCGCACGCCGAAGTTGTTGATGGCTGAGCCGAAGAAGACCGGCGTCTGGCTGCCGTTCAGGAAATGCTCCATCTCGAACGGACTGGCGGCCCCCTCCAGGAGCTCCACGCTTTCGCGCAGTTCGTCGGCCTGGTGGCCGAGCAGCTCGTCGAGCTTCGGGTCCTCCAGCCCCTTGATGCTGACCACCTCGAAGTCGAGCGTCTCGGCACCGGCCTTGAAGAGGTTGATCTCCTTTTTGTAGAGGTTGTAGACGCCCTTGAACGACTTGCCCATGCCGATCGGCCAGGTCATCGGCGTGCACTCGATCTGCAGCTTCTCCTCGATCTCGGCGAGGATGTCGAGCGGTTCCAGGCCTTCGCGGTCCAGCTTGTTGATGAAGGTGACGATGGGGGTATTCCGCATGCGGCAGACCTCCATCAGCTTTTCGGTCTGCGGTTCGACGCCCTTGCCGGAGTCGATCACCATCATTGCCGAATCGACGGCGGTCAGCACGCGATAGGTGTCCTCGGAGAAGTCCTGGTGGCCCGGTGTGTCGAGCAGGTTCACCTCGTAGTTGTGGCCGCCGTGCGCATAGTTGAATTTCATCACCGACGAGGCGACCGAGATGCCGCGCTCCTGCTCGATCTTCATCCAGTCGGAGGTGGCGTGGCGCGCGGCCTTGCGCGCCTTCACAGCGCCCGCCATCTGGATGGCGCCGCCGAACAGCAGCAGTTTTTCCGTCAGCGTCGTCTTGCCGGCATCCGGGTGGGAGATGATGCCGAAGGTGCGCCGTTTTTCGATTTCCTTTTTCAGACTCATCCGGGACCTCACGTTTTACGGCGGCGCAGTGTAGCCTGCTGTGAGTTTTGGTGCGAGGTGCGCGATGGATATCCGGGACGAACTGAAAACCTGTTACCAGTGGCTCAGGCAGTATGGCTACAATGATTCGCATTCCGGCAATATTTCGGCTCGTGACGGAGAGCGCTTCTGGGTGACGCCGACCGGTGCCTGTGCCGACACACTGGCGGCACAGGATTTCGTTGCCGTGCCGGTGCGTGGTCTCATCCCCCAAGGGGCTTCGGGCGATACCAACCTGCACCAGATGATCTATCAGCAGAACGACGAGGCGATGGCGGTTGTGCACAGCCACTGCCCTCATGCCGTGGCGCTGACCATGGATGGCGAGGATTTCGTGCCGCCCGATTTCGAGGGGCAGCTCTATTTCCCTGTGGTGCCTGTGATCACGGTGCCGTATGCGACCTATTTCGAGGAGGCCGCCCCGCGTGTGGCCGAGGCACTGACCGAATACCCGGTCTGTATCGTGCGCGGTCACGGCGTCTACGCCTGGGGAACGACGCTGAATCTGGCCTACAAGTGGAGCTGTTCGCTGGAACTCTCCGCCAAGACCGCCTTCATCGCCCGGCAGGCAGGCAGCCTCTGACTGGGCAGACAGTGCGGCGCTGGTCTATGCTGGCGGGCAGGGGTTGCTGTCGGATTACCATTGGAAGTATGCGCAGGATTTACTAATGTACCGGAAAGAGGGTTTCGGGAGGATATTATGGCACTGGTAGCGTCGATTCATGTTGATCTGGGCTGGCAAATGCCCGATTTCACCATGAACGATCCGGACGGCGAACCGCACTCGCTTTACGGCGACATGGGCGAAAATGGCCTGCTGGTCGCTTTCACCTGTAACCATTGCCCCTATGCGCTGGCCGTCTGGCCGCGCCTGATCCGTCAGGCGGCCGAACTGAAAGCGATGGGCATCAATGTCGTGGCCGTCAATCCGAACATCCATCCGGACTACCCGCAGGATTCGATGCCGGAGATGAAAAAGAAGATCGGCGAGTGGGGCATCCACTTCCCCTACCTGGCGGATGAGACCCAGGAAGTGTCGAAGACCTTCGACGCCCAGTGCACACCCGACCTCTATCTGTTCGACAGGGACGGCAAGCTCTATTACCACGGCCGTATCGATGATTACTGGAAGGATGAAGCGAAAGTAACGCGCGAGGAGCTGCTGTCTGCCGCCAAGGCACTGATTTCCGGCCATCCGGCACCGCAGCCGCAGCATCCCACCATCGGTTGTTCGATCAAGTGGTCTGGCGAGGAGGCGTGATGAAACGGGCCGTTCCTCTGTTCGCATTGCTGCTAACTGCTCAGGGCCAGGCCTGGGCTGCGGACGTGGCAGCCGGCAAGGTCGTCTTCGATGCCGTGTGTGCCTACTGCCACCGTACCGATTACGAGGACAAGTTCGGTCCCGGATTGGGGGGTATCAAGGACCGGGTCAGCGACGAATGGCTGAATGCATTCCTGCAGGATCCCGAGGCGATGGTGAAAACCGACGAGCATGCCAAGGCCCTGCGCGAGGCCAACAGCTGGGGAATTACAATGCCGAAGATTCCCGAAATGCAGAAACCCGACGCCAGAGCCAACGTCATCGCCTACATCAAGACCCTGGAATAGTGATCTCGAATTGCCCGCTTAGCGGGTAAACAGCTCGATCGTCCGGCATTCCGGATACTTGCCGCAGACCCAGAACAGGGTGCCCTTGTATTTTCCCGATTTGGCGCGCTTGAGCACCATGCGGGTCTTGCAGGTGTTGCAGACCCGGAAGGCTTCCATCGAGATGGTTGCCACCATCTCGTCCGGCGT
Source organism: Mariprofundaceae bacterium (assembly GCA_035576205.1). Lineage (GTDB taxonomy): Bacteria > Pseudomonadota > Zetaproteobacteria > Mariprofundales > Mariprofundaceae > DATLWR01. The sequence goes on from DATLWR010000043.1 coordinate 14,551, forward strand.
AGGGGCACGCTCCTTGAGAAACGGTTCGAGCAGCTTGCGGATCTCGGTTGCTGAATAGCTGGTCTTGCGCGGCAGCGTGAACACCGGCAGGCCGACCTGCCGCAGCACCTGCGCCGGACCGACCTCCTTGCCGATCGTCGAGGCATCCTGCAATTCGATCGCGCAGGTGACTGCGATGCTGTCGCGGGTGCAAAGCACGAAATCGATGTGGTGATGGTCTTTGGATACCTTGTCGAGCAACTGCTTGTCGACGCCGCGCTTGACGATGGCGATGTCGGACAGGGAAACCTTCGCCATGACGTGGTACTCCTTGCCCGCCACCTCGTAGAGCGCATTGAAGCAGGCAAGCTCCGGCGGTGTCAGCAGCGGCGGGATGTCGGCACTGGAGACCGGGACAGGCTCCGGCATTTCCGTCTCTTTTTTGCGACGCAGCAAGACGGTAGCCAGAATGACCGCGATCAACACGATCAGTCCGATGCCGCCATAGATCCACTGTGTCTGACTTACGTTGCCGAGAAACTCCAGCATGCATCAACCTCCGTCGGTACGCGATGATGGACCATTCCGCCGTCAAATGGAACCGCCGTATGTGTCCATGATCGCAGATCAGGCAGGGCGTAAATGTTTCTGGATCGCCTTGCCTAAACTGGCAATGTTCAGCGGCTTGTAAACGAGATCGTTCCAGTCGCTGATCACCGATTGTCCCAGGGTATTGTACTTGTCATAGCCGGTAATGAAGATGACATGGGCATCCGGATCGAATTCTCGGATCATTTTGCTGGCGCGGACACCGCCCATTTCCGGCATGGCAATATCCATGATGGTCAGGTCGATCTCCTGGCTGCGTTGCTGGAAGATTGCGACAGCCTCACGGCCGTTGCCGGCCTCGATAATCCGGTAGTTCATCTGCTCCAGCAGCTCGCGCGTCGATTCCCGCAGGTATTCGTCATCGTCGACCAGCAGGATGGTTTCGCCATTGCCCTGCGGCATGGCCGTGTCGGTAGCAGTTTCTTCGCTTGCCGTTTCCGTTTCGGTCTTTGTCAGTGGCAGGTAAATATGAAAGCTGGTACCAAGCTTCGGAATGCTTTCCACTTCGATGACGCCGTTATGGGATTGTACGGCGCCATAGGTCATGGCCAGTCCCAGACCCGTGCCTTTGCCTTCCTCCTTGGTGGTGAAAAACGGTTCGAAAATCCGGTGCTGTTGCTCAGCGGGGATGCCGGTGCCATTGTCGCGGATGGTGAGCAGGGCGTAGTGGGGGGCATCCTTGTCGGGGTATTTCATGCGGAAATGTCCGTCCGGGATGTAATCACTCAGTTCGACGGTAATCAACGGGTTCTCCACTCCCTCCAGCGCATCGCGGGCATTGTTCATCAGGTTCATCAGCACTTGCTGCAGCTGGGTGGCCTCGCCGTTGATACACATCTCTCCTTCCGGCGGATAGTTGAGCTGGGTCCGGACTTCAGCGGGAATCGAAAGCCTGGCCAGCTTGAAAGCCTCCTTGATGAAGGATTTCAGTTCGAAACGCGACAGCGTGATATTGTCCTTGCGCGCAAACGTCAGCATCTGCCGGATCATGTCGGCGGCATGCATCACCAGCTTGTCGATCCGTTCGAGGCGCTTTTTGATCTCTTCGTCCTGCACCTTGTGCTGCAGCATGTACAGGTTGGCCGTGATGCCCGACAGCATGTTGTTGAAGTCGTGGGCGATACCGCCGACCAGGGTGCCGATTGCTTCCATCTTCTGGGCCTGCATGAAGTTCTTCTGCATCGCTTCCAGTTCGACGATCGCCTGTTTTTTCTCGGTTACTTCCGTTCGCAACTGGCGGTTGGCATCGCTAAGGCGGGCAGTTCGTTCGGCCACCATGGTCTCTAGATCGGCCTTGATGAGTTCAAGCTGGCGTTGCGACTCGATCAGTTCCTGATTGGTGAGCTGCAGATCGAAGCGGTCCCGCTCGTGAACCAGTGCGAAGGCAAAGGCGAGCATCGTGAATACCTGAAAGGAGAGAAAGAAATAGGTAATCTCCAGGGGCTGGTAGACCAGATTGAACAGGTCTAATTCCGATACAACGAAAAGGCCCAGCAGGCCGGCCATGAACAGCAGGATCCAGTACAGTCCCGGTTTGCAGCCGGCGATCATGAAAGCCAGGAAGGGGAACATCGACATCCAGAAAATGCCGCTGCGGGCAATGCCGCCATCGGCCAGCACCGCCAGGAACATGACGGTAGCCGCGGCTAACATGATATTCTTGCTGGTATTCACCAGTATGCCCTTGCGTGTTGCAATCAGGCATGGAACCAGGATGACGGCAACGGCGAATTGCAGATAGCTCAGCCAGAGGTGTCCAACGAGGTAGTGGTTGATGGCAAATAGCGCGATGATCGGAATGCCGAGCACGAGGGCGCTGAGCAGCATTTCCCTCCGCCATGTCGGCATGGCGATTTCCGCCGGATAGTGTCGCAGGTAGTAAAGCATCGAATGCTTTTCGAAACCGGGAGCACTGAGTTCCAATCTTGACATGCGTTTAGCTTGTTGTTGGCCGTACAACCGGAAATCGGGGGCGACGTACGGCGTCGACCCACCCATGCCGTGCGGCATGGTGAGCGCGGGCCGGTAAGGTGTCTGACATGCGAGCCAAGTGTGCCATCTCCCCCGATCTTTCCCTGTTCAGCCTTTTTCAGTCTGATTGTAGGTTCCGATACGGCGAGGTGCCAAATCAGCGGATTAGAGCATATGGGCTTCGAACCAGCTCCTGCCGCTGCCGATATCGACCACCAGCGGCACGGCGAGCTGCACGCAGGATTGCATCTCCTCCCGCATGATCACCGTGGTGCGCTCCATTTGCTGTGCCGGCGCCTCGACGACCAGTTCGTCGTGCACCTGCAGGATCATCTTTGTCTCGGGGAGTTCCTTCGCAAGCCGCCGGTGCAGCCGGATCATGGCTACCTTGATGATGTCGGCGGCCGAGCCCTGCAGCGGTGCATTGATGGCGGTGCGTTCGGCGTACTGGCGCTGCATGCCGTTCTTCGCATTGATCTCCGGCACATAGACACGGTGGCCGAGCAGTGTGGCGACATAGCCTTGCGTGCGTGCGGTCTCCAGCGTGTCGTCCATGAAGGCGCGCACTTTCGGATAGCGGGCGAAATAGGCGTCGATGAAGGATTGCGCCTCGCCGCGCTCCATACCGAGCTGCTTGGCCAGTCCAAAGGCGCTCATGCCGTAGAGGATGCCGAAATTGACGATCTTCGCCCGCCGGCGCATCTCGCCGCTGACTTCGGAAAGGGCGACCTGGTTGACGGCGGCGGCGGTGGCGGCGTGGATATCCTCGCCGTTGGCGAAAGCCTGGCAGAGGGCCTCGTCACCCGAGAAATGCGCCATCAGCCTGAGTTCGATCTGCGAATAGTCAGCGGCGATCAGCAGGTTGTCCGGTTCGGCGATGAAGGCCTTGCGGATCCGGCGCCCTTCGTCGCTGCGGATGGGGATATTTTGCAGGTTCGGGTCGGTGGAGGAGAGGCGGCCGGTAGTGGTGATCGCCTGGTTGTAGGAGGTATGCACGCGGCCGGTCTGCGGGTGGATCAGCGCCTGCAGAGCATCGGTGTAGGTCGATTTCAGCTTGGCGAGCTGCCGCGATTCGAGGATCAGGCGCGGAATTTCATGCGCTTCGGCAAGGTTCTCCAGCACCTCTTGGCCGGTGGCCCACTGGCCGCTTTTGGTCTTCTTGCCGCCCGGCAGCTTCAGCGTTTCGAACAATAGCTCGCCCAACTGCTTGGGTGACTGGATATTGAACTGCTCTCCGGCCGCCGCGTGAATCCTTGTTTCGAGCTCGCCGATACGCCGGCCGAAATCGGCGGAGAGGCGGGCCAGCATCGCCTTGTCGATCTTCGCACCTTGCCATTCCATGTCGGCCAATACCTGCGACAGCGGCAGCTCGATGTCGTCGTGGCGGTTCAGACGGTGCTCGGCGGAGAGCCTGTCTCGCAGCAGTTCCGTCAGGCGGAATGCGACCTCGGCATCCTCGCAGGCGTAGGGAACCGCCTGCGCCAGCGGCACATTGGCGAAACCGATCTGTTTCACCCCCTTGCCGGCGACATCCTCGTAGGCGATGCAGTGGTGGCCGAGATAATCCGCCGCGACGTTGTCGAGCTTCGGCGGGTATTTGCCGGGATAAAGACAGTAGGCGAGCAGCATGGAGTCGGCAGCAATGCCGGCGAGTTCGATGCCGGCACGGCGAAGTACTTGCGCGTCATATTTGAGGTTGTGGCCACACTTGGCCTTGCCGGCATCTTCAAGGATCGGTTTGAGTCGGTCGAGTACGGTGTCGCGCGGCAGCTGTTTCGGAATGGGAGCCAGCAGGTCGGCGGCACGATGGCCGACCGGCACATACCATGCCTCGCCGGGCGATATCGCGAAGGAAAGTCCGACGATCTCGGCATCATGGGTGGCAAGCGAGGTGGTTTCGGTATCGAGCGCAATCAGGTCGGCAGCCTTGAGGCGCTTGGTCATATCGGCAAGTTTCCCTTCGTCGTCGACCGTATGGTCGATGCGCGGCTCAGTCGCTTCTGGCATGTGTGCCACGGACGGATGCGCAGGAGTACCCGGTTGCGGCTTGCCGGCATCCCCGCTATGGAGTTCTTCCAGTAGCCGGCGGAACTCCAGTTCGGCGAACAGGGCAGCAAGCCGTTCGCGATCCGGCGATTGCACGGCCAGGTCGTCGAGGCTTTCGACGACGGGTGCGGTGTCACACAGCTTCACAAGTTCATAGGCGAGTCGCGCCGCTTCGGCATGCTCGATCAGTGACTGTCGGCGTTTCGGTTGTTTGATCTCCCCGGCATGTTTCAGCACCTCTTCCAGCGAGCCATGGGCGGCAAGCAGCTCGGCCGCGGTTTTCGGTCCGATACCCGGTACGCCGGGAATATTGTCGGATGAATCGCCGGTCAGCGCCAAAAGGTCGTGCACCTGGCCGGGCGGCACGCCCCATCGTTCCTGCACACCGGCCGGGTCGTAGGTGATGCCTTTCATGGTGTCGAGCATGCGGGTATTGCCGCCGACCAGCTGCATCAGGTCCTTGTCGGAGGAGACGATGGTGACCTGCCAGCCGGCCTTCCCGGCACGCCGGGCAAGCGTGGTGATGACGTCGTCGGCCTCGAAGTTGTCGATGCAGATCAAGGGGAAATTAAAGGCACGGGTGACCTCCCAGACGCGCGGCCACTGTGCAGCCAGTTCCTCCGGCATCGGCGGCCGGTGTGCCTTGTAATCGGGGTAGATGGCATTGCGGAAATTGCCGCCTTTCGGGTCGAAAGCGACGGCGACATGTGTGGGCTGCAGCTTTTCCAGCACGCTGCGCAGCATCTGCACGTAACCGAAGACGGCGTTGGTCGGTTCACCCTTCGAGTTGGAGAGGTGACGCACCGCATGGAAGGCACGGAAGACGTAGTTGGGACCGTCGATGAGGACGAGGTGCGGGATATCAGCCACGGGTAAAGCTCCATTCGCGATCGTCGGAGAGTTTGGGGTTGAAACGGTAGCCGTCGATGCTGAACTCCTTCAGCGCCTCCGGATCTGAGATGCGTCGGTCGATGATGTAGCGGCTCATCAGACCGCGTGCCCGCTTGGCCATGATGCCGACGATCTTGTAGCCGCCGGCCTTCTTCTCCCTGAACAGCGGCGTGACGATGCGGCCCACCAGCTTTCCGGGGCGCACCGCCTTGAAATACTCCTGCGAGGCGAGGTTGACTAGAACGTCGTCGTCCTGGGCAGACAGTGCCCGGTTCAGCGCCTCGGTGATCGCATCGCCCCAGAAAGCATAGAGGTCGCGGCCATGCGGGTTGGCGAGGCTGGTGCCCATCTCCAGGCGGTAGTCCTGCATCAGGTCGAGCGGACGCAACAGGCCGTAGAGTCCTGAGAGGATGCACAGGTGTTGCTGGGCAAAAGCAAGCCCCTCCGCATCCAGCGTTTCGGCCTGCAGCCCCTGGTAGACATCCCCCTGAAAGGCGAGCAGGGCCGGTGAGGCGTTGGCCGGCGTAAACGGGGTGTGCCACGTCTGGAAACGCTGCATGTTGAGATCGGCCAGTTTCATGCTGATGCCCATCAGTTCGGAGAGCTGGAAGCTGTCCATGTCGCGCAGGATGCCGACGAGCTCCGCCGAACGGTCGAGAAACGCCGGCAGAGTGGCCGGCAGGGGCGGGGCAATATGTTGCAGGGCAAGCTTCTTGGCGGGGGAGATGACGATCAGCATGCCACACACCCTAGCCTTGGCGGGTGATCTGCATCAATGCGGTTTTCGGCCATCTTGTCATTTTATGTCCGCAATGCCATGTTAGGTACTCAAGCAGGGGAGGTGAGCCGTGTCCGATCATGAGAAGTGGATGAAGCGCGCCATCACGCTGGCCAAGAAGGGGGTGGAGACGCATCCGAATCCGCGCGTCGGAGCGGTGGTCGTCAACGACGGCAAGAAGGTCGGCGAGGGCTGGCACGAGAAGGCCGGCGAACCCCATGCCGAAGTGATCGCCCTGCAGAAGGCCGGCAGCAAGGCACGCGGCGGTACACTCTATGTGACGCTGGAACCGTGTGCGGCCCACGGCAAGACCCCGGCTTGTACCGACGCGATTCTCCGGGCCGGTATCCGGCATGTCGTTTATGCCTCGTCCGACCCGAATCCGAAGATGGCCGGTGGCGGCAAGCTGCTGGCGGCCCACTACGTCGAGGTAACCTCCGGGGTCATGGCCGAGGAGGCCGATGCGCTGAACGGACCGTTTTTCCATTTCATCCGTACCGGCATGCCGTATGTCACAGCCAAAGCGGCGATTTCGCTGGACGGCAAGCTGGCTACGCGTACCCGTGATTCGCAGTGGATCAGCGGCGAGGCGTCGCGCAAGCATGCGCATGGTCTCAGGGCGGAAGCGGATGCGATCATTATCGGTGCCGGCACGCTGGAGCATGACAATCCGTCGCTGACCGTCCGGGATGCCAAGCTGAAGGGAAAGCCGCCGCTGCGCGTGGTCATGTGCCTAGAGACCCCCGATTTCTTCGAGGATTGCAATCTGCTGAAGGGGGATGCCCCGACCCGCTTTTACGTCCGTAGCCTCAACGAGCATACGCAGAAGTGGCGCGATGCCGGCGTACAGGTCGGCCGCGCGACGAGCCTGACCGGTGCCCTGCATCATCTGGCCGAGGAGGGGTGTCTGAAGGTGCTGGTGGAGGGGGGCGGCCAGCTGCATACGGCGTTTTTCGATGCGAAGCTGGTCAATGAGCTGGTGCTTTATCAGGCACCGATGCTGATCGGCGGCCGCGATGCCGTCGCGCTCTGGTCCGGATACGGGGTGGAAACCATCGATGGTGCGGTTCGGCTGGCCGATGTTAGCCGTCGCAAGCTGGGCGATGACCAGATGATTCGTGGCCGGGTCGTCTACCCCGACTGATTCTTTCGAAAAACTGAAAGGGGCGCCCGACTGGCGGCGCCTGCCGCTGGCCGGGCCGGTACTGCTGTTTGTCGCCGGCCTCGCATCGGCCCGCACCGATCTGTTGCCGATTGGCTGGGCAGCGCTTTTGATTTTTTTCATCACCGGCGGCCTGCTGTTGGCTCGGAAAAAGATTCTGGCGACAGTGCTGCTGGCGGGTGTGCTCTGGGGAATGGCCAGCCTGATGGCTGATGCCTGGCGGGTCGCCGCCGATCCCTCCTGGCTGGCCGACTGGAAAGTCGAGGGCACCGTCGCATCGGTCGAGAAACGGGAGAACACGGTGCGGCTTCGGTTGGCCGACGTTCGGCGGGCCGATGGCGCCGCCCTGCACGGGTTGGCGGATATTTATCTGTTCGGTAAGTCGGAGGAGGTTCCTGTCGCCGGGCAACACGTCGCTGTCGTGGCACATTTCAAACAGCCGGAAAACGACCGCAATCCTGGAGCCTTCGATTATCGCGCCTGGTGCTTCGACCGGCATATCGCACTGGTCGGTTCGGTCCGCGGCGGTATCACGATACAGGACGCCCGTATATCCATGTTCGAATTGGTACGGCAGCGTATCCGCGAGGCGGCTGCAGGACTGGAGCCACAGTCCGCCGCCATCCTGATGGCGCTGCTGCTCGGTGATCGCTCGGGCATCGACGAAACCACCAACCGGCTCTTCTCGGCCACCGGCACCGCCCATCTGCTGGCGATCTCAGGTCTGCACATGGGTATGGCAGCCGGCTGGGCGATGGCGCTGGCATGGTGGCTGCTGACCCGGCGCGAGGCATGGATCGTCAACCTGCCGGTACGACGTGTCGCCCTGACGATCGGTGTGCTGGCGGCCGCCGTTTACGGCATGCTGGCCGGTTGGCCGTTGCCTGCCCAGCGTGCGGCCCTGATGTTGGCGGCCGGTGCCTTGGCCTGGCTGCTGGCCGCCCGGACGGAGCCGCTAAATACCCTGCTTGCCGCGTTGCTGTTGATCCTGTTGTTCGATCCGGCAGCGGTGGCTTCGCTGTCATTGTGGTTGTCGTTTCTTGCGACTGCCGCTCTGCTGATGTGGTCTGTACAGCAGCAGGAACAGTCTTCCTGGCAACGTGGAATCACAATATTGCTATCGATTTCGCTGCTCTCCTGGCTGGTGACCCTGCCTCTGGTGGTCAGTGCTTTCGGGCGACTGCCCCTCTACGGTTTGCCATCGAACCTGCTGCTGGTCCCCCTGTACGGGTTCGGTGTTATGCCGTTGGCATTATCAGGCGAACTGTTGGCGATGGTCGGCTGGCATAGCGGGGCTGCATGGTCGTTGTCCGGGGCGGCCAGTCTGATCGCTGCCGGGCAGTGGCTGCTTGCCATCATTGCCGGCTGGCCAGGCAGCGGTCGGGTGGTGTTATCACCACCCATGTGGATCTGTTTCATCTATGGCGGCTTGTTGTCGGCTGCAGGTTTCTCCTGGTGGAAAGGGCGCTGGAAAACAGCAGCTTCGGTTGCTGCCCTCGCCGTGACGATGCTGCTTGCCGATATCCTTGTCGAACAGCAGGTGGATACGCCGACATGGGTAGTATGGGACGTCGGTCAGGGTGCAGCTTCCAGCCTGCTCCTGCCGGACGGCGGCGTACTGGACGTCGATGTTCCGGGCTCACCCGGCAGTCGGTTCAATGGAGGCACGAAGGTTGCCGAAGGGCTTCGGGCTTTGGGTATCACCCATGCCGATGTGCTGGTATTGAGCCACGCCCAGTCCGATCATCTCGGCGGGGCGCCAAGCCTGCTGCAGCATCTCAACCGGCTCGGCGAAATATGGCTGGCCGATGTGCCGGCCGTGCATGGTGACCGGCGGGTTGTGCAGATCATACGGAAAGCTCGGGCCATGGGGGGCGATGTGCGCTGGCTGGCTGCAGGCGATTCACTGCAATGGCAGGGTGTTCGGGTCGATGTGCTGTGGCCGCCGCGCGGCTACCGCCCTGCCAATGCGAACAACGCTTCGCTGGTACTGCATTTGCAATTGCCGGATGGGCAGCGGCTGCTGTTGCCGGCCGATATCGAAGAAGCCGCTGAGACGGCCATGCCGCTACCGGGCGAGATGGATGCGATGTTAGTGCCGCACCATGGCAGCCGTACATCAAGCAGCATGCCGTTTGTGCAGAGCGCCCGTCCCGGGGTGGCGATCGCGCAGACCGGCAGGGAAAATCGTTACCGGTTTCCGGCAGCCGATGTGGTTGCCCGCTACCGTTCGATGGGCACCAGGGTGCTGAACACGGCGGACGGTGCCGTCGTGCTGCGCTGGTCGGCGAATGTAGTGGAACCCGAGGTGCAAATCCGGACGGCGCCGGTATCGGTACGGCGAGTCTCCGCATTGCAGTGGTGGCAGTCCCACCTATAATGCCGGCTCATTTGGCGGGGAACTTGCCCTGCCCGGAGGCCCCGAGTGATTGAGTTTATCCAACAGGGCGGCACGGTGATGTATATCCTGCTTGCCGCTTCGGTCCTGGCACTGACCATTATCTTCGAGCGCAGCTGGAGCCTGAGACGGTCGGTGGTGGTGCCGATCAAGGATGTGGAGGCGATTGCCGCAGCGGTGCGGTCGGGCGACGTCAACGGCGCCATGCAGGTCTGCCGGGACAACAACACCGCCATGAGCCGCATCATCTGGGTGGCGCTGGTCAATCGCGGCGTGGCGCGCGGCGTGCTGAAGGAAATCCTCGAGGAGGTCGGCCGTCAGGAGGTCGCACACCTGGAACGCTTTATCGGTGTGCTCGGTGTGATCGCGGCGATCGCGCCGCTGTTGGGCCTGCTGGGAACGGTGATCGGCATGATCGAGGTGTTCCAGCAGATTTCGCTGGTCGGTGTCGGCAAGGCCGACGTGCTGGCCGGCGGCATCTCCAAGGCGCTGAACACCACGGCCGGCGGCCTGACCGTCGCCATTCCGACGCTGGTGGCCTACCGCTATTTCGAATCGCGGGTCAACCGCTTCGTGATCGAGATCGAGCAGCATGCGCTGCGCTTCGTCGAGCTGCTGAAGGGCGAGCGCGGATGAAGCTGCGCGAAAAGCGCCGTAACGATTACATGGTGGACATCACGCCGCTCGTCGACGTGGTCTTCCTGATGCTGATCTTTTTCATGGTTTCCACCAGTTTCGACGTGACGACCAGCCTGAAGCTGGAGCTGCCGTCCAGCCATGCGACAGCGCAGGAGAACGATATCAAGCAGGTGACGGTCAGCGTGGATGCCAAGGGGCAGCTGTTCGTACAGGACGAACCGGTGAGCGATGCCGACCTGCGCAAACGCATCCTGAATGTGACCAAGGGCGATCCGAATATGCCGGTGATCCTGCGCGCCGATGCCGATGCCCGCCAGAAGCGGGTTGTGCTCATCCTCGATACGCTGCAGCAGCTCGGCATGGGCAAGATAGGCATCGCCACCATACCGCCCGGACAACAAGGAGAATAATTCAATGCGCGTCGTTCAGAAATTTGGCGGCACGTCGGTAGGAAGCCTGGAACGAATCCGCAAGACTGCGGATATCGTTGCGGCGGAGCTGGAACGCGGTAACGAGGTGGCGGTCGTCGTCTCGGCCATGAGCGGTGAAACCAATCGCCTGATCGCGCTGGCGCATGAACTGAATCCCGATCCCGAGCGCCGTGAGCTGGATGCCATGGTGGCGACCGGTGAGCAGGTGAGTGCCGCTCTCTTGGCCATCGAGCTGAAAAGTCGTGGTATTGCCGCGTACTCCTGCAACGGTGCGCAGGCCGGATTCCGGACCGACTCCAGCCATGCGCGGGCCCGCATCCGCGATGTCGACGGTTCGCAGCTGATCGAACGGATGCAGCAGCGGGCCGTGCCCGTGGTGACGGGTTTCCAGGGGGTCGACGAGCGCGGCAATATCACCACTCTCGGCCGTGGCGGCTCCGATACCTCGGCCGTGGCGCTGGCGATCGCGCTGAAGGCCGATGTCTGCGATATCTATACCGACGTGGATGGCATCTATACGACCGATCCGCGCATCGTGCCGCAGGCACGCAAGATGGATCATATCAGCTACGAGGAGATGCTCGAACTTGCGTCGCTGGGAGCGAAGGTGCTGCAGACGCGTAGTGTCGAACTGGCCATGCGCTACAAGATGCCGATCCATTTGCGGTCAAGTTTCAATCTGGTGCCGGGCACCATTGTTTCAGAAGAGGATGTGAACATGGAAAGAGCTGCGATTTCTGGCGTGGCGTACAATCGTGATGAAGCGAAGATCACTGTCATGGGGATTCCCGATCATCCGGGCATAGCGGCCGGCATTTTCGGCCCGGTGGCCAATGCCGGAATCAACGTCGATGTGATCGTGCAGAATGTCAGCGCCCAGGGCTTTACCGATATCACGTTTACGGTGCCGCGCGGCGACTACAAGGCGACGCTCGACCTGATGCACAAGGCCTGCGCCAGCATGCAGGCCAAGGATGTAACGGGCGATAACACCGTGGCCAAGGTATCGGTGGTCGGGGTCGGCATGCGGTCGCACGCCGGTGTGGCCGGCAAGATGTTCGAGGTGCTGGCGGCCGAGAACATCAATATCCAGATGATTACCACCAGCGAAATCAAGATTACCGTAGTCATCGACGAGAAACAGGTTGATGCCGCCGTACGCGCGCTGCACGGCGCGTTCGGACTGGAAGGCGAACCGGCGGCGTAATCGTTTTCCGAAACTTGCGCTTTTCCTGAACTCCGTCTATCTAGTGAATTCGGAGGTGACAGGATGCTTGTACTGACACGACGGAAGGGTGAATCCATTGCGATCGGGGACGATATCCAGATCCAGGTGTTGAGCGTCAAGGGCGGCCAGGTCCGTATCGGCGTCAATGCCCCCCGTGAGGTTGCGGTTAACCGCGAAGAACGCATCATCGATTTGATGGCCAACCCGAAGGACTCCATCCAGAAAAACTGATCGTCGGCCCTGTTTGTCAGGGCCGTCACGCTTTATCTCCCTCCTTGCAATGATAATGATAATGGTTATCATTCTCCGCCATGGTCAAACTGACTGCACAGCGCCAGGCCATTCTCGACCTCATCAACCGCTCCAACAGGCATTGGGACGCGGAGGAGGTGGCTCGTAGCCTGGCGGATGCCGGGCAATCGATCGGTATCGCCACGGTTTATCGGGGATTGGCGGCACTGGAAAACGAGGGGCTGATCAGCTCCATCCAGTTGACCGACAAAAAGCGTTACGAACGCGCCGACAAGGCGCATCACGATCATCTCATCTGCACGATTTGCGGGCGTATTGAAGAATTTTCGCACGCGACCATCGAGGCCCTGCAACTGGCGGCAGCACGCGACAAGGGCTTTGAGATCACGGGCCATCAACTGGTTATATTCGGCCTCTGTCCTGATTGCCGGAAGGAGAAAAACGCATGATTTCTTCCCTAGTGATCGTTTTTCGGGAAATGCTCGAGATGTCGCTGGTGATCGGCATCCTGCTGGCGGCAACCCGCGGTCTATCAGGTTCCCGTCGATGGATCTGGCTGGGGATGGCCGGCGGCGTGCTTGGGGCGGTGTTCGTAGCGATATTCATGGGCGAACTCGAAAGCTCGGTACAGGGGAACGGCGAGTTTCTGTTCAATGCGTTTGTGCTGTTGCTCGCTTCGGTCCTGATTGCCTGGACAGTCTTCTGGATGACTCAGCACGGCCGCGAACTCAGCGCCCACATGCGGCAGGTCGGCGAGGCAGTCAAGGTTGGCAGGCTGCCTTACAAGTCACTTGCGGTGGTTTCGCTGGCAGCAGTCATGCGGGAAGGTTCCGAGGCGGCATTTTTTCTGTTCGGCGCCTCGCAGGCGGTCAAGGACGAAGGCTGGACCTTGCTTGTCGGCGGTATCCTGGGAGCCGTGGCGGCACTCCTTATCGGCGCCCTGCTTTACTATGGCCTGGTTCGGATCCCGGTGCGCCGGCTGCTTGGTGTGGCGGGCTGGTTGCTGATGCTGTTGGCAGCGGGTATGGCGTCGCAGGCCGCCTGGAACCTGGTTGCCATCGATTGGCTGCCTCCACTGGTTGATACGCTATGGAACAGCTCGGGCTGGCTGCCGCAGGACAGTTTCATCGGTGAAATGCTGCATGTGCTGGTCGGTTACGATGAGGCGCCCAGCGGTATGCAATTCGCGGTCTTCGCCGTTGCACTGCTTGTGATGGGAAGTATCTACTATCGCTTGCAGACGCGGCGGGAAACGACGTCGCCGGAAAGCTGAGTTCAGTCGCTGTTGTCCGGAGATTCTTCCGCTTCAGGCGACTTCATGAGCGGGGGGTAACCCTTGACGACCCGCTCGGGTTCGAGTCCCAGTTCGCGAGCATACTGGCGCAGATAACCCTTGAGATAAACGGTTTCGGGGAATCGGCTTTCATCTTCGCTTTCGATGGCCTTGAGATACTGCGCGGATATGCGCGTGCGTTCGGCGATGGCCTGGATGGAAATGCCTTGTTGCTCGCGTAGCTCGTTCAGGAAAGAGCCCGGGAAACGTATGGCGGATGCAATGCGTTGTTGCAGGTCGGAGCTGTTCCGCTGCGGGCGCGGCTGCAGCCCTTCTGCCGCCTTGCCACCAAGGCTGGCAAGGTTCCTGCGCAGGGTATCGTACTCCCGGCGTTTCTCGCTGTCGGCAAGGGTATGGTAAGCCTCCTCGATCTGTTCCCGTATCTCCTCCATGTCGTCATCGGAAAAGAGGGAATAGGTAGCCATGGAGTCTTCCTGGAACGCCAGCTTGGCCCGACGGTAGGCGTGAATGATGTCCATCGCCGAGGCGGTCGGGCTGACTTCCAGCAAATCGTAGTAATCCCGCTTCTTCATGCTGGCGTCCGTGGCCGCGAACTGCGTTCCAGCAGTTGTGCTGCGATATGGTCGAGGTGAATGGCGACGCGGGATTGCGGATAGGCATTCATGAACGGCTTGCGCTGGCGTAAGGCCATGGCGACCTGGCGGTCATGATTCAGGTAACCCAAGTAGCCGATGTCGACCCCGAAATATTTCCGGCAGGCCAGTTCCATGGCCTGTCCGAGTTCGGCATCGCCCGGCTCCATGGCCTCATTGATGATCAGGTGAAGGTTCTGTGTGGCAAGCTCCTGCCGCAACAATGCCCCATGCTGGGGATGCAGGTGATCCATGGCGCCCAGAAAAGCCGACAGGGTGGTAATCTTTCGGCCGCCCACATGCCGGCCGGTCAGTACATCGTTCATCAGTTTGCGGGTCAGTGTGGGAGCGGTCCTGAGCCGGCGGGCGAAAAGTTCGCGCAAAAAGCGGTAGGTGTTTTCGATCGACGTCGGTTCCGGCGTCACTGCCAATATCCCGTGTTCGGCCTGTGCAAAAAAGTCGAGGGTGTTGAAACTTGTGCCGGCCCCGAGATCGAGAAGGACGATGTCGGCTGCGATCTGTTTCAGGTTGCGCAGGATTTTGAGCTTTTCGAAATGCTTGATATTGGCGATGTGCAGGCTATCGGCGGCGCCGCTGATGAGCCCGACATTTTCGGTCGGGGTGGCAACGACCAGCTCGTTGATGTCGTTGAGCTTACCGGAAATGAAATCGGACAGGGTTGTGGCGGGGGTGGGAACGCCCAGACAGGTGTGCAGGTTAGCGCCGCCCAGATCGAGATCGATCATCACCACACGCTTGCCATGCTTGGCCAGTGCAAGGCCGAGGCTGGAGGAGATAAAGCTCTTGCCGACACCTCCCTTGCCGCTGGCTACAGCCCAGATTGCCGGACGCTTTTCGGCCGGAAATGCTTTCGGTGCGGCATGCAGCTGGATCACTGTCATGACGATGACCTGTCTGTTTTCATTGCGCGTACTGCGCTTGGGTGCATTGCAAACCTCTCATCCCGGGAGAAATCATCATCAATGTCATCGTTGACGCCGTTGGCAAGGTTGTCAAGTGATCCAGGTCTCATTAACCCTTATATTTCGACATATTGTGCGTCTATATTGCTATACTTCTTGATGATATGGGGCTATCTTTGCATTGCCGGCTTGGGGCTGGCCATGATTCGCAGTTCGATGAATGACGAGGAGAAAGCGTGACTGTTAAAAGCTTTCGTCCGGGGGACTTGTGGGGAGGTCTTTCCGCCTCGGCACTGGTGTTGCCGCAGGCGATGGCTTTCGGCATCGCATTGTGGGCACCCTATACCAGCGATCCGGCTGCTGCGGCCCTGTCCGGTCTGATCGCCGCCTCCTGCCTCTGCATCGCCTCGGGATTCGCCTTTGGCACCCAAGGGCTGGTCAGTGCGCCGACCGGACCGACGCTGGTGTTGCTTGCCGGTGCCATCGCAGCGCTCAATGCGGCCGGACTCTCCGGCGAAGCGCTGGTGACGGCAACGTTACTGACGGTGGCGCTGGGCGGTCTGCTGCAAGCATTGATCGGCGCCTTCAAGCTCGGTCACCTCATCAAGTACATGCCCTATCCGGTGGTCTCCGGTTTCATGACCGGCACGGCGATCCTGATGATCATGTCGCAGGGCCGGAACCTTACGGGCAACGGCGAGGGCGGATGGCTGCATGGCGGCTGGATTCCGGCCGCCACCGCTGCCGTAACCATTGCCGCGATGATCTGGTTGCCGCGTTACATCAAGCGACTGCCCGGCACGGCACTGGGCCTGATCGCCGGTACCGTCGCCTTTCACCTTTTCGGACTCTTCCTGCCGGGCGGCATCCCGCAGAGCTGGATCGTCGGCAATTTGCCGCCGATCACCGATATCCGGGTCGGCATCGATCTGTCGCTGTTGCCACAATTGCCGTGGCCCCTGATCTTCGTTTCCGCTCTGGCGCTGGCTGTGCTGGCATCGCTGGATACGCTGCTGACCAGTGTGGTGGCGGACGTCTCCACCGGTGCCCGCCACCACTCGCGTCGCGAACTGATGGGGCAGGGAATCGGGCATATGCTGTCGTCCATGCTGGGCGGCATGGCCGGTGCCGGCACGACCGGTGCCACGTTGGTGGCGGTCAACAGCGGCGGTCGCTACTGGGCCGGAGTCGTTACCGGCGTCACCTTCCTGCTGCTGATCCTGTTCATGGGGCCTGTCGCCGCTGTTCTGCCGATCAGCGTCTTTGCCGGCATCATCCTGCATGTCGCCGTGTTCAGCATGCTCGACAAGGACATCGTGCTGTGGATGCGTACCCCGAGGGCAAGGCTGGATGGGCTGATTGCGCTGATCGTTATCGCCGTCACCATCCTGTACGATCTGATGGTTGCCGTCGGCCTCGGTGTGGCGCTGGCGGTCATCGAGTTCATCCGCTCGCAGGTGCAGACGGCGGTGGTCAACCGGCGCCGGACGATCGGCGAGCATACCTCCCTGCGCCGTCGCCCGAACCCGGAGTTCGAACTGCTGAGCCAGCATGCGGAACTGGTCGTCACCTACGAACTGAAGGGTATCCTGTTCTTCGGCACCACCGACCATCTGCTCGAAACGATGTCGGAAGATCTGAAGCGGGCACGCTACATCGTGCTCGACATGCAGCGGGTTTCACAGGTGGATCTGACGGCGATCCGGCTGATCGAGCACATGTCAGGCATACTGCGGTCGCGCGGTGGCGAACTGATCCTGGCCAACGTGCCGGCCAGCATGGGACTGGTCAAGCAGAAGGGGCACCGGCACGAGCGTGTCGTCCCCTATCATGACAACCAGCGGCTACGGACCTTTTCGGACGGCGACCGGGCGCTCGAATATGCCGAGGACTGCCTGTTGCGTGATCTCGGCCAGCCGGGCGCGATGGCAGGCTACACGGTGGGGCTTGGCGAATCGGGGTTGCTGGCCGGTTTCGATGTCGAGGCGCGCACCAAACTGGAGGGCTATTTCGACAGGGTTGATGTGGCGGCCGGCGATTATCTCTTCCATTCAGGGGATGAGGGAAGCGAACTGTTCGTGATCCTGCGCGGCCAAGTCGAGGTGCTATTGCCTTACCAGGAGGGAGAGACGATGCGGCTGGCCAAGTTCGGCCCCGGCATGTGCGTCGGCGAGGTGAGATTCCTGGAGCCCGGGCCGCGTACGGCGGATGCACGCGCCACCGAGGATTGCGAGCTTGGCGTGCTGCGGCATGAGGTATTCCGCCAGCTCTGTCGCGATCATGCGGAGCTCGGCCTGCAACTGCTGCTCGGGCTGGCGCACGAGCTCAGCCACAATCTGCGCCGGGCCGACAAGAAACTCCGGCAACTGGCGTCGTAGCCACGGGCTACGGGCGAGCAGTCACTCGGTCAGGGCGCGGAACGTTTCGGCCGAAGTGACCGACGGCATCACCTCGTGCAGCAGGCCATCCTCGACATGGTAGATCAGGCCGTGCACGGCGAGCGGCTGACCGATCTCCCAGGCCTGCTGGGCGATGGCCGAACGGCAGATGTTGCGCACCTGATGGGCGACATTCAGTTCGGCCAGCCGGTTGGTCTTCTCGACCGGATCGGTGATGTTGGCGAGCTCGTCGCGCTGGCGGCGGGCAAGATGCCGGACCGGTTCGACCCACAGGTCCACCGGTTCGACGCTATGGCCCTCGATCGCCTGCCGGATACCGGCGCAGCCGTAATGGCCGCAGACGACGATATCCGGAATCTTCAGCACCTCGACGGCAAACTGCAGCACGGCCAGACAGTTCAGGTCGTGCATGGCGAAGATATTGGCGATGTTGCGGTGCACGAAGATCTTGCCGAGCGGACGACCGATCAGGCGGTCGGGACTGACGCGGCCGTCGGAACAGCCGATCCACAACAGCTCGGGCGCATTATTTTCGGCCAGCTGCGCGAAAAATGCCGGATCCTCGCTTTTCAGACGTTCGGCCCATTGACGGTTGTAGTCGAGCAGTTTCCGGATGACACTCATCTGCGTTGTCCCCTGTCTTGATCGAGCCTAGGCGAGCAGGGCGCGGATCTCGTCCGCCGCATAGCGCCTGGGCAGGCGGGCACCGAGCTGGGCGACGATCTGCGCGGCGGCATGGCTGCCCAGATGCCCGGCCTGTTTCCACGACAGCCCGTTGGTGATGCCGTAGAGCACGCCGGCAGCATACATGTCGCCGGCCCCGGTGGTATCGACCGCTTCCACCGTCACACCTTCGACGGCAATCACCTCGCCCTCGTGCATCAGGATCGAGCCGTTGCTTCCAAGGGTCAGGGCGACATTCTCGCAATGCCGGTGGATCTCGTGCGCACAGGCAACCGGATCATCGCTGCCGACCAGTGCCGCTGCTTCGTCGCGGTTGCAGAACAGCAGGTCCACCGGGCCTTCGATCAGTTCCTGGAACTGGGCGCGACAGAAGTTGATGAGAAACGGATCGGAGATGGTCAGCGCCACCTTCACGCCCGACGCCTTGGCGAGCTCAATCGCCTTCAATGCTGCGGCGCGGGTTTGGTCGCCGGCGAACAGGTAGCCCTCGACATAGACGTATTTGGCCCTGGCGATTTCGGATGCATTGATGTCGTCGGCGGAGAGGGTTGCCGATACGCCGAGGTGGGTCAGCATGGTGCGCTGTGCATCGGGCGTGATCAGCACGACACAGGTACCTGTCTGACCCGGGCTCGCCGGCACCTCGATGGCCACGCCGAGCCGCTTCATCTCCTCCAGGTACTGGCCGCCGAAGCGGTCGTCGCCGGTCTTGCCGGCATAGGCCGACTTGCCACCGAGATCGGCGATGCCGACGATCGTGTTGGCCGCCGAACCGCCCGAGCAGTAGTGCACCGGATGTTCTTTCAAGGCGGCCAGGATCTGCTGCTGCCGGGATTCGTCGACCAGTGTCATGATGCCCTTGTCGATGCCGTTGGCACTCAGGAAGGCATCGTCGCAGCGCACCTGCAGGTCCATGATGGCGTTGCCCACGCCGTATACGTCGTAACTCAAACCGATCCTCCCGGGATTATTTTGCCTGACCGGCAACCGTCATGCCGGTCAGCGCGATGCTAGGGCAGGCGGTGGTTCCGAACCAGTTCAGATCGCTGCCGACATGGCTGATGCCGGCGAACATCTTTTTCAGGTTGCCGGCGATGGTGATGTTGTGCACCGGCCGGCCGACTTTGCCGTTCTCGATCAGGAAACCCGCCGCGCCGCGCGAGTAGTCGCCGGTCACTCCATTGACGCCGAAGCCGATCAGCTCGGTGACCAGCAGGCCGCTGCCGATCTCGGCGAGCATCTCGTCGGGGCTCAGCGCGCCCGGCTGCAGGATCAGGTTGGAGGTGGAGATGCCGATGTCGCCGGTCAGCCCGCGGCTGGCGTGGCCGGTTTCGGCAAAGCCAAGGCGTTTGGCGGTGTAGCGGTTGGTGAGCCAGGTGTTGAGTCTGCCCGCCGAAACCAGCTCCAGCCGTTCGCAGCGAGTACCCTCGCCGTCGAACAGCCGGTTGCCCAGCCCCTCGGGATGGTCGGGATCGTCGACGACGGTGACGATGTCCGGGAAAATCTTCTCGCCGAGATGCTCGGCGAGAAAGGAGCGGTGCTGCAGCACCGCCTTGCCGTTGATGGCCGAAACCAGGTGGCCGAGCAGCGAGGTGGCGATTCGCGGTTCGAAAATGACCGGCATGGCGCCGCCACCGAAATCGCCGGCACCCAGCCGGCGCACGGTGCGCTCGGCGGCTTCCTGTCCGATCTTCTCCGGCGAGCGCAGGTCGGCAGCATTCAGCGCCCGTTGCCAGGCGTAGTCACGCTGCATGCCGTCACCGGTTCCTGCGATCACCGATACCGAGAGGGCAGCACTCGATTTGGCATAGCCGGCGGCGAAACCGTCGCTCGCTGCATAGGCGATGCGGCTGCTGCTGAAACCGGCCTCGCCACCCTCGCTGTTGCTGATTTGAGTCGAGTAGGCGAGGGCTGCCTGTTCGCAGGCCAGTGCCGCCGCGCGCGCCGCTTCGGTGTTCCACGGTGTCTCCACCTTGCCGTGCTCCTCCTGCCAGAGAGCCAGCTCGGAGGCCTCGGGGTGGCGGGCACCGACAGGCGGCACTGCTTCCGGATCGGGTTCGGAGATCTTCGCCATGTCGATCACCTGCGCAACCAGCCGGCTCAAACCCTCCGGCGAGACGTCGGAGGTCGAGGCGGTGGCGAAAGCGAGCCCCTTGGGAGTTTCGACGAAGACTCGCAGGCCGAGTCCCTGCGCATCCTCGCGTTCGACCGATTCGACGCTGCCGTTACGTACGCGCACCGATTCGCCGGTACTGGCCACCGCCAGCGCATCGGCATGTGCTGCCCCGCGGGCTTTGGCGCGATCCACCAGATCGCAGGCGAGTTGTTTCAGCTCTTTCGTCATGACTGGGTCCCGCCGACGATCAGTTCGTCCACCCGAATGCTCGGCAGGCCGACACCGACCGGCACGCTCTGGCCATCCTTGCCGCAGGTGCCGACACCGGGATCGAGCTGCAGGTCGTTGCCGATCATCGACACACGCTTGAGCACCTCGTGGCCGGCGCCGATCAGCGTGGCTCCCTTCACCGGTGCCTTGATCTCGCCGTT
>DATLWR010000044.1:0-17697 GCA_035576205.1 Mariprofundaceae bacterium
GGCCGGGTATCCAGCCACCGATCCAGAAGGAAACCGCCCCCCAACCCCAACATCGTCGAAGCGACCATCTCGATGCCGACCCGCATGCCCCATTGATGCCCATGTGAATAACCGGCGCTATTCGGCTCCATTTGCAACTACTCCGTCCCTCTGCTCAACAGTATAGACGGCCCAACTTGTTGTGCCCATCGGGGAACACCACCTTGCCATATTCGGCATTCTCATCTAAATGTGCTGAATCAGGGGAGACGATGACAAAGCGGACTTTCGCCTTCGAAGAGCTGGTCAATCACGACATGATCCCTCACGGCGGACCATGCGAACTTCAGCAGCAGCAGGGGTGGCTACGCATCATCCTCGCGTTCGTCTTTTATGCCTATATTGCCATTCACGGCCAGTTCTTCGCCGACTTTGGCCGTGTTACGGGAGCCATCGTTGCCGGATACATCGGCATCAATCTGCTGGCCATCTTCTGGCATATTCCGCAATACCCGCGTTCCCCTCTCCGCCTGCTGGCCATGCCGCTGGTCGACTGCATGCTGATTTCACTTGCCATGTTCAACGACGGCGGCCATGCCAGCCCGGCATTTTTCCTGTTTCTAAGCGTCATTTTCGGCAATGGGCTCCGTTACGGCCAGCAGATGCTCATCTACACCCAGATACTGTCCGTCATTTCGCTACTGGTTCTGGCCATCCTGACGCCCCTCATTCTGAACCTCCCCGATGACTGGACCGTACTCGGACTGGAAATCCTGGGCCTGCTCTACATTTCGACTTACGCCAAGATCATCATTCGCCGAACACTGATGGCAATCGAGGAAAAACGCTTCGCCGACAGAGCTTCCTCACGTCTGCTGATCGATGTGCCAACTCCCGCGTTCACTTACGAGGAATCAGCCGATGGCGCCCGCATCGTCCACGCCAACCCGGCCATGGCCAAGATAACAGGCATCCCCATTGACGAGCTGCCGGGGCAGCCGTGCAAGAGGCTGTGCATTCACGAAGACGGGGAAGAACTGGATCGGGCCTGCCTTGATTCGCTTTACAACACGATTCTGGAGCTGCCGACGCTGAGCCGGACTTATGTCCGGGCACCTTCCAAGGGCCGTCATTCCCTGCAATTGATGTGCGAAACCACGGTAACCCACATCGGCGGCAAAACCCTGGGGGTCTGTTTCATCAGCGACATCACCGAAAGCGAACGCTATTACCACGAACTGCAGGAAGCACAGATGCAGGGCTATGTGGCGGCCCTGTCGTCCGGATTGGCCCATGATTTCCGCAATGTACTTGCCAGCATCATGGGCGAAGCGGAGATGATGCGATTGGCCTGCAGCGATGAGAAAATGCGCGATGGACTGGAGCTGATCGTTCGCGCCAGCGAACGGGGCAGCGATATGACGACGCAACTGCTGCAACTTGGCAAGGGCGCCAGCAGAGAGCAGCAGAAAATCGGGCTTGCCGATGGACTGGAAGCAACGGTCAAACTGGCTCGGGTACGCCTTCCCGCCAACGTCCAGCTCGACTGCCGCATTGCCGACAAGTTGCCCGAAATCATGGGCGATACTGCCCAGATCGAACAGGTGCTGCTGAATCTCGTCAACAATGCTGCGCAGGCCATCCGCGATGCCGGCCGTATCGTGGTCGAGGCATTCCCCGATCCGAAACACATGTTTGCCAGACGCGGCCGGCCGGCGCTGTGCATCCGGGTCAGCGACAATGGCATCGGCATCCCCGAAGAAAACCTGCCGCGGATTTTTGACGCCTTCTGGACCTCGCGCAAGGAGTGCGGTGGTACCGGCCTCGGTCTGTCGATGGTGAGGCGCATCGTGCGCTGGCACCACGGCGATATCGAAGTCTCATCCACGCCGGGCAAGGGCACCCGCTTCTCCCTCTACTTCCCTCCTGCCGACAGTGAATCAGAGGCCAAGGCAGCCGCTCCCGCACCATCGCCTGAACCCGTCATGCCGGCTGTCGTCAAGCATACCCCCTGGCATATCGTGCTGGTTGAGGATGCCCCTGAAGTATTGCGTGTGCATGAAGCATTGCTGACACGGATGGGGCACAAGGTTTCGACGGCCATCCACGGCAAACAGGCGCTCGATCTGCTGCATTCGATCGAGTGGCAGGCGGACTTCATCCTCAGCGACTTCAAGATGCCCGAGATGGATGGTCTGGAACTCGCGCAAAAGATTCGCGATCTGGGCAAATCGATCCCGATCACCATCCTCACCGCCTATGGCGAGGATGAAGCCTTGCTGAAAGCCGGCAGCCTGAACACGGAATTGCTGTTCAAGCCTGTCAAATTCAACGTGCTGGCGAACCACATTGCCAATATGCAGCGAGAGGCTTCCCCGGCCTGAGAGGATTGCGCAACCTTGATGGATGAATAGTGAACGAAATGATATTGCATTCATTATTCACCCAACTATACTCCCGCCCATGATATCCGAGGTGGCATCGCAGATTCTTGATGTGGCCGAACGGCGCTTCGCCGATTACGGCTACAACAAGACGACCATGGCGGAGATTGCTGCCGATTGCGACATGAGCGTCGGCAATCTGTATCGCCATTACGACAGCAAATCGGCCATCGCCGCCGCATCCATGTCGCGTTTTCTCGACCTGAAACTACAACAGGGCATAGACGCCGCGGCAAAGAAATTCAGAACTTGTGAAAAAATGTCGGCATTCCTGCTGGCACGTTTGCGCCTTTCATATGCCCGGGCGGTCGATTCTCGCCATCTGCACGAACTGGTTCAGGCGATCGATTCGCACCACTCGCAACTGTTATTCCAGCAGGAACAGAAGGTGATCGACGCCATGGCTGCAATTCTCGAAGCCGGCATCGCCGCCGCCGAGGTCGCGCCGCTCGATGCACAGCGCACCGCCTACCTGTTGCATCAGTCCCTGCTTCGCTACAACCATCCGCTAAGCCTCAAGCGCAATCCGCTCGAACAGCTCGAGGCCGACCTGCTCGACACGCTGACACTCTTTTATACGGGCATTTCCAACATCAACCGCACAGGAGGACAATCATGATCGGCAAGAAAAACATGGCATTCGGTTTCTTCTATTTCATCACAACTCTCTGCCTCGGCCTCTATCTGGCCAACAAGTTCAAGCTGCCACCAGACCAGCTCGGCGCCTGGATGAAATCGGGCCAGCACGCCGTGCTCAAGGCCGCACATGCACACGGCAACCTGGAAAGCTTCCTCAACATCGCCATCGGCTACCTGTTGTGCCGGCTGGCGCTGGATGCCTGGATCGCCAAAACGGTTTCGGTACTGCTCATCGTCGGCGCCCTGTTCCACTCCGGCATGCTCTATCTGGCCGGAGCGGGCTTCGGCTGGGCCGGCGCGCTGACGCCTATCGGTGCCATCTCGATCATCACTTCGATGCTGCTGATGGGAATCGGGGTGCTGCGCCTGAAGAGCGTCGACTGACGATGGCTATCCACTACCGGCCGGTCCATGTTTGGGACGGCGTCGTCCGCCTCACCCACTGGATCAATGCCGGCGCCATCATCCTGCTGTTGCCGCTCGGCGCCGTGCTGTTCGGACGCGAATGGCTAGGTATCAGCAAGGTGCATACCGACACGCTGATGGATGTGCATGCCAGCATCGGCTTTCTTTTCGCTGCCTCGCTGCTCATCCGCCTCGCTTACCTCGCACACGGTGAGGGAGCGTCCTCCTGGCGCGATGTCGTTCCGCACACGCAAGCGCAATTGCGGCTAGCGACAGCGACGATCCGCTACTACTTGGGCGGCTGCAGGGGTGAATGTCCGCTCTACTTCGCGCACAATCCGCTGGCCGGCCTCGCCTACACGGGTTTCTTCCTGTTCGCGTCCGTGCAGGTAATCAGCGGCGCGGCCATGTATCTGCTCGGCGGCGATGTCGTCCCGGCTGTACAGGCCCATGCCGGGCACGAGCACTTGCCCGCCAACAGCTGGCCACCGGCGTGGCTGGCGGAGATTCACGAATGGAGCGCTCTACTGATCGCCCTGTTCATACTGGCCCATCTCACCGCACTGGCGCTGCATGACCTGGTCGAGAAACGTGGCCTGGCCTCCAGCATGATTTCCGGCAACAAGTTTTTCTCCGAGGCGGAGATGACCGCTCTGGATATCCCGACAATCCCAACCACAGAAAAGGAAACGACAAAGCAATGAGCAACAATCTTTTTTCCCCACTCCAACTCGGCGCACTTACCCTTCCCAACCGGATGGTGATGGCGCCGATGACCCGTAACCGGGCACCCGATACCATCCCCAATACCCTGATGGCCGAGTACTACGTCCAGCGCGCGACCGCCGGCCTGATCGTTACCGAAGGCTCGCAGATATCCCCGCAGGGTGTCGGTTATCCGGCCACGCCGGGCATTCACTCGAAGGAGCAGATAGCCGGCTGGAAAACCGTCACCGATGCCGTGCATGCCAAGGGAGGCCGCATCTTCCTGCAGCTTTGGCATGTCGGCCGCATCTCGCATCCGTCGCTGCAGCCGGGCAACGCGGCGCCGGTATCGGCCTCGACCATCCGCCCCAACGGGGAGACCTTCACCGGCCAGGGCATGCAGCCCTTCGAAACGCCGCGTGCACTCGAAACAGAGGAGATCGCCGCCGTCGTCAGGCAGTACGCTGCAGGCGCAGCCAATGCAAAGGCAGCCGGTTTCGACGGTGTCGAGATCCACGGCGCCAACGGCTATCTTATCGACCAGTTCCTGCGCGATGGCAGCAACCGGCGCAATGACCGCTACGGCGGCGCCATCGAAAATCGCTGCCGCTTCATGCTGGAGGTCACCGAGGCAGTGTGCGGCGCCTGGAGCGCCGACCGCGTCGGCATCCGCCTGGCCCCACTCAACCCCTTCAACGACATGCACGACTCCGATCCGCGGGCCACATTCACGCATGCGGTGAAAGAGCTGAACCGTTTCGGGCTCGCCTACCTGCACATCACCGAGATGGGCAAAGATGCACCGGGGGCGGCCGGTCCCGCCTTCGACCTCACCGAACTGCGCAAGCTCTGGCAAGGCACGTACATCACCAATGCCGGCTACGACCGGGCACGCGCCGAGGCGGCCATTTCCGAAGGGCGTGCCGATGCCGTCGCCTTCGGTGTGCCGTTCCTGGCCAATCCCGACCTCGTGGCCCGCTTCCGGCAGGATGCGGCCTTGAACGCACCCGATGTCGCCACCTTCTACGGCGGCGACGGCCACGGCTACACCGACTACCCTGCCCTGGGAGAGGCCATCGCCTGATGCGGACGATGCCGGCCATATTCCTGGCACATGCGGCCCCGACCTTCGCAGTCGAGAGTAATGCGACGACGGATTTCTGGGCCGCCCTGCCCGGCTGGCTGCCGGCTGTACCGAAGGCGGTTCTCTGCCTTTCCGGCCACTGGGAGACCACTCAACCGGAATGGAGCAGCAGCACGGCCATCCAGCACGATTTCTACGGCTTCCCCGATCACCTCTACCGGCTCGGCTGGCCGCTGCTACAGGATCGAAAGCTCTCCTCCTGGCTGGAGCAGCGGCTGGTGGCACTGGGCGTCGAGGCGTCCGAATCCGCCCGGCCGCTCGATCATGGCGTCTGGGTACCGCTGCGAGCGGCATGGCCGGAGCCGACGTTTCCGGTCTTCCAGCTGTCGCTGTGCACCGGCTGCGGTCCGGTCTGGCATGTCGAACTGGGCCGCAAGCTGGCGCCGCTCAGGGACGACGGTGTGCTGGTCGTCGGTTCCGGCGGTATCAGCCATAACCTCGGCCGCATCGACTGGCGGGCACGAGAGAATGAGGCAACCCCCTGGGCCGCGGCATTCATGGATGCGGTGGACGATGCCATTGCCAAAGGGGATACCGAGGCGCTGTGCAACCCCTGGCAACTGCCACACGGCCGCGAGGCGGTACCGACCCTCGACCATTACCTGCCGTTGCTGGTGATTCTCGGCATGGCAGGCGAGGCGAGGCTGCAGCGCCTGCATACCGGCTGGGGCTTCGGCAGCCTCGCCATGCACAGCTACGGTCTCGGCGTGGAAGCAGCCGTATGAGGATAGCCAACACGACCGACAGTAATGGTCGGCTGACAAGCGACCGGAAAGCAGGAGAGCAGAGATGAGTATCAGGCTGCAAACGGCACCCTCCGTTCCCGAGGGCGACGGCGTCACCGTCCGGCGGCTCATGCCCGTCCACGGCCTGCTGAATTTCGATCCCTTCGTACTGTGGGATCATTTCGATATTGTTACGGGCGGCTTCCCCGACCATCCACACCGCGGTTTCGAGGCGATCACCTACCTGTTCGCCGGCGGCATGAAACACGCCGACAACCTCGGCAACCGCGGCACGGTACATGCGGGTGGTGCCCAGCGATTCACGGCGGGAGCCGGCATCGTGCATTCGGAGTTTCCCGACGGTCACGCGGCCGGCATCCAGCTGTGGATCAACCTGCCGCAACGGCTGAAATCGCTGCCGGCTGGCTACCAGCAGCTACAGGCTGACGAGATTCCCGAGCATGCGGAGAACGGTGTGCGCATCCGCAGCATCGTCGGCAACGGCTCACCGATACGCCTGCACACCCCGGTCGAATACCTCGATATCGCCATACCGGCGGGCGCAAGTCTGACGCGCACCATTCCGGCCGGTTTCCGCGGCTTCGTCTATGTCGTCGAAGGTGAAATCGATGCGGGCGGGCAGACGGCAACCGCCGGCCAGGCGCTGCTGGTCGAGAATGAAACCGAGCTATCCATCGCGGCAACCGAGGCTGCGCGGCTGATGTGGTGCTTCGGCGCCCCGCACCACGAACCGATCCGCCAACGCGGGCCGTATGTCGATTGATACCTGGAGGCGAGCATGATCCGTATCCGCAAGGCCAACGAACGGGGACATGCCGAGCATGGCTGGCTGCACTCGTGGCACACATTCTCCTTCGCCGACTATTACGACCCGCAACACATGGGGCACTCGGTACTGCGCGTCATCAACGACGATACGGTGGAGCCGGGCCAGGGCTTCGGCACGCATCCGCACCGCGACATGGAGATCATCTCCTGGGTGCTGGAGGGCGCGCTGGAACATCGCGATTCGATGGGCCACGGCTCGGTGATCCGCCCGGGCGAGGTGCAACGAATGAGTGCAGGAACGGGCGTGACGCACAGTGAGTTCAATCCGGACAAGACCGAACGCACTCGCTTCCTGCAGATCTGGATATTGCCGGACCGTCGCGGTTATCCGCCCCGGTATAGCCAGCAGCATTTCCCGGATGAGGAGCTGCACAACAGCCTGAGGCTCGTCGTCTCCCCCGATGGCAATAACGGCAGCATTCCGATCCATCAGGATATCCGCCTCTACATCGCCCGTCTCGATGCCGCCACACCACTGACGCAGGCCATCGCACCGGGCCGCAAGGCCTATGTGCACCTGGCACGCGGAGAGTTACGTCTGAACGGCATGGCCATGCAGGCTGGCGACGGCGCCTATATCGAGGCCGAAACGAGTCTTGAGTTCAAGGATGGAAAGGCCGCGGAGCTACTGCTCTTCGACCTGCCGTAGGTCAGTCAGCGTAATTGCGCACGACAGCGCAGTTACGCTTTGATTTCGCCTCGTAGAGGGCGGCATCGGCATCGGCAAAAATAACCTCCGCTCCCGGAATCGACTCCCCGACATAGACCACGCCTCCGACGGAAGCCGTCACATGTGCCCCGGCCTTGCTGGCCAGATGCTCGATATCCATGGACTCAATCTGCCGACGGATCACCTCGGCATATTCGCCGGCCCGACCGGCATCACTGGCAAGCGACAGCAACACACCGAACTCGTCGCCACCCAGCCGGAAGATATAGTCGTCGGGACGACGCAGGATTTCCCGTAGCGTACCGGCAATCCGCTGCAGCAGAAGATCGCCGGCGGGATGGCCAAGGCTGTCATTGTACTCCTTGAAGTAGTCGATATCGAAAATAACAAACTCGAGCAGCTGCCGATTACGGCGGGCCAGCCGAATCTGCTGGTCGAACAGCTGGTGAAAATGACGCCGGTTGTACAGCGAGGTCAGCGGATCGACCTGCGAGAGACGTTCGACCTCCTTCTCGTGCGTGATATCGGTCAGAATCACCTTGAAGCCGGTCGTTACACCTGCCCGGTTCGCCACCGGATGGATGGCGACCGACGCCCAGCTGCCGCCGAAGGCGGATATGGGCAGTTCGAGATCGGCCTCCCAGACCATGCCGCTGGCCGCCACGTTCCACGCCTCATCCGGGACCAGAACGCATTCATCTTCACCGAACAGTGCTCCACACGGCTGCCCGAGAACTTCCTCGCGCCGCACCCCAAGATAGCGGCACAGCGAATGGGTGATATCCGCGATGGTGCGGTCCGCTAGCAGCGTGGCGATGTGGATATTCTGGTCGATCAGGTGCAGATGCTCCCGGATCTCCCTGACCCGCCGGTGTTCCAACCGCAGTACCAGCAACGAGGTCCCCAGCGCCACGAAGATCGCCAGTCCGAGCAGTACGGAGACGACGAGCGTGGCATGCTTCTGGCCGGAGAGGCTATGGCCATAGAGATGTGTTGCCTCATCGTCGGCGAATTCGGTCAGCTGCCTGCTCTGCTGCTCCAGCCGCTTGAGCTGCTCATCGCCCTTGATGGCAACCGCAGCCGCAGCCTCGCGGTTCTTGCCCTCGCGCAGCAATCGTACGGCGTCGTTGTAGATGTCGCGCCAGTCTAGAAATGCCTGCAGGGCAGCATGCACATCCTCCTTGTTGCCCAGATAGCGATCGGAAACCAGTTCGAAGTGCTGCAACACGATATTTTCGCGTTGTTTCAGTTCGGCCACGTCCTTGTCGACTTCGGCCGGGGTTTCCGCCCAGACCATGCTTTGCAGCTGCCGGTGCATCAGCAGGATCTCGATATCGATATCCTTCACCGTGTTGCTGACAACGAACGGGTGCTGATAGAGCATAACGGAGGCGTCACGGAAATCGACCAGCTTGACGAAAATATAGATTCCTACGATGAACATCAGCAGCAGGTTGAGGCCGAAGCCGAAAACAAGCAGGCGCCCCCCGATGGAGTGCTGCGCAGCACCATTGCCTTTCCGGACGGATTGCCGGACCAGTTGTCGGACGCATTGGCAAAGAAATCGCCAGCCCACCCCAAATTTCATGTCATCCGACCCCGCATTGAAGAAACCGCCACTGCACCTGCGGCAGCGCTTCTGCTAGCTTAGCAGATGATGAAAGGGCCCCGCTCGAGACAATCCCTGTTCGACGCCGTCGGCGGCCTGCCGACGCTGGAAAAGGTGCACCGGATCTTCTACGACAAGATCTACGCTCACCCGTGGATCGGACAGTTTTTCAAGGGCCACGACCAGCGCGCCATCGAACTCAGGCAGACGCAATTCATGGGCGAGAAGTTCGGCGGCCCGGTCAAGTACCCGGGCATGGAACTGGAGCTCGCCCACCGCCGCATGTACATCACGCCCGAGCTTTTCTCACTGCGCCAGAAACTGTTGCGCGAATCGCTCGAAGAAGCAGGCGTCGCACCGGAACTGGTCGGCCGCTGGCTGCGCATCGATGCGGCCTTCCGCAAGGACATCGTCAACGAGTCGCTGGAGGATTTCGAAACGATCGACCTCAAGTACGAGCGGCCGCTGGTCATCCCCAATCCCGCCGACACCCAACATTGAGGAGCGATTGATGAGCCAGACCCGTGGCAACGCCGCTACCGAGATTCACGAACTGATCGCCAGCCGCTGGAGTCCGCGCGCCTTCGATGCCAGCCGCCCCGTCGAACGTGAAAAGCTGCTCGCCTGCCTGGAGGCGGCCCGCTGGGCGCCATCCTGTTTCGGTGACGAACCATGGCGCTTCATCGTCTGCGACAAGGCCACCGATGACGATGCCTGGCAGCGGATGCTCGACTGCCTGACACCGAAGAACCGGCTGTGGGCACAACATGCGCCCGTACTGCTGCTCTCCTGTGCCGGCTCCAGCTTCCGTGCCAACGGCAATCCGAACCGCTGGGCGCAATACGACACGGGCGCTGCCGCCGTGTCGCTCTGTCTGCAGGCCACAGCGCTGGGACTCGCCAGCCACCAGATGGGCGGTTTCGACATAGAGAAAGCGCGCTCCGCATTCAACATCCCGGACGACCACCAGCCGATGGCTGCCATGGCGCTGGGCTACCAGGCCGGCATTGAAACCCTCGACGCGACCTTCCACGGACTGGAGCTGGGCGATCGCCAGCGACAGCCACTTGGCGACACCTTCTTCACCGGCCGCTGGGGTGAGCCTCTTGCCTGAGCGGCAACCCGTGTCATTACCGAACGCCGGCCTCGTCGACCTGGCAGGCTTTGATCCTCGCCTCGTGTTCAACATCCGCTATGCCGGAACCGACAACTTCACCGGCCATGCCGTTTACGCCAAGGCCGGTGCCTGGCTGCAGCGCGAGGTCGCGGAAGCGCTGCGCCGTGTCCACGACCGCATGCGCGAAGCGGGTTACGGCCTGCTGGTCCTCGATGCCTACCGGCCGTGGCACGTGACGAAAACCTTCTGGGAAGAGTATCCGCAATTCCGGGAATTCGTCGCCGATCCGGCGGTGGGCTCGGTACACAATCGCGGTTGCGCCGTCGATCTCACCCTGATCGACCTCGCCAGTAGCCGGGAGCTCCCCATGCCGAGCGGCTACGACGAGTTCACCGAACGCGCCTACCCGACCTATACCGGTGGCGACCCGGCACGACTCGCGAACCGCGACCGGCTGCGCGCCTTCATGGAAGCCGAAGGCTTCGCCGTACACCCGCACGAGTGGTGGCACTTCGACCACCGCAGCTGGCGCCATTATCCCGTACTCGATATCGATTTCGGAGTTCTGTCCGGCAACCGACTTCAGAAATAGTGGGTGAAGTAGAGGCCTCCCCAAAGGTGGTGGGATTCCACAGGCGATTTCAGCATCTTCGATCGCCACTGGGCAGCGACATAAAGCCGGTTGCTTTTCGGATCCATCAGGCCGACCGCGGCGGGAATAAACGTCAGCTCCACCCCTGCCGTGAACCGATGTACCAGCGGACGCAGCTGGCTGTATCTGTATTTCACATCGCTGCTCCCCGTCCAGGCGCCCTGCAGCAGCTCGTTATGGGCATAGGCATCCAGCTCGTAGCCGGCCCAGGCCGAGAAGCCCGATGGAACTGGCGTACCTGCCGACACCGGCAAGCTGGCCGCCTGGCCGATCTGTTCCCCTCCCTCCATCGGCGGCAGGCCGTAGCTGAGCGAGGTGCCGAGGATCGCCCGGGTGTAATAGCCGAGCGAGTAACCGTAGCGGAATTTGAGGCCAATATCGTGGTTGCTACGTGCCTCCGCCAGCTCATGAATCCACTCCTCCTGGAACAGGAAGGTGGGCGAACCGCCCTTGCCGATCTGGTGCGACCAGCCATTGGGATGGACGCCGTTGCAGCAGGTGCTGTGAATGACCGACTGCACTTCGCGGCCGATATTGGTTCCCAGAAGCCCCCACTGCCAGCTGACCCGCTTCTCGGCCCCATCCGCCAGCGGCCGTACATAGCCGGCGGCCAGATAGAGCAGCGAGGCATAAGGTCTGTCGTTGTAGATGGGCAACGCATTGCTCAAGTCGCGCGGTGTATAGTCCTTGCTGCCCAGTTCCCACCACACCGCATCCGTCGGCGTCATGTCGCCGCCGAGCAAGAAACCGTCCAGGCCTTTCAGCAGGGAAAGGGTGGTGCGGTGCCATAACGGGTCTCTGTCGGATTCCCGGAAGCTTTTGCGCAACGCCAGGCCCATCGTGTAGTCCTTGTCCGAATGGGGTGCCACCAGCGCATCGTTCTCGAGCAGGATCGTATAGGCGCCGTGATCGCCCTGGTCGTTATTGGCATGTTGTGCTGCAAAAGCGCTGGATGCAAAACAAAGGCTGCCCAGCAACAGCCCAAGAAGACGCATGCTGAGAATGCCTAAATCGCAAATTCGGCCACGACGGCGCAGTGATCGGACGCTGCAGTTGTCGGCGTAGTCACGCTGGGGAATGGGATATCTCCTGTGATTGATTGAATGCCGTAGAGACCACGGCGCTCGATTGTAGCCTGCTGAAATCCATTCTTCAGTGGTTTGGACACAAGCAGAAAGTCAATCTGATCAAATTGCTTCCGATATTTGTATGTCCACCGATCCGCAGGATCCGAAAACTGAAGCTCCAGCACATCAAACAAATTCGGCAACCCTAGCAATGGCGCCAATGCAGCCGAACCTGGCTTGTCATTCATATCTCCGGCCACAATCACCAAGTCCTTTGAAAGATCGTACGCAGAAGACAATATTTCTGCGATCCTTTTGGCTTGGCGGAGCCGCTTGGCATCGTTGGCGGCTTTGGCACCGTATCCCTGGCTCTTTAGATGGTTGCAGAGAAAATAAAGCGGGCGTCCATCCGGGAGCTTGAGTTCTATCTCCAGACAATCGCGGCTGAAAATCGTCCCTTTGGAATCCTTGTCAAACATATGCGTGGTGATATTGACGATCTCGAACTTGCTGAGAATTCCCACATCAATCCCTCTTGGATCATTGGCGTCAATAAGCATGGGATACTTGAACCGGCGGGAACCTAGCATTTGACTATTGAAATCGCTGAGAATCGTGCGGTCTTCGACCTCCACCGTGCAGAGCACATCGGCCTTGAGCTCCTTTACAACGGCAGCAGTACTTGCCCTTGCCATATCGGAGACCCTTGCCCGACGATATGCCATGATACCATCCCACTCTCCGGCACCGGAAACAGCAACGCGCCTTTTGCTCCCCCGGCCGGCAAAAAGCTTGGCGCGATCTTCACGAATCTCGATATAATCGGAAAGAGCTCCGGATAGGCGTAGAATCTCTGCCTTATCCTGACTGCTATAGATATCCTTCTTGAGAAGGCCCTCAAGTTCAGCAATCTGCCCCAGAAGATCGGTCGTTTGGTTTCTGTCTTGCAGATTGAGGACTCTTGCCCGGTTAAACAGATTTTCCATATTAAACGTGGCCGCGCGGAATGTGACTGGCATGGCGATCCCCCTTGCTTTGTCTGTTATAGACCACAGGGCTTTAATGGCAACCAGCCACTTTACGGTGAACGATCGTTCACTATACTGCCGACATGGGACGCGACAATAACGACCACGAACATCTGGCCCGGCTGCAGGAGTTTTTCGCCGTGCACAAGGCACTGCCTCCGTATGCGAAGATCGGCGAGATCACCGGCATCAACTCCAAGGCCGGTGTCTCCAAGCTGGTTTTCCGGCTCAAACAGGCGGGCTTCCTCGACAGCGCACCGGGCGGCCGGCTGGCCCCCACCTCCCGCTTCTTCGCCCGCCCCCGCGTCGGCGCGGCACCGGCCGGCTTTCCGAGCCCCGCCGAAGAGCTGCTCGACGATGCGCTGACCATCGACGACTTCCTTGTCGAGCATCCGTCGAAGACCGTGCTGGTCGAGGTGCAGGGCGAATCGATGATCGAGGCCGGCATCCAGCCGGGCGATTATGTGGTGGTGGAAAAAACCGAAAACGCCCGCGTCGGCCAGATTGTCGTGGCTATCATGGACGGCGAATTCACCATCAAATATCTGGAGAGGGATGCCCGCGGCTACCTGCTGAAACCGGCCAATCCCCGCTTCTCCAACCTGCGCCCCGAGCGCGAACTGACCATCTTCGGCGTTGTCGTCGGCCAGTTCCGCAAATACCCGTGATCCCTGCCGCCTGGCCGGCGGCGATCGCGCATATCGATGCCG
This sequence comes from Mariprofundaceae bacterium, assembly GCA_035576205.1. Classification (GTDB taxonomy): domain Bacteria; phylum Pseudomonadota; class Zetaproteobacteria; order Mariprofundales; family Mariprofundaceae; genus DATLWR01. Next base: position 13,744 of record DATLWR010000044.1, read on the forward strand.
ACTGCTTCTACGCCTCCTGCGAACTGCTGCGCCGCCCGGAGCTGAGAGGCAAGCCCGTCTGCGTACTCTCCAGCCAGGATGCCTGCATCGTCGCCAAGACCTACGATGCCAAGGCGGCCGGCATCAACACCGGCATGGCAGTGTGGGAAGCGCGCAAGAAACTGCCGGATGCCGTCTACATCCCTGCCGATTTCCGTTTCTACGGCCTCGTCTCGCACAAGATGTTCGCCATCCTGCGCCGCTTCACGCCCATCGTGGAACAGTATTCGATCGACGAAGCCTTCGCCGATCTCTATGGCCTGCGCAGCTTCTGGCACCTGGGCTACGACGGCCTTGCCGACGCCATACGCGGAACGGTGAAACGGGAGGCCGGTATCACGGTGTCGATCGGCGTATCGGTATCGCGGACACTGGCCAAGATGGCTTCCGACGCCAACAAGCCGGACGGCAGCAAGATCGTCTCCGGCCACGATATCGGCGCCTTCCTGCAGGGCCAATCGGTGCGCGACATTCCAGGCATCGGCGGCAACCGTACCGCCCTGCTGCACAAGTTTGGTATCCACTCAGCCTTCGATTTTTCCCGTGCGCCGGAGAGCCTGATCAGGCGCCTCCTGGGGCGCGGAGGCTTCGACCTGTGGCGGGAGCTGAATGGCCAGCGTGTCTTCGACATCGAGCACCAGCCGCGCCTGCCGAAAAGCATGGCGCGCACGGCAAGCCTTGGCCTGCGCACCAGCGACCCGCGCATGGTACGCGCCCACCTCTCCCGCCACTGTTTCCGGCTCGGCATGGACATGCTGGCGCAAGGCATCGTGGCGCGGCGTTTCACGGTGATGTTGCGGCTTGGCAGTTTCGAGCGGGTCTATCAGGAAGTACGCCTGCCGCAGACGACCGGCAATCTGCTCACCATCCAGCGCACCGCCGGCGAGGCGCTCGGCCGACTGCTGAAAACAGGCATGCTGGTGAACGCCTGCGGCATCGTCGCCACGGAGATCGAACCGGCTTGCAGCAGACAGCAGGAGCTGTTCGCCGACAAGGCGGACGCGAAGATGCTGCCGCTATGGCAGGCCGTGCACACAGCACGCCGGCAGTTCGGCTCCCCGATCCTGCGCCCGGCCCGTTCTCTGGAGGTGGTGCAACGGCAACCAGCCGTGCGCTTTCGCTATCCGCTGCTACGTGCCTGCTGAAACGTCAGGCGGCTTTGGCGACCTGTTGTGGCTGGCGCATCAACAGGACCAGCGGCATGGTCAGCAGCGCCATCACCATCATGACGCGGAAATCGAACAGGTAGCCGATCAGTTCGGCCTGGCGGGTCACCATGCCGTTGAGCGCCGCCAGCCCCAGCGTCGTGGACGGATCCATGGCGGAAGGCAGGTGCGGCTGCGTGAACCACGGATTGAACGGGTTGATCTGCTCGCCGAGGTAGCTGTGGTTGGCCTGTGCCCGACGGCTCAGCTCGGTGAACATGATCGAAATGCCGATACTGCTGCCGATGTTGCGCAGCAGGCTGAATACCGAGGCCGCCTCGTTGCGGTGCTCGGGCGGCAGGGTGGCGTAGGCGATCGAGGAGAGGGGCACGAAGATGCAGCCCAGCCCAATGCCCTGCACGATACCGGTGCGCACGATCGGCTCGATACCGATGTTCATGTTGAAGCCGCTCATCTCCCACAGTGATTCGGCGGTGAGCAGGAAGCCGAGCATCATGATCGGCCGCGCATCGAAGCGTGCCAGGAGCCGTCCGACCACCATCATCGCCAGCATGGTGCCGAAGCCGCGCGGCGCCAGTACCAGGCCCGTCAGCTCAACCGGATAATCGAGCAGCTCCTGCAGGAAGGGCGGCATCAGCGCCAGCGTGGCGAACAGGATAATGCCGACGATGAAGATGAAGACCAGCGAGCTCGCGTAGTTGCGATCCTTCAGCAGATGCAGGTCGAGGAACGGATGCTTGGTGGTCGCCGCATGCACGATAAACGCATAGAAGCCGAAACAGGCCAGCAGCAGCTCGGCCATCACCTCGGTGGAGGAGAACCAGTCCAGCCGTGCCCCCCGATCCAGCATCAGCTGCAGCGTCGAGACAGCGAGGCTGAGCAGGAAAAAGCCCAGGAAATCGAACGGTATATCGCCGCGTTTCTTCGTTTCCGGCAAGAAGCCCACGATCAGCGCGCCGGCCAGCAGGCCGACCGGCAGGTTGATGAAGAAGACCCAGCGCCAGTTGGCGTATTCGGTGAGGTAACCGCCGAGTGTCGGGCCGAGGATCGGGCCGATCATGATGCCGATACCCCACATGGCCATCGCCGAGCCATGTTTCTCGCGCGGGTAGGTGTCGAGCAGGATCGCCTGCGACAAGGGTATCAGCGCAGCGCCCGCCAGCCCCTGCAGCATGCGGAAAACCACCATCTCCGGCAGGCTCTGCGCCAGACCACACAGCATCGAGGTGACCGTGAAGATCACCACCGACCACAGAAACACCTGCTTGCGGCCGTAGTGCGCGCTGATCCAGCCGGTCACCGGCGTCATCACCGCCGTCGCCACGATATAGGAGGTCAGCACCCAGGCGATCTGGTCGCGCGTGGCGGAGAGGCCTCCCTGCATGTAAGGCAGGGCTACGTTGACGATCGTGGTGTCGAGCACCTGCATCACCGTCGCCAGCATGATGGCGAAAGTGATGATGCCGGGACGCAGCTCCGGCTCCTTGGCAGTAGCAGGAGTCATGTCAGATCAGCCGGCTAGCGAACGCCCTGTGCTACCGGCTTGGTGTTCTCCACCGCCCACGAAACCGGGTGCTCGACGCCGATGCGCACATAGGCGCTCAGGCCGCTGCGCAGCGGCGGCGCATCATTCGCCTCATCCAGATCGAGCCGGACCGCGACACGTTGCACCACCTTGACCCAGTTGCCGGATGCATTCTGGGCCGGCAGCAGCGAAAACTCGGAGCCGGTCGCCGGACTGATGCTCGCCACCTTCGCCTGCCAGGCACGGCCGGGATAGGCATCCACCTCGATGGTCGCACGCTGCCCCGGCCGCACGTCGGCCAGATCCGTCTCCTTCAGGTTCGCTTCCACATAGTGGTGGACGGAGACCAGCGGAAATAGTGCTCTGCCCTGTGTCACCACATCGCCCGGCTCGATATCGACCGGCCCGACAACGCTGTCCATGGGGGCATAGATCTTGGTTTTTCTGAGCCTCAGAGCGGCCTGGTCGCGCTCCGCCTCGGCCTGCCGGTAGCTGGAGAACTGCTCGACAGGCTTCTCCGGATCGTCGCCGAGTCTCGCCTTGACGCGTGCCAGATCGCGCTGCGCAACCTCCTCGGCAAGCCGCGCATCGTTCAATTTCTGGTGCGCATCGTCGAGTGCCGCCTGCGAGGCGAAGCCTGGCTTGGCCAGCTGGCGGCTGCGGTCATAGGCACGCTGGTAATAGGCGATATCGGCGGTAGCGCGCGACAGTTCCGCCTGCTTCTGGTGATATTCGGCGCGCGCCGACTCGATGTCGCTCTCGACCTGCGCTACATGCGCCTCGGCCGCCGCCAGCGCCAGCCGGAACGGCTCTTCGTCGATCTCCAGCAGCAGGGTTCCTGCCGCCACCTGCTGATGCTCGTGCACCAGCACACGGCTGATACGTCCGTTCACTTCGGATGCGGCATAGACCTTATCGGCCTTGACGTAGGCATCGTCGGTGGTGACATACAGCAGGCTCTGCAGATAAAACCAGCCACCGACCAGCAGTGCCACCGCCGGCAGGCCGACCAGCAATAGCCGGCGTTTCTGGGCCAGCGACAGCCGGCTGAACGAACTCTTCAGACGCTGCATGATCCGTTTACTCCCCGGCAGTACAGTTGCTGCCTTCCAGCGACTGCAGATTGCCCTTGATGATTTCCAGCATGTCGAGCAGCCGCTCGACGTCGACAGGCTCCATGGCGGCAACCGCCTCGGCGCGAACCTGACTGGAGATGGCCTGCAT
>DATLWR010000045.1:0-7475 GCA_035576205.1 Mariprofundaceae bacterium
TGATCGCCTCGATGACGCGGTCCTGATTCCAGCCGGCACGCAGCCGTTCAGGATCGATGTAGACATACAGCCGATAGAAAGCATGCCGGACATGTGCGGGAACCGCCGGCACATACAAGCCGTCGACATCGGACAGTGCCGCCATCAGGAACCTGGCATTTCGCTCGCGCCGCTCGAGCCAGGCCGGCAGTTTGGCCAGTTGCCGGCGTCCGATCGCCGCCTGCATCTCCGTCATGCGGAAATTGCTGCCGAAGCTCGCATGCAGCCAGCGATGACCGGGGGGATGCTGGGCATGATAGACCAGATCGTAATCCTTGCCGTGATCCTTGTAGGCCCAGGCCCGTCGCCAGAGGGATTCATCGCTGGTCACCAGCATGCCACCCTCGCCACCGGTGGTCATGATCTTGTCCTGGCAGAAGGAGAAGGCCGCCATGTCGCCGAACGAACCGGTCTGCCGGCCACGGTATTCGGCACCCAGCGACTGGGCGCAATCCTCGATCACCTTCAGACCATGCTCTTTGGCAAAAGCCATGATGGCATCCATATCGCACGGCCAGCCGCCCAGGTGTACCGGGATGGCCGCCCGTGTTCGTGTCGTCAAAGCACGCTGCATGGCCGCCACCGACATGCCCTGGCTGTCCGGCTCGAGATCGACGACAACAGGCGTTGCTCCCACGCGCACGACGCTGCTGGCGGTGGCGATAAAGGTACGGCTGGGCACCAGCACCTCGTCACCCGGGCCGATGCCCAGTGCATACAGCGCAAGCTCCAGTGCCAGCGTACCGTTGGCCACGGCGATCGCATACGGCGCACCGATGTAATCGGCAAACTCCTGCTCAAAGGCCCGGCCTTCATCGCCGGTCCAGTAATTCACCCTGCCGGAAGCGAGCACGGCGCGAGCGGCTTCAATCTCGTCATCGGCATAATGCGGCCAGGACGGCAACGGGCTTGAGCGAACCGGTTTACCGCCATCGATTGCAAGTTTGTCCACCTGATTCTCCTACAGCACTCTTTGAACCTTAGCGGGAACGCCGAAAGCCACGACACGATCACCGATATCGCTGGTCACTGCTGCACCAGCACCAATCATACTCCAGTCACCTATGCTTTTACCTGGTATGACACAGCTGCCGATACCGATAAAAGCCCCCTCTCCAACCCGACAGCCTCCCGCCAGCCGGGTGCCTGGAGCCAGGTGAACAAAATCTCCGATGTGACAGTCATGATCGATGGTTACACCGGTATTGACGATTACATGGGCGCCGATTTCCGAATCCGGTTGAATCACGGCACCCGCGAAAACAACGCTACCGGGAGAAAGGTGTACCGACTCATGCACGATAGCCTGCTGATGAACGATGGTGGCCCAGGAAAGCGATGACAGCCGATCCGCCAGCTTGTAGCGCGTGGCGTTATCGCCAATGGCCAGCACAAACACCCCGCTGACCGCCGGGTCGATGTCGGCAATCGCGCCCCGCACCGGCACCCCCAGCAAACGGGAGCCATGCAGGCTGGTGTTATCATCGTAAAGAGCGACAACATCAAAGCCGGCCGAGCGCGCCGTCGCAATCACCACCTTGGCATGACCACCGGCACCGATTACCGCCAGTGTTCCCGCACTCATTCGTCACCTCCACTGCTCCGGCTGCCAGTGAATTTCGGCATCGTCGCATGACCTTCGGCACTGACACCACGACCGGAAATGACATGCATCAGCGTCAGCCAGAGTATCTTCATATCGAGCCAAAAACTCGCATGATCGACATACCAGATGTCAAGCGCAAAGCGCTCTTCCCAGCTGATCGCATTGCGCCCGTTGACCTGCGCCCAACCGGTGATGCCGGGAAGCACTTCATGTCGGCGCGCCTGCTGTGCATCATAAAGCGGCATGTACTCCATCAGTAAGGGACGTGGCCCCACGAAGCTCATATCCCCTTTCACGACATTGAGCAGTTGTGGCAACTCATCCAGACTCAACCGGCGCAACCACTTCCCCGCCGACGTCAGTCGCTGCCCGTCCGGCAACAGGCTTCCGTCAGATGCATGCGCATCACTCATGGTGCGCAACTTGTAGAGATGAAACGGTCTGCCATGCAGGCCGGGACGGAGCTGGACGAACAGGACCGGTGATCCCATCGTTAAACGGATGCAGAGCATCGCCGCCAACAGGAACGGCGAGGTCAGCAATAGCAGCAACAGTGCTGCAACCAGATCAAAACAGCGTTTCATGTACTTTCTCCGGAAACCGCGAAGGCATGGGAATCGAATGCCCGAGGAGCCGGCGTACCCTCGATCAGATGAGTATAGATATCCAGCACCTCCTGCGCCGTTCGGCGGACATCGAACATATGGCGAACCAGCTTCTGCCCGCATGCAGCCATACCGCGGTAACCATCCAGGTGATCGAGCGTCCTGATCATCGCGTCGGCCAGTTGCCCCACATCACCCTTATCGATCAGCAGGCCGGTCACGCCATCGATCACCACTTCGGGTAGCCCTCCCACACGGGCGGCGATAACCGGCACACCGGCCAGGAGCGGTTCGACAACACCGCCGCAATTCTCGGACGACGGCACATGCACAGCCAGATCGAAATCGGCCCATCCGCCCAGGACTTCGTCGGCTGCCATATAGCCCGGCATAATGATTCTGCCGTGGCCAATCTCCTGCGCTTTATTTCGCAATCGTTCCTCATAGCGCTTGCCGCCGCCCCACTGGCCTCCGACCAGTAGTCCGACGACATCTGACCGCTCGGCAAGGACCAGTCCAAGCGCATCAATGACATCCTCGTGCCTCTTGAGTCCCTTCCTCTGCCCCAGATACCACTTCGGCGGATAGAGGTAATTGATATTGCCGATAACCTTGTCGCTGACGTTGATATGGAGATGATCACGCAACCTCCCCAGCCGCGGTTGGGGAGGCCGGATCCGGACTCCATAATAACTGAGAAAAAGGCGTTTTGCGTTAATGCCAGCGTGATGATAATGGTCAAGAATATATCGACTGGAAGCGATCCAGGAGTCGTTACTGCCGGCACTCGACAGCTCCCATTCCCGGAAAAGGCGATGCTCCAGATGCAGGGGGCCAGGCACCTGGAATAGACGAGGAACGGGATGATCCTTTCCCAGGGCGTAGCGCAGCACCAGCGTGGTACCGAAGAAATGGCTGTGGATCAGGTCTGGTGACACCTCGCGCACAAGCTTGCGCACATCCTGCAGCAAAGCCGGCAATCGCCACGGAGCGCCAACCGGCAAATCCATCGGCAAGGCATGCAATCTTGCACCGGTTGTTTGCCATAGCTCAATGAAACGCCCATGAAAATGGGGCAAGGCAACGTGAACTTCCACACCGCGGGCAACCAGTTCAGCCACCTGATCGACCGCCCACTTCGCTCCATCGACCGTTTTGACGACCTGAAGAACCCGCATTATTCGCTCCCGGCACCGGCCACGGACTTCGGGTGCCACAGCATACGCAAAACCTGAATGACAGAGGGATCAACGCCGACGGTACGTCGTACCAGCTGCAGCATCCGGATATTCCACAACAGGGCCCCGCAAAACGTGGCTACTGCGGCCCCCATCATGCCGTAGTTCGGAATCAGAACCAGCGACAGGATCAATTTCAGGACAACACCCCAAGCCATATGAATCGCCGCTTCCGACTGATGACCGGTGAGCGTCAACAGCAGCATGACCGAACCGGCCATGGCGACGACCAGTTGAGCCGCCAGCAGTATCGTCAACGGAAGATAGCCGCTCACAAACTCTGTTCCGAACAGGCGCAGAATGTCATGACCGAAAATCACCAGCAGGACCGATATGGGCAGAGCCGCCAGCAGTACGCCAGCCGTTGCCATACTGACCAGTTGCTGAAGCTCCTGCCGTTCACCGGTCGCATGTAAACGTGCCATCAGGGAGGCCGCCACGGCATTGGCGGATGCAATGATCATCAGGATTATCTCGGCCAAGCGATTGGCAGCGGCGTAGATTCCGGCGGCCTTCTCGTTGACCAGCAGGCCAAGCAGCATGATATCCGTCCGGCTGCTTTCGAGCGCCTGCAAGCAGACAAGAACGAGCAGGGGCCAGGCAACCGCAAACCACTCCCGGTCATGATAAACGGCTTCCGCCCCGGCAACTTCGCCTGGCAGATAGCGACGTTGCCAGACGACACCGACCATGAATGCGAGGAGTACCGCGACCAGGTTCAGGAAGATAGCTTGCGCCGCGCCAAACGATTCCCAAAAAGCTGCGACGACACCAAGCAACATCAATAACGCAGCAGGCCGAATGATCAATTCCGGCGTCAGGGCCCGGACGGTCTGATGCAAACCGCGCAAGGTAGCCTGACGCAATCCGGCCAGCACCTGAAATGGCAGACCGACCAGTGCAATGGCAACAGCCACGAAAATCGCATCACTTGACCGGAAAACACCCAAAGACAGCAGTATCACGATGACCATTGCCAACGATGCCAGTGCCGTCCACGTGCTGCTTCGCTTCAGAATCCCCCTGAGATCCGCCCATGCATGATGTGCAATGTAGGTGGGGACATACCGCAACAATGCGTGATTAAACCCCAGAGTACCGAACAGCACGAACATGAACATCCAGGCCATGACCTCGGAATAGAGCCCGAATTGGGATACTCCAAGCAACCTCGCCAGAAACACATCGGCAAGCAGTACCAGCAGAGCCCCGACTCCCTGAACCAGCAGTGCTCCGATGGCACCTTTGGCGAGAAGCTTTCTCAGCGAGGCTCCCTTTAGTAGATCATGGTGCTGCATTCAGACGCTGCCAGGCCCATCACGATCCTCGTCGATTTCGCTCAGGGCGCCGGGCACATCACACGGAATATCAAACAGGGCGGCATGCTGATGCAGCTGTTCATCGGACCAGTCCCACCATGCCATTCTGGAAACGCGCTCGACCACGTCGGGTGGAAATCGGTCCTTGATGACCCGCGCCGGATTACCACCGACCACCTGATAAGGCGGGACCGAACGAGTGACAACAGCACCGGCAGCCACCACAGCACCATTCCCTATCGTGACCCCGGCCAGAACGATCGCCCCATCGCCAATCCAGACGTCGTGGCCAATATGCACACCTTGTTTGTCGGCACTTCGGACCCGGCCAAGCAGTCTCTGCTGGACAAAAAAATTGATACTCAGCCTGCTCATGTCATGGTTGCTGGTGACAACGCGAACGTCCTCGCCAACGGCACAATAGCGACCGATCGATAGCGCTCCGATTCCACGAGCAGCGAAACCGTTACCGATACCCGTCCCTTTTCCTATCGAAGTCCGGCATTTGATACGACTGCCACGGCCGATGAATACGCCACGCCAGCGGAATCTCCCCAAACGTAACCAGGCGTTGAGGGCGAGTTGCACGATCAAGGTGTTGATTTCCAGCTTCATGGTTTCGGAAGTATGAACGTATCGTTCCCGAGATTCATCCAAGGAAGAACAGGCAGCAAACAACCGGAACTAACACGCCGTTGCAGAGCCATAACCAGGGTTACCGTTCCATTATCGTCAGGGAAGAAGCACCCGGTAGTACTGCACCAGCGCATCCGTTACCAGTACAGAAGAAAACTCATCGCAAGCCCTGGCATATGCTGCCTTGCCACAACGGCTACGCATCTCAGGCGAATCAGCGAATCTCAACATGCAGTCCGCAAGACCATCCACATCGCCGGGTTCGTGCAAAAGCCCCGTAACCTCTTCGACCACGGCATCGGTAACACCGTAGATCCGCGATGCCACTGCCGGAATGCCGCTGGCTGCAGCCTCGATGATACTGCTTCCGAAACCTTCTCGATAACTCGGTAAACAAAACAGGTCGGCAGCGGCCATAAACTGCTCGGGATGCTCCGTGTAATCGACGAAATGAAGCCTATCGACGCAGGAAGTGCACAACCGCTTCATTTCGGCCTGCAGATCACATTCGTCCGGCCCGACAACAAGCAATCGAGCTTCCCGGCATCGTTGCCCCAATTGGCAAAATGCCCGTGCGAGATCAAACATCCCCTTGTCAGGAGTCAATCTCCCGACAAAAAGAAAAACAAGATCGCCCTCCGGAATGCCGAGTTCCTTTCGGACCAAGGCCCGTTTTTCCGGATCCGGCCGGAAACGCTCCACATCCACACCGCAGATAGAACCGCTGGCAAGCACCCTGATTTTCTTGGGATTAACGATTCCCTGATCTATCAGGAAATCGCGTTGCGAAGCGCTGTCGGCCAATAGGTGTGTCGCACAGACTGCTATCAAGCGATCAGCCGACCGAAGCAGCCAGCGAAAAAATCCCTTCTGTGTCACCCAGACCTGGCCAGTGAATATATGCACGCGCACCGGAATACGTGCCAAGAACCCGGCAAGCATCGCCAGTAGTCCTGCCTTGGGCGTTACGGACTGAATGATATCGAACCGTTCTTTTCTGAAGAGACCAATCAGTTGCAGCAACCCTTTCAAATCCTGCTTGAGAGCGATCGCGCGCGCGATCTGAAGCGGGTATATCCGGCCTTCAATACCGGCCTCCCGCAAGCTGTCGGGATGGTTGGTATTAACGACAATACTGACATCATACTGGCGTTGCAAAGCGGCAATATGCCCTTTCAGAAATGCCTTTAGGGTCATTTCGCTTGCAACTATAATGCAAATTCTTTTTCTGCGACTTGTCATCACTTGCTTTTGTATGCGGCAACCAATTGTTTCAAGCCGTTTTCCATCGACATAACAGGAGAATAGCCCAACTCCTCCTTGATCTTATCAATCGGGTAAATACTGCGATTCACCAGAGCGTCGACTCTCGATTGAGTCAGTGGGAACCTCGGGATTAACCCCATCACCTTGCTGGCCCAGCGTACAGGCATCTCAGGAAACCGCAATTTTGGCACACAGCGCCCAAGCGCATCCGAGATGATGCGAACAAACGCTTCGATCGTGCAATAATCCGAAATATTGTAAATCTTACCTTTTGCTGCCGTACTTGTTCCGCACTGAACCAAGCCAGCCACAACATTATCAATATGGATATAGTTCGCCGATGCGCCTGGCCTGCCGATAAAAAAGAACAGCCCCTGATCGATCATTTTTATCAGACCAAACAACGATTGGTTCTTCATGCCCCCACCAAACACATTGGAAGGGCGCAATACAGAGCAACTAAAAGCCCCTTGTTTCGCTGCCTGTAGCACAAGTCTGTCCGATTCTGCTTTGGTTACCTCGTATTCACCTTGCGGATTCAAGGGCGACTCTTCCGTAACCACACCCTTCGCAACAGGCCCGTACACACCAACACTGCTAAGCTGAACCCAGTGCCCGATACAGCATCGTGCAGCAACATCAATCAGGTTGCGTGTGCCATCGATATGCACTGCGCGCATTGTGGCTTCATCGGTCAATTGTCCAGCACAGTGGTAGAGGACATCGGCACCATCAACAAACGATTGGAGACTTTCAACATTCAACA
>DATLWR010000046.1:0-9765 GCA_035576205.1 Mariprofundaceae bacterium
CACCAGACCCTATGTCCACTATGTGATTTGCGCCTATGACGTGACGCTGGAAATCATCTCCAATACGGAGCCGGTTATTCGAAAAGTGGAATAGGTCGATGGGTCAAATCAATCGAGTTGAATGTCCGCTTTTGGCCGGAATAGGTCACTCGGCCTTTAGGCTCTAAGCTCCTCGCCATATCGTTCGAGGAAATGATGAATGCCAACATTGGCGAAACAGTCGACATCCCAATCCTGGTCGCTGGCTATATGGCGGTAGGCATCTTTTAGCACATAGGTTGCGGCGAGCAGGGGAGTTCCTTCCGACAGCCGCACCTCGACCACTTCGCGGGTATAATATTCACCCTCGAATTCATCCAGCACGGCAAAGTCTTGCGGCGTGACGTTCAGATACAGCAGACCGTCGACCGTCATTTTGACATCACTCTTGAAAACAACCGGATAGGAATCGTCGTTCACGCACTTTCGTGCGTAGCCCGAGAGGCTGGCAGGCAGGGTTGCATATTGACCGACAGCCAGCTTTTGCCAGACGTCATCGAACATCAGCGAACCGTAGGTGAAGAGATGCATGCGCCCGTTACCCCGCTTTCTGGCTGATATGGACCATGGTGCCGGCCAGGCGGTTGGCGGCATATTCGATCAGACGATTACGGATGATCGGGTTGGCGGCCATGACGTCGCGGAAGGTCTCGGCGGGAATCTGCAGGATGACCGATTCGTTGACGGTGATCATATCGGCCGGCAGCGACTCCTCACGCAAGGCCGCCGTATCGCCGATGGTGTCGCCCGGCTTGACGGGATCGAGCAGGTGGCTGTTGCCGAAACGGTCCTCGGCGACGATGCGGATCAGGCCGGAAACCATGATACCCATCCAGGGCAGCTTCTTTTTCGAGCGGGAAACCACGGCAAAAGCGGGGTAGTGCATGGTTTCTGCGTGTCTGGCCAGTGTCGCCTTGGCATCATCGGGGAGCATGGCCAGCAGCGTGTTGCTGTTGATGGCGGTCAGGCGCTGGCGCAACTCGTTTTCACGGCGCAGGGCATCGCCGACCTCGGGAAAGTTCAGCAGGCATCGCAGCACACGCTTGTGAGAGAGTTTCATGACAGTAGCCCTGGAGTTGGCCACGACATCGGAACTGCGCGCGCCGCCCTCGAGAAAGGCCATTTCGCCGACGATGTCGCCCTCCTTAAGGATGTGAACCAACGATGGCATTTTGTTCTTGCGGTAGCGCACCAGCACAGCCAGTTCGCCATCCAGCACAAGGTACATGTCGTCATCCGTATTTCCCTGCCTGATCAGTGCTTCGCCCTCGGCAAGGTACAAGCGCTTGCCACCGCTCATCAGCTGGCGCAGAGCCTCGGGCTGGATGACGGTCGCAAACGGGCTCAGGGCGGCATCCGTTTCGGCTTCGTTGCTGCAGATGCTTTCCCGGAGGTTTTTCAGGGAGAGGGCGGCGGCTGCCTTGCCCTGTTTCTCGTACAGCTTTTCAAGCGTGCGCATCCTGTCGGCGGCTTCGGATTCCTCGCCCAGCTGCAGCAGGATTTCGGCCAGGCGCTGGAGATATTTCGGCTCGGTCGGATAGAGATCGACCATCTGGCGATACTGCGTCAGCTTGTGCCGCAACTCTTCGATTCGAGTTTCGTCCATCAGCCACTCCCTGCAAGAAGCAATGAGATATTTCTTGGCAGAATAGGTGGTTACAATTCTTTCTTCAAGTTATTGTTTTACTTCTCGGCATTACAGCACGATATCGAAATCGGCGATAACCGCCGTATGGTCGGAGAAGCGTTGTGCCCGATCGAGCATGGCGACGGACTTCGCCCTGGCGGCCACGCCTTTCGTGCAGACGTGGTAATCGATGCGCCAGCCGACATCCTTGTCGCGTGCGGCACCGCGATTCGACCACCACGAATAGGCCCCTGTTTCGGGATAGAGATGCCGGAACACGTCCACGAAGCCGGCCTCAAGCCAGCGGGAAAACCAGGCGCGCTCCTCGGGCAGGAATCCGGAGTTCTTCTGGTTGCCGCGCCAGTTCTTCAGATCGATGCGCTCATGGGCGATGTTGATGTCGCCGCATACGATCAGTTCGCGGCCCTCGTCCCGCAGTCGACGGGCAAGTGGCAGGAAACGCTCCAGGAAGGTCATCTTGGCAGCCTGCCGTTCCTCCGAACTGGTGCCGGATGGGAAATAGGCGCTGATTACGGAGAGCTGGCCGAAATCGGCCATCACGAAGCGCCCCTCGGCATCCATGTCCGCCCAGTCGGTGACCGGATCGATACTGCCAAGGCCGGCATGCACGGCATCTGGCTGCCGGCGGGAATAGAGCGCGACACCCGAGTAGCCCGGCCTGTCGGCGAAATGGAAGAAGTGATGATAGCCCGCAGGCTTCGCCGGCCCGGCCACCTGATGATGATGCGCTTTCAGCTCCTGGATACAGAGGATGTCGGCATCCTGTGCGGCGAACCAGTCGAAGAAGCCCTTGTCGGCGGCCGAACGGATACCGTTGGCATTGAAGGTGATGACGCGCATCCGCTTACTCGTGCTGCCAGTTGCGGATGGCGTCGAGGTAAGCCGCTTCCTCCTTGAGCTTTTCGACATCGGGAACGAATACCGCCATCTTCGAGGTGTTCAGATGCTCCAGCCAGCCGCCGAGGAACTGCCGCCACAGCTCACCGGTCAGTTTGTCGTCGTCGGCTGCCTTGGGGCCGACGAACTCGGCGCTGGAGGCGATTTCGCCGCGCACGGCGATGTCGAGGTTGCCGATGATCCTGTGATGCAGGGTGTCGAGCGCCCGGAAATGACCGGCGACATCGAGATACATCAACCATGGCGTGCCAGGCTGCATGTCGCGGATGGTGGCGAGCATCTGGTCGCGGTCGGGTACGGGCGCGGCGGAAAGGCGGTGCAGCACGGCGTGCGCGAAGATGCCGCGCGCCAGGAAATCGAACATTCCAGGCTTCTCCTTGCGTACCAGTCCACCGCTCTTGTCTTTCGCAAGCCGGCGGCCGGCCCAGTCGGCAGCGCTCTTTTTATCAGCGATACGCGCATCGCCCGCTTGCAGCGATTCGGCATAGGTGCAGGGGCGCCAGCTGCCGTCTTCGAGCAGTCGCCAGGCCCGGTCGCCGGCAGCCGAGAGGGCGTCGATGGAGAAGCAGAGATTCACTGTTGCTGCCAGGCAGCAATGGCTGGCAGGCCCGTCTTCACGTCCATGTGCAGGCAGATTTCGCCCTTGAGCAGGCGCAACAGATCATGACCGACCAGTTCGTAGCGCCAACCGTGCAGGATGGCGAGCTTCGGCGGTTCGCCCTTGCAGCGATGCCCCCAGCTCGCCAGTTCGGCCAGATCCGACTGGCTGGCGAGGATATTGGCGGCGATCTCCTGCTCGACTGCCTTTAGCTCCACCAGAGAGTCGAGAAGCTCCTGGCGGATATCTGTGCCCGGATGATGCAGGGCACGTGCCTTCAGCTTCGGCCATGAATCGGCCGGCGATTCGACACCCTTCTTCCAGCAGGCGATCAACTCGTCGCCGAAGCGCTTGACCGTGCCGCCGCTCATGCCGCGAATGCGTTCCAGCCCCTCGAGGGTGACCTTCTCCTTGCGGGCGATCTCGACGAGGATTTCGTCGCTGAGCATGCGGCGGCGGGGCAGATTGCGCTCCTGTGCCGCCTTTTCCCGCCAGGCTGCGAGCTCGCGCAGGGCGGCCAACTGCTTGCCCTTCAGCTTGTTGCCGCCCTTCACGCGCCAGAACACCTCGTCGAGATTGTCGGCGTAGGTCGCCTCGCTGGTGAGCGTTTCCTGCTCCTCGTCCAGCCAGGCAAGGCGGCTGCGCGCCTCCAGGCGCTCCTTCAGATACTTGTAGATCGGCATCAGGTAGATGACGTCGTCGGCGGCATATTCGAGCTGCTTGGCAGTCAGAGGCCGGGCCAGCCAGTCGCTGAACGATTCCTGCTTGGCCAGTGTTTTCTTGAGGATGCGCTGCACCAGGTTGCCGAAACCGATCTGCTGCCCCATGCCGAGCAGGGCTGCGGCGACCTGCGTATCGAACAGGGGCAGCGGCAGTTTGCCGGCCGCCGCATAGATGATCTCGATATCCTGCCGGCCGGCGTGGAACACCTTCAAAATCGCCGGATCGCAGATCACCGCCCACAAGGGTGACAGATCGAGGTTGACCGGATCGATGACCCAGCACTGCTTGCCACCGTAGACCTGCATCAGGGCGAATTCGGGGTAGTAGGTCTTCTCGCGGTGGAATTCGGTATCCACGCAAAGTACCGAACAGGTACGCATGGTTTCACATGCTTCGGCAAGCTGATCAGGGGTATCGATGTAGGTGTATCCGGACATGTCCGCACGATAGGGAAGAGCGGTTCAAATATCCATGTTTTTGGGTTAATTCGGGAGGCGTCGATCGCGGCGCCCGTATCAATGGGAAAGTGGTTTTTTCTTCCTGCACATTGAGGAACGGTCATGGACGGGCTATCTTCCCCGCCGTTGATGAAAACCGGAGGGAGACAGCTCGAATGTCCCCGAAATTTGTCCCGTAAAAGGATGTAAGCATGGCAAGAAAGTATAATTTCAGTGCAGGCCCGGCCATGTTGCCGACCGCCGTGATCGAGCGTGCGCAGCAGGAAATGCTGGACTGGAACGGCTCGGGCATGTCCGTGATGGAGATGAGCCATCGCGGCAAGGAGTACATGTCCATTGCGGAAAAGGCGGAGAAAGACCTGCGCGAAGTGATGGCGATTCCCGACAACTACAAGGTGCTCTTCCTGCAGGGCGGTGCCTCATCCCAGTTTGCCATGATTCCGCTGAACCTGCTGGGCGACAAGGAGAGTGCCGATTACATCAACACCGGCATGTGGTCGAAGAAGGCGATCTCGGAGGCCAAACGCTACGGCAAGGTCAATATCGCTGCCGACATGGCCGAAACCAATTACACGACCGTGCCGACGCAGGCTGAGCTGAAGCTCGATCCCAACGCAGCCTACGTGCACTACACGCCGAACGAGACCATCGGCGGTGTCGAGTTCGACTATATTCCGGAGACTCATGGCGTGCCGCTGGTGGCAGACATGTCTTCCACCATCCTGTCGCGTCCGATCGACGTGTCGAAGTTCGGCCTGATTTATGCCGGTGCGCAGAAGAATATCGGCCCGGCCGGTCTCACCATCGTGATCATCCGTGACGATCTGCTGGGCAAGGCCTCAAGCCTCGCGCCGACCATGTTCAACTACGCCATCCATGCCGAGAACGATTCGATGTACAACACGCCTGCGACCTACAGCTGGTATGTGGCGGGCCTGGTCTTCGAGTGGCTCAAGGAACAGGGCGGCCTTGAGGGCATGGCCAAGGTCAACAAGCGCAAGGCCGACAAACTCTATGCCGCGATCGACGCCAGCGATTTCTACGGTAGCCCCGTGGCCAGGAATGCCCGTTCCTGGATGAACGTGCCGTTCACGCTGGCCAACGCCGATCTGGATGCGGACTTCCTCAAGGGTGCTTCGCAACGCGGTCTGGTAACCCTGAAGGGCCACCGTTCCGTCGGCGGCATGCGCGCCAGCATCTACAATGCGATGCCGGAAGAGGGTGTCGATGCGCTGGTCGCCTGGATGCAGGAGTTCGAACGCAGCCAGGGATAACAGATTCCGGAAATCGTTTTCCCAGGCACGTCAGGAATAGCAGGGTGAATGCGGAACGAAAGGGGGGAGTGTCTGATGCCTAAAGTCTGGATTGCCGACAAGATGAGCGAGCGGGCGCTGGAGGTATTTCGCGCCCGCGGGGTCGAGGTCGATTACCGGCCGGGGCTCTCCGACGAGGAAAAGCTGGCGATCGCCGGCAACTACGACGGCATCGCCGTACGCTCCTCGACCAAACTGACGGGGCCATTGCTCGATGCTGCAACCCGCGTGAAGGTGATCGGCCGTGCGGGTATCGGCGTCGACAATGTCGACGTGAAAGTGTGCTCCCGTCGCGGCATCGTCGTGATGAACACGCCATTCGGCAACACCATCACCACCGCCGAACTGGCCATCGCGCATCTGTTGGCTGCCGCCCGCCAGATTCCACAGGCGAGCGCCTCCACCAAGGCCGGCAAGTGGGAGAAGAACCGCTTCATGGGCATGGAACTGACCGGCAAGAAGGCCGGTGTGATCGGCGCCGGCAACATCGGCGCCATCGTCTGTGACCGCCTGAAAGGGCTTCACATGACTGTCCTGGTCTACGATCCGTTCATCTCTGACGAGCGTGCCGCCGCCATGGGGGTCACCAAGGTGGCGACCGTGGCGGAGCTGGCCGAACAGGTCGATGTGCTGACCATCCACGTGCCGCTGCTCGATGCCACCCGCAACCTGATCAATGCCGAAATCCTCGGCCGCATGAAGAAGGGTTCGATCCTGGTCAATTGTGCCCGCGGCGGCATCGTCGACGAGAAAGCACTCTATGAGGCCTGCAAATCCGGACAGTTACGCGCCGCCGCTCTCGATGTATTCGAGCAGGAGCCGGCGACCGATAACCCGCTGTTCGAACTGGAGAATCTCTCCTGTACGCCACATATCGGCGCTTCCACCGATGAGGCGCAGGAGAATGTCGCCGTCCAGGTGGCCGAGCAGATGGCCGACTTCCTGTTGCACGGCGTGGTCAAGAATGCCGTGAATGTGCCGGCGGTTTCCGAGGAGGAATACCGCCTGTTGTCGCCCTACCTTCTGCTGGGCGAGCGCCTCGGCCGCTTCATGGGGCAGGTGACAGCGCCCGGTTTTTCCAGGGTCGATATCCACTTCGAGGGTCAGGTTGCCTCGCTGAACCGCAAGCCGGTGGTCAATGCCATCCTGCAGGGGCTGTTGTCGCAAAGCATGGAAGACGTGAATGCCGTCAATGCCACGCTACTGGCGAAAGAGCGCGGTATCGAGGTGGGAGAAGTGGCGCGCGACAGTTCCGACCATTTCAACACATTGCTGCGCGTTGTCGTGCATGACGGGGGGGACGAGCGGTCGGTCTCCGGCACGGTGTTCGACGGAGTACGTCCGCGCATCGTCAGCATCGATACCTGCGAGGTCGAGATGGCGCCGGAAGGACGGCTGCTGTTTATGCAAAACAGGGACCGGCCGGGCGTGATTGCCGCAGTCGGTACCGTTCTGGCTGGCGCCAGCATCAATATCGGCGATTTCCGGCTCGGTCGCCGCGAGGACCGCGAATACGCAGTTTCGCTCGTGAGTGTCGATTCTGAGCCGGATGACGCTATCATTGCGGCGCTTGCCGCTTTGCCGAACATGGAAACGGTCCGCTATCTGAATCTGGAGCCAATGTGAGTTTTGCCATCAAGCCCGTTCTGGGACTTGCCGATGCCATCGGCACCCGGGCCAAAACCCTGCGTACGTTGCAGGGGAAAATGTTTGCGCTGTTCGAGGAGAACGGTTTCGAGGAGGTGATCCCGCCGATCATCGACCGGCCTGAAACGCTCTCCTCCGGTGCCGGACGGTTTCTGGCCGACCAGACGCTGGTCTTCTCCGATCCTGCCGACACGGGCCTGCTCGCCATCCGATCCGACATGACACCGCAGATCGCCCGCATTGCCGCTACACGCCTGCAGTCGGAGCCGGTACTGAAACTCTGCTATTCGGGCACGGTGATCCTGGCCCGCCCCGACGCGCGCACCGCCTCCCGCCAGCAGTGGCAGATGGGCGTCGAATATCTGGGCGTGGCCGACCAGTCGTGCGACATCGAGGTGATGCATCTGGCTGCCATGGCAATGCACCGGGCCGGGTTCCGGGAGCCGGTGCTGCAGGTCGGCCATATCGGTCTGTTGAAAGCACTTGTGTCGGGCAGCAGCAAGCCGGTCGAGTTCTGGGCTGCGCTGCTCGGTCGCCGTTCGCCGGACGACGTGCGAGCCGAGATCGGCAAGGGCCGGATCGATGCGGTTTGCGGCGAGGCGCTGGTCACCATGGCCTCGGGACTTGCCGACCGCCGCTGGCTGGAAGCTGAAGCTGGCAAGGTGAATCCGGCCTTCGACAAGGCGGCCGGGGAACTGCTGAAGCTTGTCGATGCGGTGGCCGAGCGGCTCTCCGGCGAAGTGGAAGTATGCATCGATGCTGCCGTCACACCGCGATTTTTCTATCACAACGGTATCGTCTTCAGCGGTTTCGCCGCCGAGGCGTCACAGGCGCTGCTGCATGGCGGCCGTTACGACGAAATGATGGCCGCACACGGCCGCGATATGCCGGCCACCGGTTTCTCGTTCGATCTGTGGGCCTGGATGGATGCAGCGCCCAACGTATCGCAAGACTGACAAGAGGATGATTCAATGACCAATATCGTAGCGATCGGAATCCAGTGGGGTGACGAGGGCAAGGGCAAGATTGTCGATCTGCTGGCGCCGGAAATGGATGTCGTGGCACGCTTTCAGGGTGGCCCGAACGCCGGCCACACGCTGGTGATCGGTAACCAGAAGACGGTGCTGAACCACATCCCGTCCGGCATCCTGCACGCCAACACCCTGAGCCTGATCGGCAATGGCACCGTCGTCGATCCGTTCCGGCTGGTCGAGGAGATGGACATGCTGCTGGCCGCCGGCGTGCCGGTTGTCGAGCGCCTGCGCATCTCCGACCGCTGCCAGCTGATTCTGCCGTACCACCGGGCACTCGATGCAGCGCGCGAAGCGGCCAAGGGCAAGGCGAAGATCGGCACCACCGGACGCGGCATCGGCCCCTGCTACGAGGACAAGACAGCACGCCGCGGCATCCGCCTGATCGATGTCACCTGTGCCAGTCTCGAGGCGAAAGTCGACGAGAACCTGCGCTACGTGAATTTCATGTTGACCGAATTCCTCGGCGCTGCGCCGGTGACCCGCGAAGCGGTGTTCGAGGCGCTGGATCTGGCGCGCGAACGGCTGCTACCGCTGGCCGCCGACGTGCCGCTGATCCTCTACCAGCGCAGCAGGGCCGGCGACAAGATCCTCTTCGAAGGTGCACAGGGCTCGATGCTCGATGTCGATCATGGCACCTATCCGTACGTCACCTCGTCGAACACGGTCTCGGGTGCGGCGCTGGCCGGCCTCGGCGTCGGCCCGAAAGAGGTCGACGAGGTACTCGGCATCTGCAAGGCCTACACGACCCGTGTCGGTGCCGGCCCGTTCCCGACCGAGCTATACAACGCCGAAGGGATGAGCGATCCGGCCGGCAAGCACATGGCCGAGAAGGGGCAGGAGTTCGGAGCCACCACAGGACGCCCGCGCCGCACCGGCTGGTTCGATGCCGTGGTGGTACGCCATGCGGTACGCATCAACGGCGTCACGGGACTCGCCATTACCAAGCTCGACGTGCTCGACGGGCTGCCGGAGGTGAAGATCTGCGTCGGTTACGAGAAGGACGGTCAGCCGATCGAATCGATCCCGGCCGATGCGGCCGCACTGGAAGCCTGCAAGCCGGTCTACGAGACGTTGCCGGGCTGGACGGAATCGACCTACGGCCTGACGGATATCAAGCAATTGCCGGCCGCCGCCCGCAAGCTGCTCGATCGTATCGCGGAGGTCTGCGAGTGCCCGGTGACCATGCTTTCCACCGGTCCGGATCGCGCCCACATCTGCCGTTTGTAAAGATACCAATGAGTACGGCCCCGAATGGGGCCGTACTTTTCTGGGCGCCGATCAGTCGGGAAATTCAACCGATGACATGAATTTCTTGGCAGCAAAACGGTTCTTGAGGCTACTGTGGTAGGCTGCGATCTGCATGATGGCCTTGCCGTCCTCGATAACGCACTGGGTCAGTATGGTCATA